>NZ_CP022221.1:9035982-9342022 GCF_004114935.1 Bradyrhizobium zhanjiangense
GACGGCGCAGGGACGCCTGCGGTCCAACCTCGATTTGTTGCCGAACAATCAGGGCACCAAGATGCTGCGCGAGACGGCGGAAAAGCTGCTCGCGCTCGGCACCGGCAAGACCGGCGTATTCAATTTGCGTGAGAAGGAGCTCGACTCCGTCGACTACGGCCAGACCATCCTGGACGAGACGCGCAAGCTCAATGTCGGCCTCGGCATCAGCGTGCAGCAGCTCGTCGACGGCGTGCAGAAGGAGACCAACGCATCGACCTTCCAGGCCCGCCAGGACATCTCGCTCGCGACCATCGCGATGCTGGCTTTGGGCGCTATGATGCTTGTCGGTTCGGCGCTGTTCGTCTGGCTCTATGTCGGCCGCAACATTCTGCGCCGCATCAGCGGCCTGCAGCGCGCCATGCAGCTGCTGTCAGCCGGCGATCTCGACACCGAGATCGCACGCGCGAAGCACAATGACGAGATCGGTGCGATGACCGACACGCTTCACGTGTTCCGCGACAGCATGATCGAAGCCCGGGCGCTCGCCAGCGAGCAGGACAAGGATCGTGTCGCGAAAGCCGAGCGTGCGGCGCGCATGGAAGCGAAGATCGCCGAGTTCGAAAGCACGGTGCGTTCCGCGCTCGACAATCTCGCGCAGTCGGCCAATTCGATGCAATCGACCGCGCAGAGCATGTCGAATACCGCGGACCAGTCCAACGCGCTGGTGAACGCGGTCGCCTCCGCCGCGGAGGAAACCTCGGTCAACGTGCAGACCGTCTCGGCCGGCACCGAGCAGCTGTCATCCTCGATCGCCGAGATTAGCCGCCAGGTGGTCACCTCTGCGGAAATCGCCAAGAAGGCGGTCGACGAGGCCGGCGCCACCGACACGACCGTGCAGAGCCTCGCCGACAGCGCGAGCCGCATCAGCGTCGTCGTCGATTTGATCCAGACCATCGCCTCGCAGACCAACCTGCTCGCCCTCAACGCCACCATCGAGGCGGCACGCGCGGGCGAGGCCGGCCGCGGTTTCGCAGTGGTCGCCTCCGAGGTGAAGAGTCTCGCGAGCCAGACCGCCAGGGCGACCGAGGAGATCCGCACCCAGATCGCCAGCATGCAGGAGATCACGACCTCGGCAGTCGGCGCCATCCAGGGCATCGGCCGGATCATCGGCGAGATCAACGACGTCACCACGACGATTGCGGCGGCCGTCGAGCAACAGGGCGCCGCCACCCGCGAGATCGCCCGCAACATCCAGCACGCTGCCGGCGGCACCAGCGAGGTCTCCAGCAACATCGTCGGCGTTTCCACGGCATCCGCCGAGGCCGGCGCTGCGGCGAGCGAAGTGCTGGGCGCCTCCGACGCACTGCGCCGCGAGGCCGACATGCTGCGCGGGGAGATCGACGCGTTCCTCAACAACATGCGGGCGGCGTAAGACGCCGGCCACATCGGGGCTGCACTCCCTCTCCCGCTTGCGGGAGAGGGTTGGGGTGAGGGTGCCTCCGCAATGGGACAGTTCGCAACGCACTGGGAATGTCCCGCGAGGAGAGAGCCCCCACCCGGCGCTTCGCGCCGACCTCCCCCGCAAGCGGGAGAGGTAACCGAGCTCGGGGCGCGACTGTCCCACATCACGGAAAAACACGCCGGTATGACGGCCATGCGGCGGCCGCCAGGCATCCTTTTTCGGCTGGCGCCCCGCGCGCGGCGGGGTTAAGCCGGTAGCATGAACTCGAAAACCGACATCGCGCAGTCCTCGGCCGAGGCTCTGCGTTACCCCTGGGAACAGCATCCCGGCCCCGAAGAAGTGGTCGAGGTGCGGCCCGGTGTGCTGTGGGCGCGGCTGAAGCTGCCGTTTCGCCTCAACCACGTGAATATCTACCTGCTCGCCGATGGCGACGGCTATGCGATGATCGATGCCGGTTTCGGCAACGAGGAGACGGTCGAGGCCTGGACAAAACTGTTCGACGGGCCGCTGAAGGGCGTCAACATCACGCGCCTGATCGTCACCCACTCGCACCCCGATCATGTAGGTCTCGCCGGGTGGATCGTCGAACGGTTCAACTGCCCGCTGGTGATGTCGCAGGTCGAATATCTGCAATCGGTCTATCACCAGAACCGCGGCACCGAGGAGCGGCGCGAGGCGCAGCGGCTGTTCTTCCGCCGCCATGGCATGGACGAATCGCTCACCGAAAAACTGCTCGGCCGCGGCCAGGATTATCTCAAGCGCGTCTCGGTGCTGCCGCCGTCCTACCGCCGCATCTCCCACGGCGACGACGTCGTGATCGGTTCGCGCCGCTTCAAGGTGATCACCGGCGGCGGCCACGCGCTCGACCAGGTGATGCTGTATTGCGCCGACGACAAGCTGTTTCTCTCCGCCGACCAGGTGCTGAGCAAGATCTCGCCGAATGTCAGCGTCTGGGCGGTCGAGCCCGACCAGAACTCGCTCGGCGAATATCTGGCCTCGCTTGCCAGCCTCACCACGACGCTTCCCTATGACGTGCTGGTGTTGCCTGGCCACGGCGTGCCGTTCTACGGGCTCAAGACCCGCATCAAGCAGCTCGCCGATCACCACGAGGAGCGCTGCCGCCTGATCGCGGAGGCCTGCCGCGAGATACCGCAGACTTCGCGCGCCTTGGTGCCGGTCGTGTTCAACAAGCATGTGCTGGACGAGCACCAGATGGGCTTTGCCGCCGGCGAACTGGTCGCCCATGTCAACTACATGATCGTCGAGGGCCGGCTGACGGCCGAGACGCAGGACGGCGTGTTGCGGTTCAGGACGACGTGAGTTTTTCGCCTCCCCCGCCTGCGGGGAGAGGCCGACACGCGAAGCGTGGCGGGTGAGGGGGAGTCTCCGCGAGTCCGACTCTCACCGTGATTGCGGAGCGGCCCCTCACCCCAACCCTCTCCCCATAAGAACGGGGCGAGGGAGCAGACCGTCGCCGCAGCAACAAACTCACTTCATATTCGCGATCGCCTGCAGCGCCGCGATATAGCCGTATGGGCCCAACCCGCAGATCACGCCGGTCGCCACGAAGGAGATCCTCGAGTGGCGGTGATATTCATCGCGGGCGTGGATGTTGGAGATGTGGACTTCCAGCACCGGGCCTTCGAATATCTTGATCGCGTCCATGATCGCCACCGAGGTGAAGGAAAAGCCGGCGGGATTGATAATGATAGCCTCGGCATCCTGCCGCGCCGATTGAATCCAATCGACGAGCACGCCCTCATGGTTGGACTGGTGAAAGGTCAACTTGAGCCCGAGCTCTGCGGCGGCTGCCTCGCAGCTCGCGTTGATCTGCGCCAGCGTCGTCGTGCCGTAGATGTGCGGCTCGCGCACGCCGAGCAGGTTCAGGTTGGGACCGTTGAGGATCATCACACGTTTCATCGGGGCGTCCTTTCGCATGAGCTGTCGGCACGACCGACCCGCGCCCTGCCTCGGGACGAGGCTATGGGCGTCGGCGCGACCGACTCTTCAATCATGGACGGAGCGCGCGTCATGGACAAAATGTCCATGGCAGCCCCTGCCCTCCCCCGGTGCCGGTCCCGGCCGGCGGGCCTGTGCTAGGCGGTTGATCCAAATCAACAATCGCCGCCGGACCGGCGTTATCAATTGGCACGCTCGCCTTGCCGCAAATGTGCGCAGGCGCATGGACATCGGAGCTGGAAAAGCTCTAAAAATTGGACGGCCGCCTTGGGCCAGGTTTCCGCTGCAGGTTTTGCCGATGGATTACAACGAGTTCTTCAGTTCCGCCCTCGCCCGTCTCCACACCGAGCGGCGCTACCGCGTGTTCGCCGATCTCGAGCGCACGGCCGGCCGGTTCCCGCACGCGGTCTGGCACTCGCCCAAGGGCAAGCGCGACGTCGTGATCTGGTGCTCCAACGATTATCTCGGCATGGGCCAGCACCCGAAGGTGGTCGGCGCCATGGTCGAGACCGCAACCCGCGTCGGCACCGGTGCCGGCGGCACCCGCAACATCGCCGGCACGCATCATCCGCTGGTGCAGCTCGAGGCCGAGCTCGCCGATCTCCACGCCAAGGAAGCCGCGCTGCTGTTCACCTCGGGCTATGTCTCGAACCAGACCGGCATCCCGACCATCGCAAAGCTCATTCCGAACTGCCTCATTCTGTCGGACGAGCTCAACCACAATTCGATGATCGAGGGCATCCGCCATTCCGGCTGCGAGCGGGTCGTGTTCCGCCACAACGATCTGGCGCATCTCGAGGAGCTGTTGAAGGCGGCCGACCCGAATCGGCCGAAGCTGATTGTCTGCGAGAGCCTCTATTCCATGGACGGCGACGTCGCCCCGCTCGCCAAGATCTGCGATCTCGCCGAGAAATACGGCGCGATGACCTATGTCGACGAGGTCCACGCGGTCGGCATGTACGGCCCGCGCGGCGGCGGCATCGCCGAGCGTGACGGCGTCATGCATCGCATCGACGTTCTGGAAGGCACCCTGGCGAAAGCCTTCGGCTGCCTCGGCGGCTACATCGCCGCCAACGGCCAGATCATCGACGCCGTGCGCTCCTATGCGCCGGGCTTCATTTTCACCACCGCGCTGCCGCCGGCGATCTGCTCGGCCGCAACCGCCGCGATCAAGCATCTGAAGACCTCGAACTGGGAGCGTGAGCGCCACCAGGACCGCGCCGCCCGCGTCAAGGCGATCCTCAATGCCGCCGGCCTGCCGGTGATGTCGAGCGACACCCATATCGTGCCGCTGTTCGTCGGCGATCCCGAGAAGTGCAAGCAGGCCTCCGACCTGCTGCTCGAGCAGCACGGCATCTATATCCAGCCGATCAACTATCCGACCGTCGCCAAGGGCTCCGAACGGCTGCGCATCACGCCCTCGCCCTATCACGATGACGGCCTGATCGATCAGCTGGCCGAGGCTCTGCTGCAAGTGTGGGATCGTCTCGGCCTGCCGCTGCGCCAGAAGTCACTGGCGGCGGAGTAGGCGCTCCTTTCACCTCCCCTGGAGGGGGAGCGCACATTGAGCGCAGCGAAATGTGAGACGGGGTGGGGTGACGGTCTCTCCACCTCGAACGCTGCCCGTGTGGAAAGATCACCCCACCCCGCTCGCGCTGCGCGCGATCGACCCTCCCCCTCCAGGGGAGGGTGAGGGCCGGCCGCTGGCGCTAAGGCTTAACGACAACCCCCAGTTCCCGGCCCCACCGGGCATTTCGCTGTCGCTTGCGACCTTTCAACGCGCTAGATTTGCAGGGAAAATGAGATCGGGCGCTGCCAGCGCCCAGGGAGAAGCGCGCTCGCCATGCTGCACGACTGGGGCGTGATCGCCGCCGCCTTCGGCTACATCGGCTTTCTGTTCCTGGTGGCGAGCCACGGCGACCGCCGTTCGCCGGCCGGGCCTGGCCGCGCCTCCGGGCTGATCTACCCGCTGTCGCTGGCGATCTACTGCACCTCCTGGACCTTCTTCGGCTCGGTCGGCTTCGCCACCCGCACCTCGACCGACTTCCTGGCGATCTATCTCGGTCCGATCCTGATGATTGGGCTCGGCGCCGGTGTGCTCCGGCGCGTGATCCAGCTCGCCAAAGCCCACAACATCACCTCGATCGCCGATTTCATCGGCGCGCGCTACGGCAAGAGCCAGGCGGTGGCGGCCACCGTGGCGCTGATCGCCATCATCGGCTCGGTGCCCTATATCGCACTCCAGCTCAAGGCGGTGGCCTCCTCGCTCGGCACGATCCTGAGCGAAGACCAGGCCTTCTCCCACATCCCGATCCTCGGCGACATGGCACTGATGGTGACGCTGGCGATGGCGGCGTTCGCGGTGCTGTTCGGCACCCGCCATACCGACGCCACCGAGCACCAGCACGGCCTGATGCTGGCGGTTGCGACCGAGTCCATCGTCAAGCTGGTCGCCTTCCTCGCCGCCGGCATCTTCGTCACCTTCTGGATGTTCTCGCCGCAGGAGCTGATCGAGCGCGCTATGAAGACGCCGGAGGCGGTGCGCGCCATCAACTACTCGCCGTCGATCGGTAACTTCCTGACCATGACGCTGCTGTCGCTGTGCGCGATCATGATGCTGCCGCGCCAGTTCCACGTCAGCGTCGTGGAAAATTCGTCCGACGCCGAGGTCGGCCGCGCGCGCTGGCTGTTCCCGCTCTATCTCGTCGCCATCAATCTGTTCGTGATCCCGATCGCGCTGGCCGGCCTCGTCAGCTTCCCGTTCGGCACCGCCGACCCCGATATGTACGTGCTGGCCCTGCCGATCGAGGGCGGCGCGAATCTGCTCAGCGTCGCCGTCTTCGTCGGCGGACTGTCGGCGGCGACCGCCATGGTGATCGTCGAATGCGTCGCGCTCTCCATCATGGTCTCGAACGACCTCGTGGTGCCCTTGGTGCTGCAACGACGGCCGGAGGGGCGCACCGGCGGCGCCGATTTCAGCGATTTCCTGCTGCGCTCGCGGCGGCTTGCGATCTTTGCCATCATGGTGATGGCCTATTTCTACTATCGCGCGCTCGGCAACACCCAGCTCGCAGCGATCGGCCTGTTGTCGTTTGCCGCCATCGCCCAGCTTGCACCAAGCTTCTTCGGCGGGCTGCTGTGGCGGCGGGCGACGGCGCGCGGCGCGATCGGCGGGATGCTGGTCGGCTTCGTGGTGTGGCTCTACACGCTGTTCATTCCGAGCTTCATGGATACCTCGACGACGGGCATCCTGCTGCTCCAGCACGGACCGTTCGGAATCGAGGCGCTGCGGCCACAGGCGCTGTTCGGCGCCGATCTGCCGCCGCTGATGCACGGCGTCATCTGGTCGCTGTCGCTCAACATTCTCACCTACGTACTCCTCTCGCTGGCGCGCCGACCGTCTTCGATCGAGCTGGTGCAGGCCGACCTGTTTGTCCCCAACACGCTCGCGCCGATCTCCCCGAGCTTCCGCCGCTGGCGCACCACCGTCACCGTGCAGGACATCCAGACCACGGTGGCGCAATATCTCGGGCCCGACCGCGCCCGCCATTCGTTCGAGGCCTTCTCGGCGCGGCGCAATGTCCGGCTGGAGTCCGGGGCGCCCGCCGATTTCGAGCTGTTGCAGCACGCCGAGCACCTGATCGCGTCCTCGATCGGAGCCGCATCCTCGCGCCTCGTGATGTCGCTGCTCCTGCGCAAGCGGACGGTCTCGGCGAAGGCCGCGCTAAAGCTGCTCGACGATTCCCATGCGGCGCTGCACTTCAACCGCGAGATCCTCCAGACCGCGCTCAACCATGTCCGCCAGGGCATCGCAGTGTTCGATGCCGATCTGCAACTGATCTGCTCCAACCGGCAGTTCGGCGATCTGCTCAACGTCCCCCCGCATTTCATCCAGTTCGGTACGCCCTTGCGTGAAATCCTGGAATTCATGGGCGTGAGCGATCCGCCCGAGCCGGGCGACCGCGAGGCGATGATCGAACAGCGGCTTGTCGCCTACACCACCGACAGCGAGCCCTATCTCGAACGCCTGCCGGAGCGCCACATGGTGATCGAGGTGCTCACCAATCGCATGCCCGGCGGCGGTTTCGTCATCACCTTCACCGACGTCACGCCCACCTTCGAGGCGGCAGAAGCGCTGGAGCGTGCCAATGCGACGCTGGAAAAGCGCGTCCGCGACCGCACCGAGGAATTGACGCGGCTGAACTCGGAGCTGGCGCTGGCCAAGAGCGCGGCGGAGGATGCCAGCATCTCCAAGACGCGCTTCCTCGCTGCCGCCAGCCACGACATTCTGCAGCCGTTGAATGCGGCGCGGCTCTACATCACCAGCCTTGTCGAGCGCCAGCACAATGGCGAGGAGACCCGGCTGGTCGAGAACATCGACGAGTCGCTCCAGGCCATCGAGGAAATCCTCGGTGCGCTGCTCGACATCTCCAGGCTCGATGCCGGCGCGATGACGACCTCGATCTCGAGCTTCAAGATGGCCGATTTGATGCGCTCGCTGGAGATCGAGTTCGCGCCGATCGCGCGCGCCAAGGGCCTTGAGCTCGCCTTCGTGCCCTGCTCGCTGCCTGTCGAGTCGGACCGGCTCCTGCTGCGGCGCCTGCTCCAGAACCTGATCTCCAACGCAATCAAGTATACCCCGCGCGGCCGCGTGCTGGTCGGCTGCCGCCGCCGCGGCGCCTCGCTCAAGATCTGCGTCTACGACACCGGCGTCGGCATCCCGTCGGTCAAGCGCGCCGAGATCTTCAAGGAATTCCACCGCCTGGAGCAGGGCGCTCGAATCGCACGTGGCCTCGGGCTGGGGCTCTCGATCGTCGAGCGGCTGGCACGCGTGCTCAAGCACGGCATCGCCATCGACGGCAATGCAAGCGGCGGCTCGGTATTCTCCGTAACCGTGCCGACGGCGAAGGCGATCACCCACACCGCGGCCGTGACCAGCGCGACGCCGCTGGCGCGCACGCCGATCTCGGGCGCGCTGATCGTCTGCATCGAGAACGATGCGGCGATCCTCGACGGCATGCGCACGCTGTTGAAGGCCTGGGACGCCGAGGTGATCGCGGTCGCCGACCCCGAGGGCGCGATCGCCGCGATCGAGGCCGCCGGACGACGCGTCACCGGCCTGCTCGTCGACTATCATCTCGACCGCGGCAACGGCATCGCCGCCATCCGCGACATCCGCCGCCGCTTCGGCGACGGCATTCCCGCCATCCTGATCACCGCCGATCGCAGTCCCGCCGTGCAAATAGCTGCGCGCGACGAGAAGATCGCCGTGCTCAACAAGCCGGTGAAGCCAGCCTCGCTCCGCGCCCTGCTCGGCCAGTGGCGCACGCAGCAGATGGTGGCGGCGGAGTGAAGCAGCCTGACTGGTGAAGGCCAGCGGGTCCTCTTGCTAGGGTGCCAGCCGCGTGAAGACGTAATCGCGTCCTTCGGCGCGCGCTTCATGGCAGGCGAAGCAGGTGCGATGCTGGGCCGCGTCGACCGGCTTGCCGTCGATGAAACGGCCAAACCCCCAGCCGCCGGTGGCGGCGTATTTTTTGGAGTTCTTGACCATCACCTGGACCGTGGTGGCAGCGCCGGGAATCGTCGCGGACGCAAACTCGGGGGACTGTTTGCGCTTCCAGGCGCGCTTGACCAGAATGGTGCCGTCTGGGAACGGAAGCTTTCCGGCCTGATAGGCGTCGATTGCGGTCTGGTTGCCGACCACGGCGCGAAGTTCGTCGAGCGGCGCCGCCTCTTCGGCCGGCGCGATCAGTTCCCACTGTTTGTAGCCCGGCGGGATCGTGACGCCGAAGATCGGCGAGGCGTCCGCCGCGCTGCGTTCCACCGGCCCTTCCGCGGAGGCAATCGTGACGAGATACGGCACGCAGGTCAGGAGAATGACGAGGAGAACCATCGCCAGCACGATCATCGTGGCGTAGGGAGATTTCTTCTTTTCAGGTTCGGTTGGTGTCATGACGTTTCATCAAGCTGGGTTCGACGGGCGATCCTCGGTCCAGCCCGGCTGGACCGAGATGCTGACAGATGCTCAGGCGCCATCGGCGTCGATGACGGCCTTGGCAAAGGCTTGCGGTGCTTCCTGCGGCAAATTGTGGCCGATGCCGCCGGCGATCAGGCGAAACTCGTATCGGCCTGAGAATTTCTTGGCATAGGCGCTCGGGTCGGGATGCGGCGCGCCGTTGGCGTCGCCTTCCATCGTGATCGTCGGCACGTCGATGATGGGAGCTGCCGCGAGCTTCTTTTCGAGATGCTCGTATTTGGCCTCGCCCTGGGCAAGCCCGAGCCGCCAGCGGTAATTGTGGATCGTGATCGCGACATGATCCTTGTTGTCGAGCGCCGCCGCGCTTCGATCGAAGGTGGCGTCGTCGAACTTCCACTGCGGCGAGGCGAGCTTCCAGATCAGCCTGGCGAAATCGTGCGTGTACTTCTCGTATCCGGCGCGGCCGCGCTCGGTCGCGAAATAAAACTGATACCACCATTGCAGCTCGGCCTGCGGCGGCAATGGTGCATTGCCTGCGGCCTGGCTGGCGATCAGATAGCCGCTGACCGATACCAGCGCGCGGCAGCGGTCCGGCCACAGCGCGGCGATGATGTCCGCGGTGCGCGCGCCCCAGTCGAAGCCAGCGACAACGGCCTTCTTGATATCGAGCTTGTCCATCAGCGCGATGATGTCCGCGGCCATCGCAGCTGGCTCGCCGTTGCGCGGCGTCTCGCTGGAGAGGAAATGCGTCGTGCCATAGCCGCGCAGATAAGGAATGATCACGCGATAACCGGCCTTTGCCAGGATCGGCGCGACATCGACGAAGGCGTGAATGTCGTAGGGCCAGCCGTGCAGCAGGATCGCTACGGGACCGTTCGAGGGACCCGCCTCCGCATAGCCGACGCTGAGAACGCCGGCATCGATCTGCTTGATCGTGCCGAAGGACGCATTCGATGCGGAGGATCGCGGCGCTTCCGTCTCGGCGCGGGCGAGGTCGATCACGCCGAGACCAATGGCAACGGTTCCCGCAGCGACGCCAAAGAACTTGCGGCGATGCTGGTCGATGATCTGCTTCATGGTGGTGCTCCCTTTGGGGTAGATGATGGTGCGTCAGATCAGCGCGACCGTGACGTCGATGTTGCCGCGGACGGCCTTGGAATAGGGGCAGGTTTGATGCGCTTCATCGACGATGCCGCGCGCGATCTCGCGATCGAGACCCGGCAGACTGACATTGAGGCGCGCCCTCAGCGAGTACGCGCCCTCGTCGAGCACGAGATCGATCTCCGCATCGATCGCGCACTTCCTGGGAATATCCATCTTGCGCTTGCGCGCGGCGATCTCCATCGCGCCTTCGAAACAGGCCGACCAGCCGGCCGCGAACAATTGCTCGGGATTGGTGCCGATGCCTGCACGGCCCGGCGGCGACAGCTTGACGTCGAGGCGACCGTCGGAACTGCGCGATATGCCGTCGTGTCGACCGCCGCTGGTGTGTGTCTTGGCCGTGTAAAGCAATTTTGCCGCTTGCGTCATGAAGCTCTCCTTGCCGTCGCGCAACTGACTAGCAGCGGCTGCCGCAGGACACCCGTTTGGAGTTGTGAGAAGTTGTGAGGCCTCAGTTCGCGCGCCTCACAAAGGCCTGCATCCACGGTCTGATGCCGATGCAGGGAGACGCCTTGCCCGATCACAACCATCTGCTATCGGGGCCCCCGGAAAGGATCAGGATTTCGCCATGACTGAACCGGCCGGGTCTGCGGTGCGAGCCCTATCGTTCGGGCCATTCACCGTGACGCCGCATGAACGGCTGGTGACGCGCGACGGCGTCGCGCTGCCGCTCGGCGCGAAAGCCTTCGACATGCTGATCGCGCTGATGTCGCGGCCGAACCAGGTCGTCAGCAAGTGGGATTTGATGGCGCTGGTGTGGCCCGGCCTGACCGTTGAAGAAGCCAGTTTGCGTTTTCACATCGCAGCTCTTCGTAAGGCGCTCGGCGACGGCAAGGACGGCGCACGCTACATCACCACGCTGTCCGGCCGCGGTTATTGCTTCGTGGCGCCGATCTCGCAGGCCGCTATCCCGGCAGAGCGGCGCCCGGCGCCGCAGGGTGGCCTGTCGCCGGTGAAGCTGCCGAACCGGCTGCAACGGATGGTCGGACGCGACGATGCGATCGCCGCCGTCTCGGACAAACTCATCGCCTCGCGCTTCGTCACGATCGCCGGCCCCGGCGGCGTCGGCAAGACTGCCGTGGCGATCGCGATCGCGCACGACCTGCTCGAGACCTTCGCCGATGCCGCTCACTTCGTCGATCTTGCCGCGCTCAGCGATCCCGATCTCGTGATCACCTCGATCCTGCTGATGCTGGGCTTGCCGGCGCAGACCGACGATCCCTTGCCCGCACTGCTCGCGCATCTCCACGACAAGAGGATGCTGCTGATCCTCGACAATTGCGAGCACGTCATCACTGCCGTGGCGCCGCTGGCTGCGGAGATCTTCCACGCCGCGCCGCATGTCCATATCCTGGCCACGAGCCGCGAAGCCCTGCGCGTCGAGGGCGAGCAGGTCTATCGATTGGCGCCGCTCGCCGTTCCGCCGGACGGCTCCGGGCTCACGGTCGCTGCCGCGCGGACCTATCCCGCCCTGCAACTGTTCCTCGAACGTGCCACCGCCAGCGGCGCGCAGATCGCGCTCGACGATGCCAATGCCGCGATCATCGCAAGGATCTGCCGCAAGCTCGACGGCATGGCCCTGGCGATCGAGCTCGCCGCCGGACGGGTCGAAGCCTATGGCCTGGAGCAGACGGCAACGCTGCTCGACGAACGCCTCAATCTGCTCTGGCAGGGCCAGCGCACCGCGCCGCCGCGACAGAAGACGTTGCAGGCGACCCTGGACTGGAGCTACGAGCTCCTGTCCGACACCGAGCGCCTGGTGCTGCGCCGGCTTGCGGTGTTCGCCGGGCACTTCACCATCGACGCCGCACTCGAGGTCGTGCCGGACGAACGCGTCGATCGCTCCCACCTGTTCGACGCCATCGACAGCCTCGTCGCCAAGTCCATGGTCGCGCCGCGACCGATCGGCGCCATGATGCGCTACCGCCTGCTCGACACCACGCGCGCCTATTTGCTCGAGATCGAGCCGAACGACGCGGCACTCGCCGCACGTCATGCCACCTACTACCGGCAATGGCTGGAGCAGGCCGGCTCGACATGGGCCATGGTGCCGAGCGCCGACGAACGGGCGATCCACTTCTCCGCACTTCACAACGTGCGCGCCGCGCTGGACTGGTGCTTCGGCACGAACGGCAACGCCAGTATCGGCATTGCGCTCGTCGCTGCGGCGGCACCGATCTTCCTCGCCATGTCGCTCCTGATCGAATGCCGGCGTTGGTCGGAACGGGCGCTGCTTGCGATCGATCCCTCCTCGCGCGGCAGCACTGAGGAAATGCACATCCAGGCTGCCCTCGGCCTCACCTTGATGTTCACGCGGGGCGGCAGCGAAGCGGCGCGCGCCGCCCTGAGCCGGGGCCTTGCGATCGCCGAGGCGCGTGGCGACGAGATCAACCGGCTCCAGCTGCTCGGCCGCATGCATATCTTCCACGAGCGGATGGGAGAGTTCGACGCCGCGCTCGGTTACGCCCGGCAGAGCCTTGCCGTCGCCGAGGCGCTCGGCGATGCGGCCTCGATCGCACTCGCCCATTCGCTTCTGGGCGTCTCGCTGCATCTGGCCGGCGAGCATCGCGATGCGCTGACGATGCTGGAGGCCGCCTGGCAGGGGCCGGGCACGGAACGGATCAGCACGGTCTACGGCTTCGATCATCGCAACCGGGCCGGCATTTCGCTCGCACGAGAGCTTTGGCTGCAGGGCCGGCCCGCGCAGGCGCAGCGGCTGGCGCGGCAGACGGTCACCGAAGCCGCGCAGATGGATCATCCGATCACGCTCTGCATCGCGCTGATCTGGGCGGTCTCGATCGACCTCTGGAACGGAGACCTCGACGGCGCGGAAGCGAACATCGACCGCTTCATCGCACACGCCGAATCGCGCTCGATGGGCCCGTACCTCGCGGTCGGCCGAGGCGTCAAAGGCGAGCTGGCAATCCGGCGGGGAAACGCCGCCGCCGGCGTCGAGACGATCAGGGCTTGTCTGCGCGAGCTCCACGACGCCGGCTACGAGCTGCTCACCACGACCTTCAACGTCGCGATGGTTCAGGGCTTGTTGGCACTCGGACAGATCGAGCAGAGTGCGCGCCTGGTCGATGATGCGATCCGCCTCGTCGAGCAAAGCGGCGATCACCTCTACATGCCGGAGCTCTTGCGGATGAAAGGCAGAGTTCTGTTGTCGCTACCGCAGCCGAAGTCTGAGCAAGCAGAGGTCTATTTGATGCAATCCCTGGATTTGAGTCGCCGCAAAGGCGCAAAAGCCTGGGAGCTGCGGGCCGCGATCGATCTTGCCGGGCTATTTGCCGAACGCGGGCAGCGCGAGGAGGCGAAGCGATCACTTCGATCGGCCCTTGATAGCTTTGTCGAGCGCTCGGACTCGGCGGACATCCGCGCCGCCAGCACGCTTCTACGAACATTATGACGATAATGGCACTGCCAATGCGCCGTATCCGGCTCGTTATCCTGAGGCGCGAGTGACACGATGCGCAGCATCGCGCCGGGAGCCTCGAAGGATGAACGGCCAAGGAGACAGCCGGGCCGTTCATCCTTCGAGGCCTCCGCTACGCTCCGGCACCTCAGGATGACGGATATGACCGGCCCTCACCCCGTCGGGGTGCCCTGCTTCCATTGGCCGCCGGCGATTTTCGCGGCGGCGATCACCGCCTGGGTGCGGCTCTCGACGCCGAGCTTTTGCAGGATGGCCGAGACGTGCGCCTTGATGGTGGCCTCGGAGACGCCGAGCTCGTAGGCGATCTGCTTGTTGAGGAGGCCCTCCGACAGCATCATCAGGACCCGGACCTGTTGCGGCGTCAGCGTCACCAGGCGATCGCGGAGGCGCGTCATGTCGGGGTCGGACGCGGCCGACAGATCGGTGTCGGCGGGAACCCAGACGTCGCCTTCCATCACCTTGAGGATGGCGTCGCGCAGCGTCTCGACACCGAACCGCTTCGGGATGAAGCCGGAGGCGCCGAAATCGAGCGAGCGGCGGATCGTGGCGCTGTCGTCGGAGGCCGAGACGATCACGACCGGAATCGCCGGATATTGCGCGCGCAGATAGATCAGGCCGGAAAAGCCGGAGATTCCGGGCATCGAGAGGTCGAGCAGAACCAGATCCACGTCGGAGGTCTGTTCCAGCAGCTTGGTCAGATCCTCGAACGATCCGGCCTCGTCGATCCTGGCCGAGGTCAGGACGCCCGCCACCGCCTGTCGCAGCGCATCGCGGAACAGGGGATGATCATCGGCAATGACGAGATGGGTCGTGGGAGCGTTCATCGTTCTCTTGCTGTCGTTCGCGACCGGCCGGCGAGTCGATGCGGCGGCGGGTCAATTCTTCCCTGCCCGGCCGTGGCATGCAAGTGCACATTATCCCTTTGCTGCAAAGGGGTTAATCCGCAACCTCGTCCGGCCGCGCCGCACCCGATACCAGCACCGTCAGCTGCGCGTCAGTGCGCAAGGCCAAAAGTCGTATTGGGGAGGGTTTCACGGCGATGTTACCTTAACGATCAGGTCGCCCGGCTTTCCGACAGCAGCCGGGTTGCGAAACAACCGTTTGGGGAGCGAAAACTGATGACCATGGCTGCGACCGCGGACGGGACCGTCCGCACCCGAGGGATGACTGGCGAAGAGCGAAAGGTCATTTTCGCCTCTTCACTTGGCACCGTCTTCGAGTGGTACGATTTCTACATCTACGGCACGCTCGGCGCCTTCCTGGCAAAATACTTCTTCTCAAACGTGCCGCCGAATGTCGGCTTCATCTTCGCACTGCTCGCCTTCGCAGCCGGCTTTGCAGTCCGCCCCTTCGGCGCACTGATCTTCGGCCGGCTCGGCGACATGATCGGCCGCAAATACACGTTCCTCGTCACCATGACGCTGATGGGCGTCGGCACCTTCTTCATCGGTCTGCTGCCGGGCTATGCGAGCTGGGGCCTCGCCGCGCCGATCGTGCTGATTGGTCTGCGCCTGATCCAGGGCCTGGCACTCGGCGGTGAATATGGCGGTGCGGCGACTTACGTTGCCGAACATGCTCCGCAGAACCGGCGTGGCTATTACACGTCGTGGATTCAGACCACCGCGACGCTCGGTCTGTTTCTGGCGCTGCTGCTGATCCTCGGCATCCGCACCGCGATGGGCGAAGAGGCATTCGGCGATTGGGGTTGGCGCATTCCGTTCCTGCTCTCAGGCGTCCTGCTGGCGGTTTCGATCTGGATCCGCTTGAGCCTGAACGAGTCGCCGGTGTTCCAGCGCATGAAGGAAGAGGGCAAGACCTCGAAGCGCCCGCTCACCGAAGCCTTCGGCGAATGGAGCAATGCCAAGATCGCTATCTTGGCGCTGTTTGGCGCCACGGCCGGTGAAGCGGTGGTGTGGTACGGCGGACAGTTCTATGCCCTGTTCTTCCTCACCCAGACCCTGAAGGTACCGGCCGTGCCGGCGCAGATCATGATCGTGGTTGCGCTCGCCCTGGGCACGCCCTTCTTCATCATCTTCGGAATTTTGTCCGACAAGATCGGCCGCAAGCCGATCATCCTCGCCGGCTTCCTGCTTGCGATGGTGACCTACTTCCCGATCTTCAAGGGCATCACCCACTTCGCCAATCCGAAGCTCGAAGCAGCGCTGGCAGCCTCGCCAGTGACGGTGATCGCCGACCCCAGCGAGTGCTCGTTCCAGTTCAAGGCAACCGGCACTGAGAAGTTCACCACCGGCTGCGACATCGCCAAGGCCGCACTGGTGAACTTGTCGGTGAACTACCAGAACCAGGATGCGCCGAAGGGCACGGCGGCGACGGTCAAGATCGGCGAGCAGACGCTCACGTCCACCTCGCCCGATTTCGCCAAGGCTTTGCCCGCAGCGATCAAGGCTCATGGCTATCCGGCTTCCGCCGATCCGAACGACATCAACTATGTCATGACGACGGTCCTGCTCTGGATTCTCGTGATTTACGTGACGCTGGTCTACGCGCCGATCGCCGCCTGGCTGGTTGAGCTGTTCCCGAGCCGAATCCGCTACAGCGGCATGTCGCTGCCCTACCACATCGGCAACGGCTGGTTCGGCGGCTTCCTGCCGGCGACGGTGTTTGCGATCGTGGCTGCTACCGGGAACATCTATTCCGGCCTGTGGTACCCGGTCGCCATTGCCGCGATGAGTCTGGTGATCGGTTTCCTGTTCCTGCCGGAAACCAAGGACGTCGACATCAAGCAGATCTAGTTGAGATCAGCCGGAATCAAGGCTCCGGCGATCAGACACGAACGGCCGCGGATTCCGCGGCCGTTTTGCTTATGACGTCGCGCCGACGAACTGCAGTACCACCTCGCGCCGATGCGGCCGGCTGCGATGCTCGATCAGATAGATCGCCTGCCAGGTGCCGAGCGCGAGCTTGCCGTTCAGGACCGGGACCTGGAGCGAGGCTCCCGTCAGCATCGTCTTGATATGCGCGGGCATGTCGTCGGGCCCCTCGGTGTCATGCATCCATCCGGCGTTCTCCGGCGCGAGCCGGGACAGCGCCGTGGCGAGATCGGCGAGCACGGAGGGGTCGGCATTCTCCTGGATCGTCAGCGAAGCCGAGGTGTGACGGATAAACAGCGTCAGCGCGCCGTCGCGCGCGTGAGCTTCGGCGATGAACTTGGCTGCCTCGCTGGTCAGATCGGTGAAGCCGCGGCCCGGCGTCTGCACGGTGAGCAGCGACGATGTGACGGCGGTGGCCTGCACCGACGAGGGCGCCGAACGCGTTACCGATTTGCCTAATGTCATCGAAAATTCCTCCGGAAGCGCCGTAGGGTGGGCAAAGGCGCAAAGCGCCGTGCCCACGTCTTCCCTCGTCATCGTGGAAACATGGTGGGCACGGCGCAAGGCACCTTTGCCCACCCTACAAGAGCTCAATGCTTTGGCCGCGCGAAGGGGTCCTCAAATCTTCCCCGACACGTCCTTCTGCACGCGGTTGGCCATGTCGATCAGCCGGCGCCAGGCTCTTTCCAGGAACGACATCACACGATCGAGATCCTGGTCGCTCGGCAGCGGGATCTCGATCTTGCGCTCGCCCTCGGCGGCTTTCGGCTCCGCCTTCTTGAGAGGATCGGATTTCGGCAGCGGCTCGTCGATCTTTCCCGACACCGTCGGCCCGGCCGCGAGCTGACCCTTCAGCTTCTCGACTTCGGCCTGAAGCCGGCCGATCTCGGCATCGAGTGCGGACCGCTCGTCGGGGACCGCGTAGCAAGCCCAGCCAGCGCCGTTCTTGGTGCAGGTCGACATGGCGCCGGTGCGGGTGTCGAGCCGCAACACGCCCTCGGGGATCGGCGTCATGCTGTAGCGGCCGTTTTCACTGTCGGGAGCGGATTGCGCGGCGGCGAAGCCACCGCTGACGACCATCACCACGGCGAACGCGGCTACCGCAAACCATGATGTTGTGGATGACGTCACAGGTCTCATCTTGCGCTCCGCCACGATGTGCAGGTGGCACTTTCGTAATTCTACACCCGCCGAGGCCATCCGCCGCCCAAAACGCACCACCGATATTCAACAACCGCGACGGTCCCTTTGATCCCGGCAGCGCGGCGAAATGGCGGCTGCATCCGCCGATCATGCGGAGAGCTGCTGCGGTGCGGCGTCACGCTGTGTGCAGCGCTGCTGTGTGCGCCAATATCATCAACTAAATCAGATACATAACAGAAAGCGACGCAATCGTGACTTGGCTTGACTTGATTATAGGCCATCAGTATGGTCCGCGCGGCTTTTGAGGGTGGCGGGCGTAATTTCCATTCAGCCGCGGCGTTTCGGGTCTTCGTTGCATGACACAGGGCACGGGACACGGTGAGAATGGAGATCGCGATAGATCGTCCGAGGAAGCTGCGCTTTCCGAACGGCTCGGAAGTCTTGATCAGCGGTTGTCCGAACTTCGGGACCGGCGGAGCAAGACCGAGCAACCCGCAGGTGACGGTGAAGACGGAGCGGCCAGAGCCTCGGCGATGGCGCTTGGTTTCCGGTTATCCTCGGAGTTGGTCGCCGGCGTCGTTGTCGGAGCGGGGATTGGCTGGGGGTTCGACCGCTTGCTGTCGACGTCGCCTTTCGGATTTATCGTGTTCCTGCTGCTGGGCTTCGTCGCCGGCGTGGTGAATGTGGTGAGAACGGCGGGCGCGGGTCAAAACAGGCGCGGTGGTTCTTAGGCGATCCCCAGGAGAGGAATGATCGTGCCGGCTCGCCGGTACGGGCCGGCCCGGCCGGCAGACCGAGACCCGCCGGCATTGCCCGGCAGACCAAGAGATGCCGCGCTGATGAAAATCGACCCGATCCACCAGTTCAACATCGAGCCTCTCTTCACCCTGGGCCATATCGGCAATCATACGATCGCCTTCACCAATTCGTCGCTCTACATGCTGGTGGCCGTGGCGATCATCTCGATCCTGATGCTCGCCAGCGGCACGCAGCTGATTCCCGGGCGTCTGCAGTCCGTCGCAGAAATCTCCTACGAATTCGTCGCCTCGACCATCCGTTCGACGGCCGGCGCGGAAGGCATGAAGTTCTTCCCGCTGATCTTCTCGCTGTTCATGTTCATCTGCGTCTCGAATCTGGTGGGTATCATCCCCTACACCTTCACGGTGTCGAGCCACCTGATCGTCACCGCGGCGCTTGCGCTCCTGGTGTTCTTCACCGTCCTGATCTACGGCGTCTACAAGAACGGCCTGAAATTCTTCAAGATTTTCGTTCCCCACGGCGTCCCCATCTACATCCTGCCGCTGGTCATGTTCATCGAGGTCCTGTCGTTCTTCCTGCGGCCGGTCTCCCACAGCGTCCGTCTCTTCGCCAACATGCTGGCCGGCCACATCGCGCTGAAGGTGTTCGCGGGCTTCGTCGCCATGCTCGGCTTCTCGCTCGGCGCCGTCGGCTGGGTCGGCGGCGTGCTGCCGCTGGCGCTCACGGTCGCGCTGACCTCGCTCGAGATCCTGGTCGCGTTCCTCCAGGCCTATGTGTTCGCGATCCTGACCTGCATCTACCTCAACGACGCCATTCATCCGGGACACTGAGCGGTCCGGGGAATTTCCACCCACAACGCAATCTTTCTTCCAAGGAGTCTAAAATGGATCCGGCAGCAGCAAAACTTATCGGCGCGGGCATCGCGTGCATCGGCATGGGCGGTGCGGGCGTCGGCGTGGGCGTGATCTTCGGCAACTACCTCGCCGCGGCCGTTCGCAATCCGTCGGCCGCTCAGGGCCAGTTCGGCAACCTGATCTTCGGCTTCGCCGTGACCGAAGCGCTCGGCATCTTCTCGCTGCTGATCGCGCTGCTGCTGCTGTTCGTTCCGCTCTGAGGACGACGTTTTTCGCGCCGTTCCAGCCCATGGGACGGCGCGCGTGACAGCAACAGGAGAACTCCATGGCTGAGAGTCATGGCGACGCAAAAGGTCCGGCGGCGGGCGCTCACACCGAGGCTGACGGTGGTCACCACGGTGGCGGTTTTCCGCCGTTCGAGAGCAGCAGCTTTGCTTCACAGCTGGTGTCGCTCGCGATCTTCTTCGTCCTGCTTTACGTGATCGTGTCCAAGCTCGCTCTGCCGCGCATCGGCGGTGCGATCGAGGCGCGGCAGAACAAAATCGAGGGCGACCTCGCCGAAGCGCAGAAGCTGAAGGACCAGTCCGACGCGGCGCTGAAGGCCTATGAAAGCGAGCTCGCTTCGGCGCGCACGCGGGCACAGGCGATCGGCAACGAATCCCGCGACAAGGCGAATGCGCAGGCGGACGCCGAGCGCAAGGCGCTGGAAGAGCAATTGGCGGCCAAGCTCGCCGGGGCGGAGAAGACCATCGCCTCGACCCGCGCTGCCGCCATGAGCAACGTCCGCGGCATCGCGGCCGATGCGGCAGGCCAGATCGTGCAGCAGCTCACCGGCGTCGTTCCCGACGCAGCGTCGGTCAATGCCGCGGTCGATGCGTCCTTGAAGGGTTAGTCGAGATGTTCTTCGAACCTGAATTTTGGGTCGCCGTCGCCTTCGTGATCCTGATGGTCGTGTTCGGCTATCTCGGGATCTTCAAGACGGCGATGACCGCGCTCGATCATCGCGCCGACCGCATCAAGGCCGAGCTCGACGACGCCGCACGTCTCAAGCAGGAGGCAGCCAAGGTGCTCGCCGACTACAAGGCGCGCAGTGCCGCGGCCGAGCGCGAGGCTGCCGACATCATCGCCAATGCCAAGTCCGAAGCCGAGCGCATCGCGGCCGACGCCAAGGCGAAGATGGAAGACTTCGTCGCCCGCAGAACCAAGACTGCGGAGAGCAAGATCGCGCTCGCCGAGGCCCAGGCGCTGGCCGATGTCCGCGCCGCAGCCGCCGAAGCCGCCGTACAGGCCGCCTCGACGATCCTGTCGCAGTCGGTCAAGGGCCAGGTCGCCGACGACCTGCTCGCCAAGGGCATCAACGAGGTTCGGCAGAAGCTGAACTGAGGGGGTTCGCCTTCACCAATCAAAAAGCCGGCGCGATGAGCGCCGGCTTTTTTGTTTTCGACGCCACGTCAACAAGTACGGTGTCATCACCCGCGCAGGCGGGTGATCCAGTACGCCGCGGCCCTCGGTTCTAACCTTGCTGTCTCGGATTACTGGATTGCCCGCCGGAGCCTGTCATCGGGCTCGCCGAAGGCGAGACCCGGTGGCGGGCAATGACAGCTGAGGTCGTAGCCAATTACTTCCTCTTCCGCCCCTTCGGCTCGGGCGAGAGTGCCTGCGGGTCGAAGCCGACATAGAAGATGTAGGAATCTGCGACCGCGGCTGAGGGGATCGGGTAGGCCAGATCTTCGGCGACGAAGGTGAAAGGCACGCTACCGCCCTCCGACATCTCGACCGTGGTCCGGTAGGCCTTCGAGGCGATCACCTTCTCGCCGACGCCGCCCTGCACCACGGCAATACGCAACGGGACCTCGACCGTCGCAGGCGCGCCGGCGGGACCGGCGATGACACGGCCCTGGATTCCGATCCGGGCGGTAATATCGCCGCCGCTCCGGGCGCATTCGCGCGCCATCTTGGTAATCGTGGCCTGGAAGCGGATCTCATTGCCGACAGCCGGCTTGCCGCTGGCGCCAACCGCATAGGTGGAGGCGCCGGCGCGCACGGTGACCTGCGGGCAATCGACGTCGTCATCGGCTGGCTGGCCGGGCGCGGGCGCCGGCTTGGGCTGCGCCGGCTCGTCGGACTTGCCGCCGAACAGGCTCTTGAAGCGGTCGCTCAAGGACTGGGCCGCCACCGGCGAAACGGACGCGAGCGCAATCGACAACGCCAGCGCGACCGCCGTCCCCTGCCGCAACGCATTCCGCGATGACCGAAGCTCCTTCACCATCGACACCCATACTCCATGACAGCATTCCGGCCGATCGCAGGCCGGCCCGCGCCGTTATATCGCCAAAATCGGCGAACCCAAGGCAGGTAAATTACGGCAGCAAGCAAGGCGGGGCGATCAAGACTTTGGCCGCAGGAGGTGGCGGCTCAGCCGCGAAAATCCTCATGCAGCAGGCCGAACAGCAGGTGATCCTGCCAGATCCCGTTGATGCAGAGATAGCGGCGCGCCAGCCCCTCGCGGGAGAAGCCGCACTTCTCCAGCACCCGGATCGACGGCGCATTGGTGGGGATGCAGGCGGCCTCGACCCGGTGCAGGTTGAGCTCGCCGAACAGCGTCGGCAGCAGCACCCGCAGGGCCGCGGTCATGTAGCCGCGATGGGCGTAGGGCTGCCCAATCCAATAGCCAATGGTGCCGGCCTGCACGATGCCGCGCCGTACATTGGCCAACGTGATGCCGCCGACCATGGCGCCGTCGAGCTCGCGAAAGATCAGAAAGGGATAGGAACGATCCGCGGCGATGTCCTCGGAATAGCGGCGCAGACGGCGGCGGAAGCCGGACCGGGTGAGGTCGTCCGAGGGCCAGATCGGCTCCCAGGGCGTGAGGTAGTCGCGGCTGCTTTCGCGCAAGTGAGCCCATTGCAGGAAATCCGACATCTGCGGAGCGCGCAGCAGCAACCCGTTCCCGCGCGGCACGAGTGCGGCGGGTCCACTGGATGGCAGGCGAAAGAGGGCCATGGTGATGCTTCCGGGGGGGGCGCCCCTGCGCGGCTCCTAATGCAGCCGAGCCTTGGCGCGCGCCCGGGTCAATCCTTCCGCAAAAGACACCGCCGTGTCCAGCCCCCTGCCGCTGCCCAATGCGACGACCGCAGGGCGGCTGCGCGAAAGCAGCGCACGTGCGGCATCCCGGGTCGATTCGACGCTGACGGCGTCGATTCGGGCCACCAGCTCCTGCACGGTCTGCGGCCGGCCATAGGCCAGCACATGCCGGGCAAGCTGCTCGGCACGGGACGAGCAGCTCTCCAGCGCCATCAACAGGCCCGCCTTCATCTGCGCCTTGGCCCGCGCGATCTCGGCCTCGGTCAGGGTTTCCACCGAATCATTCATGATGTCGATCACGACCTCCATCATCTCCGGCGCGTCGGCGGGATCAGTGCCGGTGTAAAGGCCGAAGAAGCCGGTGTCGGTGTAGGGCGCGTGGAAGGTGTAGATGGAGTAGCAGAGGCCGCGCTTCTCGCGCACCTCCTGGAACAGCCGCGACGACATCCCGCCGCCGAGAATGTTGGTGAAGACCTGGAGCGAAAACAGCGACAGGTCGGTCTGCGGCACCCCTTCGAGCGCCAGCGTCAGATGCGCCTGCTCGAGCTCGCGGTGGACCACTTTGGCGCCGCCCTGGCCGAACTGGGCGGATTGCGGCTTCGGTCCCGGTGTCGCCTCAAAGCCCGCGAAACGCTTCTCGACCTCGGCGACCACCTGCTTGTGATCGACCGCGCCGGCAGCGGCCACCACCATGTCGGGCCCGCGATAATGCGTCGACAGGTAGCCACGGAGCATGTCGCGGTTGAAGCCGCGCAGCGTCTTGGCGGTGCCGAGCAGCGAACGGCCCATCGGCTGGTCGGGATAGCAGAGCTCGTTCAGATGCTCGAACACGACGTCGTCGGGGGTGTCCTGCGCAGCCCCGATCTCCTGCACGATGACGTTCTTCTCGCGCTCCAGCTCGTCCGACTCGAAAACGGGATTGGCGAGGATGTCGGCGAGCACGTCGAGCGCGAGCGGCACGTCGGCTTTCAGCACCCGCGCGTAATAGGACGTGGTTTCGGTCGAGGTGCCGGCATTGAGGTCGCCGCCGACCGCTTCGATCTCCTCGACGATCTCGCGCGAGGAGCGCTTGGTCGTGCCCTTGAACGCCATGTGCTCCAGAAGATGCGAGATGCCGTGCTCGTTCGGCTTCTCGTCGCGCCCGCCGACGCCAGCCCAGACGCCGAGCGCCGCAGTCTCGAGATGGGGCATCTTGTCGGTGACGATGGTCAGGCCGGAGGCAAGCTTGGAAATCTCGACGCTCATCCGGCAACTCCCTGCTTTGCGGCGCGGCTGACCGACAGCACGAACCGCTCGACCTCGGCCTGATCGTTCTTCATCACCTTCATGTGCTCGGATTTGGTCATCAATCCGTCGAGCCAGGCAGGCAGTTGCGGCCGCTGGCCGCAGGCTGCCTCGACCGCATCGGGGAATTTGGCCGGATGGGCCGTGGAGAGCACGACGCTCGGGACCGTCGTGTCGGTCGTATCGCGGTCGGCGACCGCAAGCGCCACTGCTGTATGCGGATCGACCAGCTCGCCCGCCTCGCGCCAGGCGGCGCGGATCGCAGCCGCAGTTTCGGTCTCGTCGGCGCGGCCTGCGTCGAACTCCCCGCGGATCGCGGCCAGCGTCGCATCGGGCAGCACGAAGCGTCCGGACTGTTTCAGAGAATCCATCAGGCGACGCACACCAGCCGCATCGCGCTGGCCGGCTTCGAACAGCAGCCGCTCGAAATTTGAGGAGATCTGGATGTCCATCGACGGCGACGCCGTGGCGTGCACCTCGCGCACCTCGTAGATCCCGGTCTTGAGCGTGCGGGCCAGGATGTCGTTGACGTTGGCGGCGATGCGCAGCGTGCGCACCGGCAGGCCCATGCGCTTGGCGACGTAGCCGGCAAAGATGTCGCCGAAATTGCCGGTCGGCACGACGAAATCCACCGCGCGCGCCGGTGCACCGACGGCGACGGCCGAGGTGAAATAGTAGACCACCTGGGCAACGATACGCGCCCAGTTGATCGAGTTGACGCCGGACAGTGACGTCGCATCGCGGAAGCGATGGTTGTTGAACATCCCCTTCACGAGCGCCTGGCAGTCGTCGAAGGTGCCTTCGACGGCGAGCGCGTGCACATTGGCCGCACCCGTCGTCGTCATCATCCGCTGCTGGACCTCTGAGATGCGGCCGTGCGGGAACAGCACGATGAGGTCGACATTCTCCAGACCCGCAAAGGCTTCGACCGCGGCGCCGCCGGTATCGCCGGAGGTCGCGACCACGATGGTGGTACGCTGGCCGCGCTTGGCGAGCACATGGTCCATCAGCCGCGAGATCAGCTGCATCGCCACGTCCTTGAAGGCGAGCGTCGGGCCGTGGAACAGCTCCAGCACGAACTGGTGCGGCGACATCTGGCGCAGCGGCACCACCGCAGGATGGCGGAAGGTGGCGTAGGCCTCGTTGGCCATGCGGCCAAGCTCGGCGTCCGTGATCTCGCCGCCGGCGAAGGGACGAATCACGTCGACCGCGACCTCCCAATAGGGGCGGCCGAAGAAGCCGGCGATGGCCTGCGCCGAAAGCTGCGGCCAAATGGCCGGCACATACAGGCCGCCATCGCGGGCGAGCCCGGTGAGCATCACGTCACAGAAGCCGAGTTCGGGGGCCTCGCCCCGGGTCGAGATATAACGAGTCAAACTGCCCTCCAAAGGCCGACCGAGCCTGAGCCCGCTCGTTAAGCCTTTGATTTTACGAAAATACTTGTTAACAGCCAGCGGCTTTCGGCCACCATAAAGTGTTTTGCGGCATCGGGAAACCGCTTCCGGTCGCTCCCGTTGCTCAATGAAAAAGGGCTGCGGCATTGCCGCAGCCCTTCTCTTGGAAGGTCTGTCGTTGTGTGCAGACCGGTTTGCCTCGTCAGGTCCCCCGACCCGCTAAAACTGTTCGCCCAAGCTTTCGTCAGCTGCAATCAAATCGTCAAGAGCCAAAACGGCAGGCGACGAACGATGTTCCTATTTTTCCCGGCGCGCTCAGGGCATTCTGTCGCCGATACGTGCAATGACTCGCTCCATATTGCCGTTTTCTCCCGAAACCATGGCCGGCCTGAGGAACGAATGCCGCGGCGACCGATTGGGTCGGCGGAGGGTGCCGGCCATCGCCTATGCATTGCCCGGCCGATGGTGACACCGATCCGTCGACCGAACCGCTGCATCCTGGAGCAGCCGGTTCGGTCGTTGGCGGGAGATCAATTCATCCCGATTTCCACGGCGATCCGGATCAGATCGGAATGGTTTTTAGCCCCGAGCTTCTGCTTGAGTAGGGACGTGGTGTTCGCGACGGTCTTGTAGGAGATGCCGAGCGCCTCGGCCACTTCGACGATTTTGTCGCCGCGTCCGAGCAGGCGGAGAATCTCGAGCTCCCGCGGCGTCATCTGCGAGGCTGGATTGGCCTTGATCGCCGCACCGGAAAACGTCACGGCTTCCGCGAGCTGCGGCGAGATGAAATTGTCGCCTGCGACCACCTTGCGCACCGCCTTCAGCAAGATCCTGGGATCGTCGCCCTTGGAAACATAACCCTGCGCCCCAAGCTCGACCGCCCGCACCACGAAGGCCGGATCGTCGTTCATGCTGAACATGATGATCTTGGCGCCCGGATCGTCCTTGCGGATGCGTCGCATCAGCTCGAAGCCGGAGACATCAGGCAGGCTGATGTCGATCACGGTGACGTCGGGCCGCTTGCTGACATAGGCGCGATGCCCGGATTTGGCGTCGGTCGCCTCGTCGATACGGATCGAGTGGTCGGAGGCGAACAGGGTGCGACAACCGGACAGCACCACGGGATGGTCGTCGACGATCAGGACCCTGGTCGCCGGTCTGGCGGTATCTTGCATCGCGCGCTCTCTTGTTTTTCGACTCATAGACCGGCGGGAACAAATGGAAAGAGAGAATCCCACCAAAACACGTTAGAATTGACCTAATGTGGCAACGGCTCTCATTCCGGACGCAATTGTTTCTTCCGCTCGGCGCGAGCCTTCTCGCGGCACTGATCCTGGGCGGCATGCTGCTTCAGACCTTCGCAGGGGGCCAGCTCGCTGAGGAGAATGAGCCGCGCCAGCGTTCGACCCTGGCAATCGCCACCGCGCTCAACAACACCCTGCGCGCGTCGGACAATCCACGGCAGACACTCGATGCCTTTGTCCATTCATTGGGTACCTCCTCCGATATCCAATTCCGCGCCGCCGAGGAGGGTCCCGCGCCCTCCCCGAAAGGCGGCCTGCGCAACCTGCATGGCGTGCCGCAATGGTTCATCGAGCTGCTTGTCATCCCGGAGATGGACGCGGCGTCCCCGGTCATCATCGATGGCAGGCGTGTAGGAGATCTCGTCTTCCTCCCGGACCTGTCGGCCGACTTGTTCGAGAAATGGATCGGCTTTCTCGCGCTGATCTGCCTCGTCCTGGCGCTCATGGTGCTCACGGGCACCATCGCCTATGTCTTCGCGGGATCGGCGCTGCGGCCCCTGCGAAATCTCGGCGACGGGCTCACGCGGATACGGCGCGGCGACTACGCAACGCCGATTCCCGTCGCCGGCCCGCCGGAGATCCGGCAGAGCTGCGAGGAGGCCAATTCGCTGGCCGCAACGCTGGCGCAATTGAGCGCGGACAATCGCAACCTCCTGCACCGCCTGGTGTCGCTCCAAGATGACGAGCGGCGCGACCTCGCCCGCGAGATGCATGACGAACTCGGGCCGCTGTTGTTCAGCATCCGCGCCGGGACGATCGCCTTGATCGAGGCATCTTCACCTGCAGGAAATCTCGGCAATTCGGCGCAGGAGGTGCTGCAATCGGTCGAGGCGCTCCAGCAGACCAACCGCCGTATTCTCGACCGGCTGCGACCGCTCTATATCGAGGAGCTGGGCCTCGCGACCAGCGTGCAGACACTGCTGCAAAACTTTCGCAAGCAGTCACCGCATATCGGCCTGACGGCCACGATCGATCCCGGTCTCAACGGGATCGACGGACCGCTGGCCCAGACCGTCTATCGCGTGATCCAGGAGGCGCTGACCAACGTGCTGCGCCATGCCAAAGCCGGCAATGCCCATGTGCAGGCGACCGTCGCCGGCGAGGCGCTCCTCATCGAGATCTCCGACGACGGCGGCGGCTTTCCCGCCGGCAACGTCTTCGGCCGGGGCCTGACAGGCATGCATGAGCGCGTGCGCGCGCTCAGCGGGTCGCTGTCACTGCTGCGCGCGGATGACCGAACCCATGTACGCTGCCGTCTTCCGGTCGAGACGACGCGGGATGCGTCATCATCAGGCTAGCACGCGATCAGGCTAGCACGCGCAACCGGCATGCGCGCTCTGCCGCGCCGGCTCGCACAGCGTGCTGCGAATCTTGCCTTCGGGGCTGAAGCGAAACGAAGCATGAATGTGCAGCGCGCCGGCGACGGAATATTCGAGTTCGACGCCATGAGGCGCGGGATGAATCTCCTCCAGTCCGAAACCCACCGACGCGAAGGCGCTGAGCCGCGGCTGCCAATAGGCTTCGAGCTCGCTCCGGCCACAATATCGGTGCATGCCGTTGCACATGCATTCGAGCTGGGCGTCGTCGGCATAGAGATCGAGCAGCGTCGTGAGGTCGCCCTTCCGACAGGCGTCCACCCAATCGACGACAATTCCCATCTGATCAAAATCACTCACGCTGCAATCCTCTGCCGGGGACAAGCACTGGCGGCTTAGGACTACACTCGTGAATATGCGCTGAACGGTAAAGCCCGGGCGATACCGGGTTCCCTCGTGGATCTACGGACAAATTCAGCTCGGCCGCCGCCCCCTCACCCACACCGCAAAAGCGATCAACAGGGCGCCTGCGAGCGTGAACCAAGTGATGGCGTATTGCAGGTGATCGTCTTTCAAATGCACGTCGAGCGGACCGGGACGTGGAATGCCGTTCTCGGGCATCGGCTGCTCGAGATCGACATAAAACGGCGCGACCGTCCCCCAGCCGAGCGCGCTCGCGATTCCCCGATGATCGCGCACGAACCAGAGTCGCTTGTCGCGGTTCTCCGCCGGTGTCAGCCAGCCTGCTGGTTCCGGGAACCGGAGGTAGCCGGTGAGCACGACCGGCTGGCCCGTGACGAGCTTCCTCACCGCGCGATCCTCGACACTGCGATCCTGCATCGTGTTCTCGACGAAGCCGGCATCGATCACGACCATCTCGCCGCTCGGAAGCCGCGCCGGCAGGAACGCCCAGGTGCCGGGGCCGGCGGCGTCCTTGCGCACGGCCGAGCCGGAGGAATAGACCATCGCATCGGGCAGCGGGGCGTAGATTGCGGTGAAGCTGACGCGGCGGAATTCGTCGCGCGCGGGATTGAGCGCAGCCCATTGCGCGGGCGCCGGCAGCGCGACCGGCGCTGCCGCAAGCCGTTCGGTGAGAGCGGCGATCAGCTCGTGCTTGGCTGTCCGGCGCTGTAATTGCCAGATGCCGAGTGCGACGAAGACAGCCGTCAGGAGCAGCGTGAACAGCGCAAAGCCGGCCACGCGAGGCTTGCGCACACTCGCGTTCATTTCGCGCGGTCGATGAGCCGGCCCGGCGCTGCCTTGTGGTGGAATTGCAGCGCGATCAGCAGCGACTTCATCGCGCGCAACGGCAACAGCGTGGTGGCGAGGATCAGTGGCAGCCAGAGCACCGCATGCAGCCAGAACGGCGGCTGATACTTGACCTCGACGACGAGCGCGCAGCCGACCACGATCGCTCCAGCCAGCATGATGATGAAGATCGCCGGCCCGTCGCCGCTATCGATGAAAGCGTAGTCGAGCCCGCAGCGGTCGCAGCGAGGCGCGAGCGTCAGGAAGCCCGCATAGAGCTTGCCCTCGCCGCAGCGCGGACATTTGCAGGCGAGCCCGCGCAGCGCGCTTTGCAGGACGGTGGTTTCGGGCTCGGATGGGCCGGTGGTGTCGTTCATGATGGCAAACTCTATCACAGTTTCCGCCGAAGCTTGCGGCGGCCGGAAAGCGAAAGGGCGGCCCAGCGGCCGCCCCTTCTGATCATCTGCCTCGCAGGCTCAGTGCGCACCGTGAGCCATGGTCTCGGCGCCGTGACCCCAGACATAGATGCAGAGGAACAGGAACAGCCAGACCACGTCGACGAAGTGCCAGTACCAGGCAGCGAACTCGAAGCCGAGATGCTGCTTCGGCGTGAAGTGGCCGGCATAGGCGCGGAACAGGCAGACCAGCAGGAAGATGGTGCCGACCAGCACGTGGAAGCCATGGAAGCCGGTCGCCATGAAGAAGGTCGCACCGTAGACGTTGCCGCCGAACGAGAACGCCGCGTGGCTGTACTCATAGGCCTGCACGCAGGTGAAGAGCGCACCCAACACGACGGTGAGGATCAGGCCGTATTTCAGGCCCTGACGATCGTTCTCAAGCAGCGCGTGGTGCGCCCAGGTCACGGTGGTGCCGGAGGTGAGCAGGATCAGCGTGTTCAGGAGCGGCAGATGCCAGGGATCGAAGGTCTCGATGCCCTTTGGCGGCCAAGTGCCGGGAACGGAGCAGGCGCCGGCCTGGGTGCCGAGGCCGCAGCCGAACACGGCATCGCGGGTGGCATGGACAGCGTCCGCGGGGAACAGCGCCGCGTTGAAATAGGCCCAGAACCAGGCCACGAAGAACATCACCTCGGAGGCGATGAACAGGATCATGCCGTAGCGATGATGGAGCTGCACGACGCGGGTGTGGTCGCCCTTGTACTGGGCTTCCTTGATCACGTCGCCCCACCAGCTCGCCATGGTGTAGAGCACGCCGACGGTACCGACACCGAACACGATCGGCGCAGCCGAGAACATGTGATGCATCCAGGCGATCGCGCCGACCGCCATGATGAAGGCCGACAGCGAGCCGACGGCCGGCCAAGGAGAGGGATCGACCAGATGATAGTCGTGATGCTTGGTGTGCGCCGTTGCCATTTGCGGTCTCTCTCCTCAATCCCGTGCCTATCAGGCACTTATCCCCTTGTGTCCAACCCCCGAGCCACGAGCCCAGCGATCAGAGATTTCCCTTGCGTTTGTCGCGTTCGCCGGATGCCAGCGGCTTCACCACGGGATCCTTCACCGGATAGAACGTGTAGGACAGCGTGATCGTGCTCAGCCCGTCATTCTCGTGGTCGTCGGCGATCGATGGATCGACGTAGAACACGACCGGCATCTCCCGTTTCTCGCCGGGCGCCATGGTCTGCTCGGTGAAGCAGAAGCAGTTAATCTTCTGGAAATATGACCCGACCGTCAGCGGCGCGACGTTATAGGCGGCCTGGCCCGCGGTGGTGCGCGCGGCCTGGTTGGTCACGGTGTAGTAGATGGTCGTGACCTGACCGATGTTGACCTCGATCTCGCTCTGCTCGGGCTCGAACTTCCAGGGCAGGCCCGGCGCGACGTTGGAATCGAAACGCACCGAGATTTTTCGCGCGATCGGGCCGGTCGCCGGCGCGGAGGTCGCGACCTGGGTGGTGCCGTTGAAGCCGGTAGCGCGGCAGAACCAGTTGTAGAACGGCACCGCCGCGTAGGATGCCCCCACCATCAGCGCCACCACGCCGCCGCAGATCGAGGCGACCACCACATCGCGACCCAGCCCGCGGCGCTTGGCCGGCTTGGCGCTGACGTCCTGCGATATGGTCGGCTCGTGATCCATCTTCCTACATCGGCCGCACTAGAACTGCCGGTCCCTTGACCATGGTGACGGCGAAGAACAGCACCACGAGCACGCCGAGCGCCAAAGCAATGGCGATCGAGCGCTGACGACGGCTCTTCTTCTGCGCCTCGGTGAGGACGATTCCATCTGGCTCGGGTTTGTCGGCCATCCCTGCCTCATGCGCCCCATGCCATCGGAGCAAGCGCCCGGAACACGACCTCGGCCAGCAAGGTTGCGAATAGCGCGAACAGATAAAGGATGGAGAAGGCAAACAGCTTGCGGGTCGCGCGCAGCGACTGGCTGCGCTCGCGGCGCATGTAGACGTTGATGGCGAGCACCAGCATGCCGGCACCAAGGATCAGCGAGACGATGCCGTAGATGGCGTCGAAATAGCCGAGCGCCCAGGGCGCGGCGGCGACCCCGATCAGCACGATGGTGTAGAGCAGGATCTGGAGGCGCGTCGCGTCGGGACCGGCGACATTGGGCAGCATCGGAATGCCGGCACGGGCGTAATCGTCCGAGCGGAATAGCGCCAGCGCCCAGAAATGCGGCGGCGTCCAGAAGAAGATGATGGCGAACAGCAGCAGCGGCTCGACGTCGACCGTGCCCGTCACGGCGGCCCAGGCCACCACCGGCGGCAGCGCGCCGGCGGCGCCGCCGATCACGATGTTCTGCGCGGTCCAGCGCTTCAGACACATCGTGTAGATCACGACGTAGAAGAAGATGGTGAAGGCGAGCAGCGCGCCCGCGATCCAGTTGACGAGGATGCCGAGCGTCATCACCGAGAAGAAGGCGAGCGTCATGCCGAACGCCATCGCCTCGGGACGGGTGATGCGGCCGCGCGGGATCGGCCGGTTCGCCGTGCGCGACATCTTGGCGTCGATGTCGCCTTCGAGCGCCATGTTGAGCGCGCCGGAGGCACCGGCACCGACTGCGATGCAGAGCAGCGAGGTGATCGCCAGCACGGGGTGGAAATGCCCGGGCGCCATCGCCATCCCGACCAGCGCGGTGAAGATCACCAGCGACATCACCCGCGGCTTGAGCAGCGCGATGTAATCGCCGACCTCCGCTTCGGAGATGCGGGGATTGATGTCGATGGCGTTGTGGTCGAGGACGGACACTTAATTCAACTCGCTTCGTGAAGAGCCGCGGCGCCCGTCACGGGCGCCCCGGACGATGACTTACTGCACGCGAGGCAGCACTTCGAACTGGTGGAACGGCGGCGGCGAGGACAGCGTCCACTCCAGCGTGGTTGCGCCCGCACCCCACGGATTGTCGCCAGCCGGCACCTTGCGGGCGAAAGCGTCGATCACGCAGTAGAGGAAGATCAAGACGCCGAAGCCGGAGATGTAGGAGCCGACCGAGGAGACCAGGTTCCAGCCCGCGAACGCATCGGGATAGTCGACGTAGCGGCGCGGCATGCCCGACAGGCCGAGGAAGTGCTGCGGGAAGAACACCAGGTTGACGCCGATGAAGGTGACCCAGAAGTGCAGCTTGGCAAGCCACTCATTGTACATGTAGCCCGACATCTTCGGGAACCAGTAGTACCAGCCGGCGAAGATCGCGAACACGGCGCCGAGCGACAGCACGTAGTGGAAGTGCGCGACGACGTAGTAGGTCTCCTGGAGCACGCGATCGACGCCCGCGTTCGCCAGCACGACGCCGGTGACGCCGCCGACCGTGAACAGGAAGATGAAGCCCACGGCCCAGATCATCGGCGCGCGGAATTCGATCGAGCCGCCCCACATCGTGGCGATCCAGGAGAAGATCTTCACGCCGGTCGGGACTGCGATGACCATCGTGGCGGCGACGAAATAGGCCTGCGTCGCCGAGGACATTCCGACCGTGTACATGTGGTGCGCCCACACCACGAAGCCGATGCCGCCGATCGCGACCATGGCGTAGGCCATGCCGAGATAGCCGAACACGGGCTTGCGCGAGAAGGTCGAGACGATCTGGCTGATCATGCCGAAGCCGGGCAGGATCAGGATGTACACCTCGGGGTGACCGAAGAACCAGAACAGGTGCTGGAACAGCACGGGATCGCCGCCGCCGTCGGGCGCGAAGAACGTCGTGTGGAAATTGCGGTCGGTGAGCAGCATGGTGATCGCACCGGCAAGCACCGGCAGCGACAACAGCAGCAGGAACACCGTCACCAGGATCGACCAGACGAACAGCGGCATTTTGTGCAGGGTCATGCCCGGCGCGCGCATGTTGAAGATCGTGGTGATGAAGTTGATGGCACCGAGGATCGACGAGGCACCGGCAAGGTGCAGCGACAGGATCGCGAAGTCGACGGCCGGGCCCGGATGGCCCGAGGTCGACAGCGGCGCGTAGATGGTCCAGCCGGCGCCGACGCCGTTGGCGCCCGGCTCGCCCTCGACGAAGGTCGAGCACAGGAGCAGCGCGAAGGAGGCCGGTAGCAGCCAGAACGAGATGTTGTTCATGCGCGGGAACGCCATGTCCGGCGCGCCGATCATCAGCGGCACGAACCAGTTGCCGAAACCGCCGATCATCGCGGGCATGACCATGAAGAAGATCATGATCAGGCCGTGGCTGGTCACGAAGACGTTGTAGGTGTGCGTCTCGTGGAAGATCTGCACGCCCGGATACATCAACTCGGCGCGGATCGCGATCGACATCGCCGCACCAATGAGGCCGGCGATGACCGCGAAGATCAGGTACATCGTGCCGATGTCCTTGTGGTTGGTCGAATAGACGTAGCGCCGCCATCCGGTCGGATGGGCGTGCTCGTCATGATGCGCGTGATCGCCGTGTGCCGCTGCGCTCGTTGCCATTTTCAAATCCTGCCTTGCGTCCCATTCGGACCTTATGCGGTCCCGCCCTTCATGTCGCTTTCAGTCCCTCGAGCCTGCGCCCGGCGCTTACTGCGTCGGGCCGGCCGCGGAGGCGTAGGTGCTGGTGCCGCCGCTCGCAAATTTTTTCTTCGCGGTCTCGACCCAGGAGGCGAACTCCTGGTCGTCGACCACGCGGATCGCGATCGGCATGAAGGCATGATCCTTGCCGCACAGCTCCGAGCACTGGCCGTAATACATGCCGGTCTTGGTGGCCTTGAACCAGGTCTCGTTCAGCCGGCCCGGAATGGCATCGATCTTGACGCCGAAAGCCGGCAGCGCGAAGGCATGGATGACGTCCGCGCCCGTGGTCTGGACCCGAATCACCTTGTTGACCGGCACCACCATCTCGTTGTCGACGCCGAGCAGGCGGGGCTGCTTGTCCTGGGCCATCAGCGAGTCGAACTCGAACTTGCCGTTATCAGGATAGGCATAGGACCAGTACCATTGCTTGCCCGTCGCCTTGACGGTCAGATCCGCCTTTGGCACGTCGAGCTCGAGGAACAGGAGGCGGAACGACGGCACCGCGATGCCGACCAGGATCAGCACCGGAACCAGGGTCCACACCACCTCGATCAGCGTGTTGTGGGTGGTCCGCGACGGCACCGGATTGGCCCTCGCATTGAACTTGATGACCACGACCACGAGCAGCGCCAGGACGAACAGCGTGATCAGGGTGATCAGCACGAACAGGAAGTTGTGGAACCAGACGATGTTGTCCATCACCGGCGAGCCGGATTGCTGGAGCGTCCACTCCCACGGCGCCGGTTGCCCGAGCTCGGCGAATGCCACACCGCCCGTCGCCAGCGTCAGACCCGCCACGGCCAATCCCAGCAACTGCCGGCCCATCCGGCCCATCGACATCCTCATGCCGTTCGCGCTCCCCTTACGAAATCACCCCACGTGCATTCCCCTGTTTCCGGGAAACGCTTATTCGATCCGCCCGTCTGACAAACCGCCGCGCAAGAATACCTCTAAGAGGAATTGGGGCCAGATCGCTAGAACGCCGTAATCAAGCCTCTCAAACCATAATTCTTGATCTATCGCAATGCAGTCTTGGGCCTCATCTGCCAGGCATCACCCGCAAGATATTTCCTAGTAACATCAGACAAAAATGCCGTTTCCCGGCACGCTGCGACTTGACAGCGGAATTGCCCGCGGTAGGCACTGGCAAACAGCCGCGCAGGATCCTGATTCGTGCGGGCGATGGTGGCGCGCGGCGGCGCGGAATTTGCTTGGGAATTGCCTTCAAGACGCCGTCATTCCCGTATCAGTCCGCCAGGTGCGAGCGACCCAGGCGAGCAGAGGGACCGACCCGATGGGGCTTTCGAGATGCATGGCAAGGCAGGCTGGCGGCCTCACGATGCTGGCCGCCCTGCTGGCGGTTGCCTTCCTGGCGCTGCCCGGTCTTGCCCATGCGCAGGGCGCGGTGCGCTCCGTCCATGGCGACTGGCAGATCCGCTGTGACACGCCGCCCGGCGCCCAGACCGAGCAATGCGCCCTGATCCAGAGCGTGGTGGCGGAGGACCGCTCCAATGCCGGCCTGACCGTGATCGTGCTCAAGACCGCCGACCAGAAGAGCCGCCTGATGCGGGTGGTCGCCCCGCTCGGCGTGCTCTTGCCCTCCGGCCTCGGCCTCAAGCTCGACAACCAGGACGTCGGCCGCGCCGGTTTCGTCAGATGCCTGCCTAACGGCTGCGTCGCGGAAGTGGTGATGGACGACAAGCTGCTGGGCCAGCTCCGCAGCGCCAAGACTGCGACCTTCATCATCTTCGAGACCCCTGAAGAAGGCATCGGCTTCCCGCTCAGCCTGAACGGGCTCGGCGAGGGCTACGACAAGCTGCCGTAGGACGGCTCGACGACCGGGCGATTCTATTGTTTCCGTAATGTGAGGCTTGGCGCCCTCGCGGAACCGGTCCGAAACCATTATCTTGCCCCACATCCCCCGATAATGGACGGACGCATGACCAACCCTGCCACAACCTCCCTGCTCGACCGTGCCAATCTCGACCGCGACCAGGTTCGCAACGAGGTCGCGCGCGGGCTTGCCGGCGCCGACGATGGCGAACTGTTCCTGGAGTACAGCCAGACCGAAGCGCTGATGTTCGACAATGGGCGGCTGAAGCAGGCGACCTATGACACCTCGCAGGGCTTTGGCCTGCGCGCCGTCAAGGACGATGCGGTCGGCTATGCGCATTCCTCCGACGTCTCGCTGCCGGCGCTGATTCGCGCCGCCGATGCAGTCGCAGCCGTGCGCGGTGGCTATTCCGGCAGTTTTGCCGCCCCGCCAGCGCATACCAACGTGCGGCTTTACAGTGACGACAATCCGCTCGATGCCCCCGGCTTCGAGACCAAAGTAAAGCTGCTCGCCGAGATCGACGCCTATCTGCGCGACAAGGATCCGCGGGTGCGGCAGGTCAGCGTCAGTCTGGGCGCGACCTGGCAGGTCGTCGAGATCCTGCGGCCCGACGGCGAGAGCTATCGCGACATCCGCCCGCTCGTGCGCGTCAACATCTCTGTCGTCGCCGGCCAGGGCGACCGCCAGGAGAGCGGCAGCAAGGGCTATGGCGGTCGCGCCGGCTATGGCGAATTCATCGAGAGCAGGTCCTGGCGCGAAGCCGCCGACGGCGCGCTGCGCGAAGCGCTGGTCAATCTGGAATCAATTCCGGCTCCAGCCGGCGAGATGGACGTCGTGCTGGGCGCCGGCTGGCCCGGCGTGATGCTGCATGAAGCGGTCGGCCACGGCCTCGAGGGCGACTTCAACCGCAAGAAGACCTCGGCCTTTGCCGGCCTGATGGGCCAGCAGGTCGCTGCCAAGGGCGTCACCGTGGTTGACGACGGCACCATCGCCTCGCGCCGCGGCTCGCTCTCGATCGACGACGAGGGCACGCCGACCAATCGCACCGTGCTGATCGAGGACGGCATCCTGGTCGGCTACATGCAGGACCGCCAGAACGCGCGCCTGATGAACATGAAGCCGACCGGCAACGGCCGCCGCCAGGGCTACGCCCATGTGCCGATGCCGCGCATGACCAACACCTACATGCTCGCGGGCGACCGCGATCCCGCCGAGATCCTCGCCTCCGTGAAGAACGGCGTGTTCGCCGCGAATTTCGGCGGCGGCCAGGTCGACATCACTTCGGGCAAATACGTGTTCCAGTGCACCGAGGCCTACAAGATCGAGAACGGCAAGCTGGGGGCGCCCCTGAAGGGCGCCATGCTGATCGGCAACGGGCCGACCGATCTGCACCGCATCCGCATGGTCGGCAACGACCTCGCACTCGACACCGGCATCGGCACCTGCGGCAAGAACGGCCAGGGCGTGCCTGTCGGCGTCGGCCAGCCATCGCTGTTGATGGAGCGCATTACAGTAGGTGGAACGGGCGCATGAGCGTGGAAGAAAAGGTGACTGTCACCACCAAACGGAAGAGCAGCGGCTGGGGCGGGCAGCTGATGCAGCTGGCCGGCATCGTCGCCGCCGTGTTCATTGCCAAGGGCGCGCTGGCCGAACCGTTCTACGTGCCGTCAGGCTCGATGGAGCCGACGCTCTTGATCGGCGATGCGCTGCTCGCCTCGAAATTCCCCTATGGCTACGGCACTTCGTCGCTGCCGATCCAGATCAACCTGCCGGAGACCGGCCGCGTCTTCGCTGAGACGCCGAAACGCGGCGACGTCGTCGTGTTCCGCTGGCCCGGTGATCGCTCGCAGGCCTGGGTCAAGCGTGTCGTCGGCTTGCCCGGCGACCGCATCCAGATGCGGCAGGGCCAGCTCTTCATCAACGACCGCCCCGCTGAGCTGAAGCCCGATGGCGTTGGCGCTGCCGAGGACGACAATGGCGGCCGCGAGCCCGCCTACCGCTATATCGAGACGCTGCCGAACGGCGTGTCGCACCTGATCTTCAAGATGCGCGACAACGGCCCGCTGGACAACACGCCGGAAGTGACGGTGCCAGCAGGCCATCTGTTCGTGCTCGGCGACAACCGCGACAACTCCGCCGACAGCCGCGTGCCGCTGCGCTCCGGCGGCGTGGGCCTGTTGCCGATCGACAATCTGGTCGGCCGCGCGGACGCCGTGCTCGGCTCCTGGGATCTCGGCATCCGCGGCCAGCCGGTGTGGACCTGGCTCTCCGGCTTCAGGCTCGCGCGGTTCTTCACCGCCGTGCATTGAGACTCCTCATCTCACGATGAACCGTGACGAATTCCTCGCACTTGCGCTGAGAAATCCCGTCAACGTCGCGATCATCGATGAACTGCATCGCCTCGCGCTGCCGGATGCATGGCTGGTCTCTGGATGCCTGGTGCAGACAGTGTGGAACGTGCTCACCGGCCGCGCGGTCGATCACGGGATCGCCGATTACGACGTGTTCTATTTCGACTCCGACACCTCATGGGAGGCGGAAGACGCGGTGATCCGGGATGTATCTGCGCGGCTCGGTCATCTCGGCGTCAAGGTCGAGACCCGCAACCAGGCGCGCGTGCATCTTTGGTATCCCGGCAAGCACGGCCTGCCCTATCCGCCCCTGACGCGCGCGTCCGATGGCATCGACCGCTTTCTCACGCAGAACACGCAAGTCGGCGTGAGACGCACAGATGATGGCCATGAGGTCTACGCACCGCACGGCTTCGATGATGTGGCGGCGTTGATTACGCGTCCCAATCCGGGCGCGAATTTCTCTGCGACGAACTATGCGGCGAAGGCTGCGCGATGGAAGGCGCTGTGGCCGGAGCTTACGGTGATCGCTGCGGAGTGAGGTGCCGTAGGGTGGGCAAAGCGAAGCGTGCCCAGCAACCCCGCGCTGGCGGGAAGATGGTGGGCACGGCGCTTCGCGCCTTTGCCCACCCTTGTAATAGCGCAATCAGATATTGTCGGCGTGTTCCGTGAGGAATGGCCTGCCGCGGCTGCAACCCGCGGCAGGCCGCTGGCGATCGGATCGCGCCCACCCTGAGCAGTTTGTGGCTGCCCCGTAGCAGGATCGCGCCAGCACCTTCATCGGACCCGGATGGTTGCCGGAACAATCAGGTTCGCTTCACAAGGCAGGGTCGACGAAGATGGCACAGACTAGCACGACGACAGCGGGAATCGATACGTCCAAGGCGAAGCTCGACATTGTAGTTCATGGTCGAGACGAGGGTTGGGAGGTCGCCAACGACCTTCCCGGTTGGCGGAAGCTGGTGCAACTGCTGACCAAAGCTGGCGTCAAGCGAGTCGGGATCGAAGCGACCGGCGGTTACGAGCGTGGGTAGTGGAGCATTTGCGTGCGGCCGGCGTCATCGTGCTGGTGCTGCAGCCGATCCAGGTCAAGGCGTTCGGCCGCTCCCGATTGCGTCGCGCCAAGAACGATACGCTGGATGCCGCGCTGATTGCTGCCTGCGCGGCATCGCTCGAAGAGGTGAGGAGTGCGCCGGATCCGCGCTTGGCGGAGCTCGCCGAGCAGCTCACCTTCCTCGAGCAGATCGAGGACGACATCAAGCGCTTCAAGACCCGGCTCGAGCATCTCGATAAGCCTGGGCTACGCCGCATCGTGCTGGATGACATTGCCCGGTTGAAGGCAAGGCGGCTCTCCCAAATCCGTCACATCGCCAAGCAACTACGCGCTCACCACGATCTCGCTGTCCGCCTTGACCTCGTGATGAGCATTCCCGGGATCGGTGAGCGCACGGCACTGGCCCTCCTGGTCCGCATGCCTGAACTCGGCCGTGTCAGCCGGGAGGAAGTCGCAGCCCTTGCCGGGCTGGCTCCCTTCGACAACGATAGCGGGCAGTACAAGGGCCAACGCCGTATCGCCGGCGGCCGCGCTCGCCTGCGTCGCTCTCTGTTTGCGGCAGCCCTGCCTGCGGCCTTCCGCTGGAATAAGGCCGTCATGGCCCTCTATGCCCGCCTGACTGCGGCCGGAAAGGCTCACAATGCCGCTCTCATCGCATGCGCGCGCAAGCTGCTCATCTATGCCAACACCGTCGTGCAACGCGGAACGCCGTGGACTGAAAAACTCCTCGGCGTTTAATGGTTGCTACCGGGATCCTGCTTATCTCACCACGCCCGACGTGAATCCCGCCTTCCGCCGCGGCGGCTTGATTTCCTTTTTCAGGAAGCAGCGCGCCTCGCGCCCGGTGTAGCCGGGACGGGCATAGGTGAAGGCGCGGCATTTGTTGTCGGCGGTGCAGGCGGCCTTGCAGGCCTCCTCGCCTTCGCCGACCTTGAGCTCGAAATTGCGCAGGTCCCCACCCGGACGATCGATCGAGGTTTCCACGCCCTCGATGCGCGGCTCGATCACGCCGGCGCCGCGGACGCCGGAGATGCAGCAATTGCCCGGCACGCGCGCCGGCACCGTATTCTTGAGCCAGCACACCGCCGAGCCGCCTTCGACGTCGGGATAGTTGAAGCTCCAGGAGCGGCAGCGGCGGTCACGCTCGCAGAGCAGCGCACAATCCTCAGGGTCACCCGAGGTGACCGGCGTGTTGAAATAGTCGCCGCCCGGGCGGTCGAACGCCGTCTGCGCGGGCGCCGGCACGCTCGCAAACACGAGCGAAAGCAGCGCGGCGCATGCCACGACGCTTGCGATGACGCCCCCGGACAGGCGACCCTTCCCCATCGGAACAGCTTTCGAGTTATTGACGACGCTCAGGTTTTTTCAGCCGATCATTTGATGGCCGCAAACCTGTACGTGCGATGAACGCTCAGTTCCCGATCGTTAGCCTATTGGTCTAGAAAGCGTATTCCGCGTAGGCCGGTTCCACAGAACCCTTCCAGGGACCATTAAACTTGTCCAGCATCTCCTCGGCCGGCGTGCGGCCGGAATCGATGATGCGATCGAGCGGCTCCAGATGCCGGGTCTCGTCGCGGCCGAGCTGGTCGATCCGACCGCGCCGGCGCAGGCCGGCATGTGCCAGAACGAGGCACTCCTTGGCGATCTCGAAGAGATAGCGATCCCTGATCCGCGACTTGAAGCCGAAGCGCGGCACATCGTCGCGCAAGGCCTGACGTTCAGGCGCGCTCCAGTGCTTCACGATTTCCCAGGCAGCGTCGAGCGAGACGTCGTCGTAGAGCAGCCCGACCCAGAACGCCGGTAGCGCCGGCAACCGGCCCCACGGGCCACCGTCGGAGCCGCGCATCTCGAGATAGCGCTTGAGCCGCACCTCGGGAAAGATCGTCGAGAGATGGTTGGCCCAGTCCGACAGCGTCGGCCGCTCGCCGGGCAGATTGTTGTTGCGGCCGTCGAAGAAGGCGCGGAACGAGGAGCCCGACACGTCGATGTAGTCCTCGCCGCGCTTGACGAAATACATGGGCACGTCGAGCGCGTAGTCCACATAGCGCTCGAAGCCCATGCCGTCTTCGAACGCCCAGGGCATCATGCCCGAACGCGCATTGTCGGTGTCGCGCCAGATCTCGGAGCGGAAGGAGAGGAAGCCGTTCGGCTTGCCCTCGGTGAACGGCGAGTTGGCGAACAGCGCCGTCGCGACCGGCTGGAGCGCGAGCGACACTCGCAGCTTCTTGACCATGTTGGCTTCCGAGGAGAAGTCGAGATTGGTTTGCACCGTGCAGGTCCGGTACATCATGTCGAGGCCGTATTGGCCGACCTTCGGCATGTAGTTGGTCATGATCTTGTAGCGGCCCTTGGGCATCACCGGGATGTCCGCGCGCGACCAGGACGGCGTCATGCCGAGCCCGAGGAAGCCGATGCCGAGCGGCGTTGCGATCTCGCGCACTTGCGCCAGATGCGCCATCAGCTCGCTCTGGGTCTGGTGCACGTTCTCGACCGGCGCACCGGAGAGCTCGAACTGTCCGCCGGGCTCGAGCGAGATGGCACCGCCGCCGGTGACGTCGTAGAGGCCGATGATGTTGCCTCTCTCCATGATCGGCTCCCAGCCGAGCAGAAGCTTCATGCCCTCGAGCAGCGCGCCAATGCCGCGCGCTCCTTCGTAAGGCACGGGTCGATGGCCTTCGAGCGTGAACGGCGTCTTCTCGTGCTCGGTCCCCAGGCGGAATTCGGAGGGGTCCTTGCAGCCGGCCTCGATCCACGCGACGAGCTCGTCGCGCGATTGCAGTGGCGTCATATCGATCTGGTCTCGCGCCATATCAAACTCTAATCAAAAAGCGCTTCGACCGAACGCGCGGGTGACGGGGAGGGTCCGCGAACCCGCCGGGCGCGCGGACGTGCTGGTTTGCCGCGCGATCATCGCGACGGTGTGCTTTCGTTGACGTTGGCGACGGGCGGCAATTTCATCTCGCCGCACGAACAGCCTAGGCGATCAAGCAGACCACTGAGCTTGACGGCGTCGGCGTCCGATAGTTTCGAACCGACATATTTCTCGATTGCGGCTGAATAAGCGCCCCACATCCGCTTCTGTAACTCGCGGCCGGCTTCCGTGATCTCGACGAACTGGCCGCGCTTGTCGATCTTGCATTCGCGCCGCGAGGCGAGACCTTCGTCGACCAGGCGGTCGATCAGCCGCGAGGTCGAGTATTGCGGGATCAGCATCTGGCGTTCGAGCTCCACCGGCCGCAGCTCGCCAGAGGGGGCGCGGGACAATTCGAGCAGCGCGTCATACCAGGCGAGCGGCGGGAACCCCGCTTTCTTCAGGTCCTGCTCGACACAGTCGAGCACGCGGCTCTGCACCCGCATCAGGCGGATCCAGGCCGAAGTTGCCTCGGTCGATGGTTTGCGTTTCATGGTCGCGCTCAAGCTCGTCGCCCGCTCTTTACCCCATTCGATGCAGCTGCATCAATCTTGACTATTTCATGCAAGCGCATGTAGTCGTTCTTTCGCCCTCGCCAAGCGTCACGAGAAGGAAATTCCATGAAACTGTACTATTCGCCCGGCGCCTGCTCCCTGTCCCCCCACATCGCGCTCCTGGAAGCCGGCCTGCCCTATGAGCTGGTCAAGGTCGATATCCGAGCCAAGAAGCTCGAAAATGGCGAGGATTATCTGAAGCTGAACCCCAAGGGCCAGGTTCCTGCGCTGGGCCTCGATAGCGGTGAGATCGTGACCGAAGGCCCCGTGATTGTCCAGATGATCGCCGATCAGGCATCAAGCAAAGCGCTGGCCCCCGCCCGCGACAGTTCCGAGCGCTACAAGCTGCTCGAATGGCTCAACTTCCTCACCTCGGAGGTGCACAAGAGCTTTGGCCCGCTGTTCGCCCCGGCGCTGAACGACGAGGCCAAGGCCTTCTTCAAGGATCGCGTCATGGGCAAGCTGAAATATATCGACAGCCAGCTCGCTGGCCGCGACTACCTCATGGGCAAGCAGTTCACGGTCGCCGACGGCTATCTCTTCACGATGCTGACCTGGGGCGACCGGATGAAGTTCGACCTCTCGGCGATGCCCAACCTGACCGCCTACAAGGCCCGCGTCGCGGCGCGGCCGCAGGTGCAGGAAGCGCTGAAGAAGGAAGGATTGGTCCAGGCAGCGTAAGGCCAGACCACAACAGGCGAGATGATGAAGAGCCGGATCGATGATCCGGCTCTTTTGCTTGAACCGCTCAGGGAAACCCGGAGGTTCGAGATGTCTTGATATCAATTTTACGAGCATTGTCGGAGTTAACAATAGCTCTGCCTTGCGTGCTCGGCGGAGGTCACCATCCTTGTGAGAGCAATCCGGTTGGCTCTACTTCAGCTAGGGCCCGCGATGCGGGCCCCGAACTGGGAAGCTCTCGTGACAACCGTACTCCTCCTCTTGCTCGCGAGTGCAATCACTGGATTAGCGACGGGGCTATTCTTCCGAGTCTGGGCTTTGTCGCTGGTCTCGCCGGCGACCGCGATCCTTGCCGCAACCGTCCTTCAGACCTCAGGCTTCGGATTTTGGACCGGGATTCCGATCGTCGTCGGCTGTCTCGTTACCGGCCAGCTCGCCTATTTGGCGGCAACGTTCCACCTGCACAGAGGGAAGCTCTCAATGCAGGACGAGATCGACGGCGAACCAGGCGAGCATCGCCATCGCCATATCGAAGAAGAGAGCGAGTAGGGCCAGGCCGGCCCACGAGGGAATTTTTCTACGCCGCCGGAGGAGCCCGCGGCGCGGCCACAGCCGCCCCACCAGAAATAGCGGCGCGTGTCTTATCGCAACGCCGGCTGCGCTGTCTTGGGACACCGTCGGGATCATTGCGGGACACCTTCAATGCTAATGGTCATCCGGTGATTCATTAGCAAGAGCGGTGCCAGGGCGGAGCGAGCGTGGCTGGGATTTGAAGCGGCGCCGGTGACCCGATATCGGGCCGCGCATTCTCGCCGTTCGATCACGGAGAACAAAAAAAGGCCGGATCGATGATCCGGCCTTTTGTTTCTGCGCAGTCTGCGTAGCCCGGATGGAGCGAAGCGCAATCCGGGTAACTCCAGCATCCGAGGAGATGCTGTCCCGGATTTCGCTTTCGCTCCATCCGGGCTACTGGCTCTCTTAGGCCGCCGCCTTCTTCGGCGCGAACCGGCCGTAGAAAGTCTCGCCCTTCGCCGCCATCTCTTCCAGCAACTTCGGCGGGGTGAAGCGCGAGCCGTATTTGGCCTCTAACTTGTGGCAGAGCTCGACGAACTTCTTCGTGCCCATGAAGTCGATGTAGGACAGCGTACCGCCGGTGAACGGCGCGAAGCCGAAACCGAGGATCGAGCCGACGTCGGCCTCGCGCGGATCCGTGATGACGCGGTCCTCGACCGTGCGCGCGGCTTCCACCGCCTGCACCACCAGGAAGCGCTGCTTCAGCTCCTCGACGTCGAGCGTATCAGGGTCGAGCTGCTTCGGCTGCAACGCCGACAGGCCTGGCCACAGGCTCTTCTGACCCTTGCCCTTCTCGGGATAGTCGTAGAAGCCCTTGCTGTTCTTGCGGCCGAGCCGGCCCTGCTTCTCGACCATCTCGACCATCAGCTTCTTCTGGTCGGGGTTGATGGCGTTGGGGCCGAGATCGGCTTCCGTCGCCTTCATGATCTTGAGGCCGAGGTCGAGCGCGACTTCGTCCGACAGCGAGAGCGGGCCGACAGGCATGCCGGCCATCTTGGCGCAGTTCTCGATCATCGCCGGCGGCACGCCTTCGAGGAACATCTCGTTGCCTTCGGCGACGTAGCGGCCGACGCAGCGGTTGGCGAAGAAGCCGCGGCTGTCGTTGACGACGATCGGCGTCTTGCCGATCTGCCGGACGTAATCGAGCGCGGTCGCGAGCGCGACATCGCCGGTGTTCTTGCCGAGGATGATCTCGACCAGCATCATCTTCTCGACGGGCGAGAAGAAGTGGATGCCGACGAACTTGCCCTGGTCCTTGAAGCTCTCGGCCAACGAGGTGATCGGCAGCGTCGAGGTGTTGGACGCGAAGATCACGTCGGGCTTCAGGTATTCCTGCGCCTTGGCGAAGGTCTCCGCCTTGACCTTGCGGTCCTCGAACACGGCCTCGATGACGAGGTCGACGTCCCTCAGCGCGGCATAGTCCGCCGTCGCCGTGATGCGCGCGAGCAGCGCTTCGGCATCGCCAGGCTTGGCGCGGCCTTTCTTGATCTGCTCCTCGATCACCTTCTGCGCATGCGCCTTGCCCTTGTCGGCGCTCTCCTGGTCGCGATCGATCAGGACGACGTCGAGGCCGGCGCGGGCCGAGACGTAGCCGACGCTCGCGCCCATGAAGCCGGCGCCGATCACGGCGATCTTCTTGACCTTGGTGGGCGGCACGTCCTTCGGACGGCGGGCGCCTTTGTTCAATTCCTGCATCGAGAGGAACAGGCTGCGGATCATTGCAGCCGCTTCCTTCGAGCGCAGCACCGAGGTGAAATAGCGCGACTCGACGCGAAGCGCGGCGTCGATCGGCAGCTGCAGGCCTTCATAGACGCAGCTCATGATCGCGCGCGCGGCCGGATAATTGTCGTAGGTCTCGCGGCGATAGATGGCGTTGCCGGCGGGGAACATCATCATGCCGGCCTTGGAGAACACCGGGCCGCCGGGGAGCTTGAAACCCTTCTCGTCCCAGGGCGCGACCGCTTTGCCACCGCCCTTGATCCAGTCCTTGGCCGCCTTGATGAGATCGGCGGCGGGAACGATGGCGTGGATCAGATTCAGCGCCTTCGCTTTCTCCACCGTGACAGGATCGCCCTTGAGCAGGATCGTCATCGCGTCCTGCGGCGGCACCAGGCGCGGCACGCGTTGCGTGCCGCCCGCGCCGGGAAACAGGCCGACCTTGACTTCGGGCAGGCCGAGGCGGGTCTTGGGATTCTCCGCGGCCACGCGATAGTGGCAGCATAGCGTGATCTCGAAACCGCCGCCGAGCGCGAGGCCGTTGATCGCGGCCGCCCACGGCTTGCCGGAGGTCTCGATCGAGCGCAGCACCTGCGAGAAGCGGCGGCTCTGGTCGAACAGCATCTGGTTCGCCGCGGTCTCGCCCTGCTCCTTGAACACCTTGGCATAAGCCTGGTTCATGCCTTCGAGCATCGACAGGTCGGCGCCGGCGCAGAATGCTTCTTTCGCCGAGGTGATGACGACGCCCTTCACCGCGGCGTCTGCCGTGGTCGCCATGACGATGGCGTCGAGCTCGTTGGTCGAAGTCTCGTCGAGCACGTTCATCGAACGGCCCGGGATGTCCCAGGTGACGAGCGCGATGCCGTCGGAATCGGTCTCAACCCTGAAGTTCTTGTACGACATGTTGGTTGCTCCTCGGTGCCGCAAGCCGATGCCAGGCGCGGCGGTTGACTTAAGGTCTCGTAGGGTGGGTAAAGACGACTTTGCGCCGTGCCCACCCTCGTTTGCGGAGACAGCGGTGGTGGGCACGCTTCGCTTTGCCCACCCTACGGCAGCTCATTACACGCGCTCGATGATGGTTGCGGTGCCCATGCCGCCGCCGATGCACAGCGTCACCAGCGCGGTGGACTTGTTGGTGCGCTCGAGCTCGTCGAGCACGGTGCCGAGGATCATCGCGCCGGTCGCCCCGAGCGGATGGCCGAGCGCGATCGCACCGCCATTGACGTTGATCTTGGCGTTGTCGATGTCGAAGGCCTGGATGTAGCGCAGCACGACCGAGGCGAAGGCCTCGTTGAGCTCGAACAGGTCGATGTCCGACTTCTTCATGCCCGAGCGCGCAAACAGCTTCTCGGTGACGTCGACCGGACCGGTCAGCATCATCGCCGGCTCCGAGCCGATGTTGGCGAAGGCGCGAATCTTCGCACGCGGCTTCATGCCGTATTTCGCACCCGCCTCCTTGCTGCCGAGCAGCACGGCGCCGGCGCCGTCGACGATGCCCGAGGAGTTGCCGGCGTGGTGCACGTAGTTGACGCGCTCGATCTCCGGATGCGACTGCAGCGCGACGCCATCGAAGCCGCCCATCTGCGCCATCATCGTGAACGACGGCTGCAGCTGCGCCAGCGACTGCATCGTCGTCGAGGGACGCATGTGCTCGTCCTTGGCGAGGATGGTGAGGCCATTGATGTCCTTGACCGGCACCACCGACTTGTTGAAGCGGCCCTCGTCCCAGGCCTTGGCCGCGCGCTGCTGGCTCTGCACCGCGTAGGCATCGACGTCGTCGCGCGAGAAACCGTATTTGGTGGCGATCAGATCGGCGGAAACGCCCTGCGGCATGAAATAGGCCGGCACCGCCATCGAGGGATCCATCGGCCAGGCGCCGCCGGAGGCGCCGATACCGACGCGGCTCATCGATTCGGCGCCGCCGCCGATCACCAGCTCATGCTGGCCGCTCATCACCTGCGCGGCGGCAAAGTTCACGGCGTCGAGACCTGAGGCACAGAAGCGGCTGATCTGCACGCCGGGCACGGCTTCGCCGAGACCAGCCTTGAGCGCAGCGAAGCGCGCGATGTCGGAGCCCGCTTCGCCGACGGGATCGACCACGCCGAGCACGACGTCATCGACGGAATCCTTGGGCAGGTTGTTGCGATCCTTCAGCGCCTTCAGCGGCACGGTGGCGAGCGCAAGCGCCGTGACTTCGTGCAGCGCGCCGTCCGGCTTGCCGCGGCCGCGCGGGGTGCGAACGTGGTCGTAGATGAATGCCTCAGGCATGACGCCCTCCTGGTGTGATGTTCAGATCGATTGGGAGCGGGCAGCGGAAGCAGGCTCAGAACGCTTCCGCCGGCAATTCCATGATGGTGGCGCAGCCGGCCTGGATGCGCGCGAGATTGGCGGCGGTCTCCGGCAGCATCCGCTCCATGAAGAAGCGGCCGGTGACGAGCTTGGTCGAGAGATAGGGCGTCGCCCCGCCCTCGGCAATCTTCGCCTGCGTCACCTTCGCCATCTTCGCCCACATGTAGCCGAGCGCGACGAAGCCGAAGAGATGCAGGTAATCGGTTGCGGCAGCGCCCGCATTGTCCGGCTTCGCCATCGCGTTCTGCATCAGCCAGGTGGTGGCCTGCTGGAGATGGCCGAGCGAGGTCGAGAGCGGGGTGATGAAGGGTTTGAGCGCCTCGTCGCCGCCGTTCTCCTTGGCGAAGGCCATGACCTCGCCGAAGAAGGCCATGATGGCGCGGCCGCCGTCGCGCGGCAGCTTGCGGCCGACGAGGTCGAGCGCCTGGATGCCGTTGGCGCCTTCATAGATCATCGCAATACGCGCATCGCGCACGAACTGCTCCATGCCCTGCTCGGCGATGTAGCCGTGGCCGCCATACATCTGCTGCGCCTGCACCGCATTGGCAAAGCCGTAATCGGTGAGGAAGCCCTTCAGCACCGGGGTCATCAGGCCCATGTGATCGTCGGCGGCCTGGCGATCCTTGGGATCCTCGGAGCGGTGGGCGACGTCGCTCTTCAGCGCGGTCCAGATCACGAAGGCGCGCGCGGCTTCATTGAAGGCGCGGATCGAGAGCAGTGTGCGGCGCACGTCGGGATGCACGATGATCGGATCGGCTTGCTTGTCCGGCGCCTTGGCGCCGGTGAGTGCGCGACCCTGGATGCGCTCGCGGGCATAGGCGACCGCGTTCTGATAGGCGACCTCGGACTGCGCGAGGCCCTGCACGGCGACGCCGAGGCGAGCCTCGTTCATCATCACGAACATGCCCTGCATGCCCTTGTTCTCTTCGCCGATCAGCCAGCCGGTGGCGTTGTCGTAGTTCATCACGCAGGTGGAATTGCCGTGGATGCCCATCTTGTGCTCGATCGAGCCGCAGACCACGCCGTTGCGCTGCCCGACCGAACCATCGGCATTCACCAGGAATTTCGGCACCACGAACAGCGACACGCCCTTGATGCCGGCGGGCGCGCCCTCGATGCGGGCGAGCACGAGGTGGATGATGTTGGAGGCGAGGTCATGCTCGCCGGCCGAGATGAATATCTTGGTGCCCGTGATCTTAAAGCTGCCGTCGGCCTGGCGCACCGCCTTGGTGCGCAGCATGCCGAGATCGGTGCCGCAATGCGGCTCGGTCAGGTTCATGGTGCCGGTCCATTCGCCGGCGACCATCTTCGGCACATAGGTCTGCTTCTGTTCGGGCGTGCCGTGCACCAGCAATGCCGCGGTCGCGCCCATGGTGAGACCGCCATACATCGAGAACGCCATGTTGGCGGAGATCTGGAATTCGTTGACCGCCTGGCTCAGCGTCACCGGCAGGCCCTGGCCGCCATATTCCGTCGGCGCCGACAGACCGAGCCAGCCGCCCTCGACGACCTGCTTGAAGGCATCCTTAAAACCCTTCGGCGTGGTGACGCTGCCGTCATCGGCACGCTTGCAGCCTTCGAGATCGCCGACGCGATTGAGCGGCTGCAGAACCTCTTCGGCGAGCTTGGCGGCCTCGCCGAGGATCGCCTCGCGCACGTCGCTCGACGCGTCCGAGAAGCCCGGCAGATTGTCGTAGCGATCGATCTGGAAGACGTCGTTGAGCAGGAAGTTCACGTCTTCGACAGGGGCTTTATAGATCGGCATGGCGTTCTCCCGGCGTGGGGCTTGAAGTGGTGATGTCGTGTATTCCTGCGGCGCAGCCTTGCCCGCGAGCTTAGCGGGTTCCGCAACCTCAGGGCAGTGTCATGATTGGGCGGCAAGCTGCTCCGCCATCAGGCGATGCAGCATGTTGATGGCCTTGAGCGGACGCACCATCACCTTGAAATGGGTGATGCGTCCTTCGCTGTCGAAGCTGATGATGTCGACACCGTTGATCTCGATGCCGTCGATGATGGTCTTGAATTCGAGCACGGCGCCATTGTCGCTGCGCCATTCACCGACATAGGTGAAGCCGGGACCGCCAAGCACCTTCTCGGCGCTGGAGAGGTATTTGAAAGTGATGTCGCGCCCGCGCTGCGGGGTGTGCACGACGGGGCTTTCGAACACGGCATCCGGGTGCAGAAGGTCCCAGAGCGCGGCGCGGTCGTGAGACTTCATGTAGGCGTACCAGGAATCGAGGCCGGTCATTCTCAGGTGCCTCCCTAGGGCAAGGGCATAAATGCGAAAACAACCCCATGCACAGTAGCGAGAAGGTTGATTCCGCTGGATTTTCGGTCGGGGTCTTGGACCCCGTCCGCAAGCTGCCTCATATGCACATTGACGCATATGCGCCGATGCGCATAAAGTCAAGCAGGTTGGTCAGACCTAAAGGGAGGCCGGTCATGGCACTCGGCGACGCAATCCTCGCATGCCTGACGGAACGTCCGATGACGGGCTACGAGCTCGCCAAGACGTTCGATTCTTCGATCGGCTTCTTCTGGAAGGCCGACCATCAGCAAATCTACCGCGAGCTCTCCAAGCTGCGTGACCGCGGCTACATCCAGGGCCGCGAGGTCGTGCAGACGGGCAAGCCGAACAAGCTGGTTTATACGCTCACCCCCGAGGGCAGAACAGCGCTGCGGCACTGGGCCGCGCGACCAAGCACGCCGGCCTCGACCAAGGACGACCTCCTGGTGCGGCTGCATGCGCTCGACAGCATCGACATCGAGCCGCTGCGCACTGACCTGATGGCCCGCCTGGAGCATCACCGCGACCGCCACGCCAATTACGAGCGCATCCTGAAGAAGCGCTTTCCGGACGGCACGGCGGAAGGCCGGCTCGATCTCGGCAACCTGCTGCTGCTCCGCTTAGGGGCCCGGCACGAGCAGATGGTGGCCGATTTCTGCGAGGAGACGCTGGAGGCGCTGTCGGCGATGAGCGGCAAGGCAACGGTGGTGCCGATCGACGAGGGCAAGCGCGAGGGGAAGGGTTAAGTCGGGCACCCGCTCAGGCAGTCCCCTGAAGGCAACATGTGACTTGTAAGGCCCAGACCTCGTTTGAGGCGAGGGCATCCCGGACCGCGAATCGATCCGCCGGCGGCGCGGCTCACCGCGTCTGCGGAGGAGCGATCCCGCCGATGCGGGCCTTGAACTCGGGGCACTCGACCAGCGGCGTATGTGTGCAAATCGCAGCGTGCCTGAGGCTATCCCGCATGCGGGTCAGGCGAGAAATTTCCTGATCCAGTTCCTCGGCTCGTTCGGCCATTCGCGCGCGCAACACGGAGTCGCTCGGTGTCGCAACGAGAAACCGTCCGATTTGTGCGAGCGAGAACCCTGCCAGTCTCGCGCAGCTTATGAGCGCCAGCCGGTCCAGCGTCTTGGCGTCATAAGTGCGACGCAAGCCGTTGCGACCGCTCGACTCGATCAAGCCACGCTTTTCGTAGAACCGGAGTGCGGAGGGCGCGAGCCCCGATTGCCGGGCGACATCGGCGATGTCCAACAGCATCACATCCCTCTTGACTTGAACTGTACTTCAAGTGGCACGATCGCCGCCGTCACGTCAATTGAATTTCGGAGATTATCGTCATGACGTTGGATCCGCAGGTCGAAGCGCACCTCAAGCGGCTCGCTGGAACGGGCTTCGCCGATCTACACAAACTGCCCCCGGACCAAGTGCGCGCCGGAATGCGGCGAATGTCCAATGCTCTGGGCAAGCCCGAATCCGTCGCGCAGGTCGAGGATCGCGCGATCCAAACCGTCACAGGCGATTGCCGCATTCGCGTGTATCGCCCGGCCCCCAGCCAGGTCCGTCCAATCATCGTCTTCTTTCATGGCGGAGGCTTCGTGCTTGGCGATCTCGACACCCATGACGGACTCGCACGCGCTTTGGCCAATGCCACGGGCAGCGTCGTGGTTTCGGTCAACTATCCGCTCGCACCCGAAAACAAATATCCAGCCGCGCGCAACGCAGCCTACGCTGCGACCAAATGGATCGCCGACCATGCGGCCGAGATCGGCGGCGACGCCTCGCGGTTGGCGGTCGCGGGCGACAGCGCAGGAGGGAATTTAGCCGCGGTCGTCGCGCTGATGGCGAGGGATGCGGGAGCGCCCAAGATCGCCTTTCAACTGCTGATCTATCCGGATCTCGACTTCCGGCGATCAAACACGTCGATACGGGAGTTTGCCGGGAAATGGGGCAACATCAGCCGCGAAACGCAGGACTGGTTCATGAATCACTATCTCAACAAAGACGAAGAGAAGCTCGACCCTTTGGTGTCGCCTTTGCTTGCGCCAAGTTTGGCAGGCTTGCCTCGGACGTTCATCATCACCGCCGAGTACGATGCCCTCCGCGACGAGGGGGAAGACTATGGCCGGCGGCTCCAGGGCGCTGGCGTCGACGTTGTCGTGCGACGGTACGACGGAATGATCCATGAATTCCTGCGATGGCCGTTCGACGGCAGCAGGCAAGCATTGCGGGACGCTGCCGACGCCTTGGCGACCGCCCTCGGTTCCTGATCTTCGAACTGTCCGAGTGGAGCAAGCTGCCACCCGCTGCGCTCGAAGAGCACAGCGACCGCAGCCTCACACCCCCGGTTTCCGTCGCCCAACTTTAAGACACCCGCGCCGGCGTTCCTTAACTCGTTATTTACCGTAACAGGAAAAAGTCGGTTTTCGAGGCAGACGACCTGCGCCAAATTCGGTTGTGTTTACAACCGGGCACGCGTGGGGAGGCTGGAGGCGCCGGGTGGGCGCCGGAGTCGGAACCGGACAGAGTCATGAATTCGCGCGTATCGTGGAGTGTTGACGGCATCGATCCCTCCGTCCGGGAGCGGGCCGAAGCTGCTGCGCGCAGAGCCGGCATGTCACTCAACGATTGGCTGAACTCCACGCTCGGCGAGACAGCGCCACCGAACTTTCGCGGACCATACGACCAGCGTCCGCACCACATCCCGCAAGGACCGAGCCAGGAAAGCCGCGACGTCGCCGACATCCACCAGCGGCTCGATGCGATCACTCAGCAGATCGAACGGATTTCAAAGCCTGCCCAGCGCCAGGATACTTCGCGGCAGGACATGTCGCGCGAGCAGGGCGTCGCGCGCCAGCTCAACGATGCGATCTCGCGGCTCGATGCGCGGCTGTCGCAGATCTCGAAGCCGCAGCCGCAGCAGCCTCAGGCCCAGCGGCCAGCACCGTCACCGGTCGAGACGCGCCAGCGCCAGGCCGATGCGGTCGAGCGCGCGGCAGCCCAGGTCTATCGCAATTCGCCACCCCTGAGCCCCGCGTCCTTCGACGTCGCGGTCGCCGAGATCACGGCGCGACAGAGCGAGCTCGACGGCTTTACGCCCAGGCAGATGCCGCCACGCGCCGCGCCGTCGATTGCGCCGATGGCGGCGCCACCCGCCCCCGCCTACGCGCCGCCGCCCCCGCAGCCGGACTTCTCGTCGCTCGAGCGCCATCTGCTCAAGATCACGAGCCAGATCGAGTCGCTGCAGCGCCCTGACAATACCGAGCAGGCGATCACCGCCTTCCGCAGCGAGCTTGCCGAGATCCGCCACGCCATCACCGAGGCAATGCCGCGGCGCGCGATCGAATCGATCGAGAACGAGATCCGCTCGCTGCATCGTCGCATCGACGAGACCCGCTCCAACGGCACCGACGGCCAGGTTCTCTCCGGCATCGAGCGTGCGCTGTCCGACATCAAGCAGGTGCTGCGCACGCTCACGCCGGCCGAGCAACTCACCGGCTATGACGAGGCGATCCGCAATCTCGGCGCCAAGCTCGATCTGATCCTGCGCGCCAATGACGATCCCTCGACCGTGCGCCAGCTCGAAGACGCGATCTCGGCGCTGCGCAGCATCGTCTCCAATGTCGCCTCCAACGAAGCGCTCGCGCGTCTGTCCGAAGACGTGCAGCTGCTGTCGTCCAAGGTCGACCAGATCACCCGCGCCTCCGGCCCCAGTGACAGCTTTGCGGTGCTGGAGCAGCGCATCGCGGCGCTCACCGCCGCGCTCGAGACGCGGGAGCGGCCTCAGCCGTCCGAGAGCACCGAGCATCTGGAAGCTGCGATCCGCGCGCTGTCGGACCGCTTCGACCGCATGCAGGTCGGCAACGACTCGGCCTCGACCTTCGCCCATCTCGAGCAGCGCGTCTCCTATCTGCTGGAGCGGATCGAAGCCGCCTCCGATCCGCGCAGCGGCAATTTGAGCCGCGTCGAGGACGGGCTGCACGATATCCTCAGGCACCTGGAACGGCAGCAGGCGACCTATTCCGCGCTGGCCGAGAGCCGCAATTCGGCGCCGACTGCCGATTCCGGCATGGTCGATCTCGTCAAGCGCGAGCTCTCCGACATCCGCTTCAGCCAGGCCGAGACCAACCGGCATACGCAGGATTCGCTCGAAGCCGTTCACAACACGCTCGGCCATGTCGTCGACCGCCTCTCCATGATCGAGGGCGATCTGCGCGCGGTGCGCACCGCGCCGCCCGCCCCTGCGCCGCAGATGCCGATGCCCGCTCCGATGGAGCCCGCGCCGATGGCGCGCGAGCCGCGGCCGCCACAGCAGCAGCCGAAATACGATCCGAAGCCGGAGCTTCCGAACCCGGCCGCCGCGCATGCAGCGCAGGCCGCTTTCGTCGCCGCGCCGCGCGAATTCCATGCCGCTGCCCCCGCCGCGCCACCGCCGGTGCCGGCGGCGCCGCAAGTCACATCACCCTTGCCGCCGCGCGCGATCAGCGAAATCCTGGAGCCGCATACCGCGCCTGCACGGGCTGCGCTGGCGCCGGAATTGCCGCCGGATCATCCGCTCGAGCCGGGTACACGGCCGGGTGGACGCGTCGCCACGCCGTCGGAGCGCATTGCCGCCTCCGAGAGCGCGATCAGCGGAATTCCCACTGCTCCGAAAGAGCCGGTGTCGTCGTCGAGCTTCATCGCCGCTGCGCGCCGCGCCGCCCAGGCCGCCGCCGCGCAGCCAGAAAAGACCGGCCGCGCCGCCAAGGCCGGGGCCGATCGCTCCAAGGACAAGGGCAAGGACGGCGGTTCGACCATCACCGCGAAGATCCGCTCGCTGCTGGTCGGCGCGAGCGTGGTCGTGATCGTGCTCGGCACCTTCAAGATGGCGATGAACCTGCTCGATGGCGGCAGCGTGCCGCCAGCGCCGCAGGCCATGGAGAATACGTCGAGCCAGCCCCCCCCGCTGGCTCCCCCGCCCCCGGTCGAGAGCAAGCCCGCCACGCCCGAGCAGGTCACGCCGTCGATGACCTCGCCGACGCCGATCGGACGACAATCCCAGAACAATGCCGCGCCGACGCCGGCCGCCAATCCGGGCAGCTCGGCCTCGGTCGAAATCCCGCCCGCGCCTGCCGTGGCCCCGCCGCCACCTGCCTCCAGCGACGTCACTGGCGCGCTGTCGGGCACGAGCCGCGTCAAGCTCGGCCTCATCCAGGTGCCGCCGAGCGAGAAGCTGCCTGATGGCATCGGCGGTCCGGGCCTGCGCACCGCCGCGATGAAGGGCGATGCGACTGCGGCCTACGAGATCGGCGTGCGCTTTGCCGAGGGCAAGGGCGTCGCTACGAACTACGATGAAGCCGCCAAATGGTACGACCGCGCGGCGCAGGCCGGCGTGGTCCCCGCGACCTTCCGCCTCGGCACGCTCTATGAGAAGGGCCTCGGCGTGAAGAAGGACGCCGACATCGCCCGCCGCTACTACACGCAGGCCGCCGAGCGCGGCAACGCCAAGGCGATGCACAATCTGGCCGTGCTCGATGCCGACGGCGGCGGACGCGGCGCCAATTACAAGAGCGCAGCGCAGTGGTTCCGCAAAGCCGCCGATCGCGGCGTCGCCGACAGCCAGTTCAACCTCGGCATCCTCTATGCCCGCGGCATCGGCGTCGAGCAGAACCTCGCCGAATCCTACAAATGGTTCAGCCTGGCGGCAGCCCAGGGCGATGCGGATGCGGCGGGCAAGCGCGACGACGTCGCCAAGCGGCTCGATCCGCAATCGCTCGCCGCAGCCAAGCTCGCGATCCAGACTTTTAGCGCCGAGCCGCAGCCAGATGACGCCGTCAATGTCGCGACGCCCGCCGGCGGCTGGGACAGCGCGCCGCAGTCGAGCGCCAAGCCCGCACCGAAGCAAGTCGCGACCAAGCGCTCGGCCTCGGCGGCGCATTGAGCGCGGTCGCACTCTCCTCTTGTCGTCGCCCGGCTTGCCGCCTTCGCTGAAGCTTCGGCGGCCGAGCACCCTTGTGGCCCCGGCGTAGCCTTGGCGGAGCCGGGACCGGGCGACCCAGTATTCCAGAGACGCCGGTGTGGTGCGGAGAAGCCGCGGTGTACTGGATGCCCCGGTCAAGCCGGGGCATGAAAGCGGAGAAGGTGGACACTCAAGGTTCAGTCGATCGACCACGGGCTCGGTGCACCTCTCCCGCTTGCGGGAGAGATCGGCGCGTGCCGGGCGAGGCGAAGCATCGTCCCGCGCGCCGGGTGAGGGCTTTGTCCTCTTGGGGAGTCCCGCTGCGGAGGCACCCTCTCCCCCGCCCTCCCCCGCACGCGGGGGAGGGAGCGCACCTCCGTTGCGGCGACGATCACGGATATCATCACGCTCTCACCGCACCCATTCACCACGCCCAAAATTCCTGATCCACCCCTGCGGCGAATTCCGCTATTGAGGGGGGCGGCAATCGTTCCGACCTTCCCGCGAGCAATCCGCGTTAGTCGATCCGTCCCGCCCGGCGCGTGGTTCAATGCAGCTCTACCTTCCGATCGCCGATCTTCCGGTCAACGTCTTCCTGGTGCTCGCCATGGGCGCCGCGGTCGGCTTCGTCTCCGGCATGTTCGGGATCGGCGGCGGCTTCCTGATGACGCCGCTACTGATCTTCATCGGCATCACGCCGGCGGTCGCAGTTGCCTCCGTCACGAGCCATATCGCGGCCTCGTCCTTTTCGGGCGCACTGTCCTATTGGCGGCGGCGCGCGATCGATCCGGCGCTGGCGAGCGTCCTGCTCTGCGGCGGCGTCACCGGCACGGCGCTGGGGGTGTGGACCTTCACCCAGCTCCGCGCGCTCGGCCAGCTCGACCTGATGATCGCGCTCTCTTACGTCGTGCTGCTCACCACCGTCGGCAGCCTGATGTTCTCCGAAGGCCTGCGCGCCCTGATGCGGACCCGGCGCGGCGCGGTGCCGCCGCGCCGCACCCACAATTGGATCCACGGCCTGCCGCTGAAGATGCGGTTCAAGCGCTCCAAGATCTACCTGTCGGTGATTCCCGTGGTGGTCGTCGGCATCGTGATCGGCTTCATCGGCGCCATCATGGGCATCGGCGGCGGCTTCATCCTGGTGCCGATCATGATCTATCTCTTGCGGGTGCCGACCTCGACGGTGATCGGCACCTCCATGGTCCTCACCCTGGTCACGATGCTGTTCGCGACCATGCTGCATGCGGTGACCAATCACCTCGTCGACGCCGTGCTGGCGCTGATCCTGATGGTCGGCGGCGTCACCGGCGCGCAATTCGGCGCCCGCGCCGGGCAGAAGATCCGCGGCGAGCAGCTGCGGCTGCTGCTGGGCCTGTTGATCCTCTCGGTCGGGGTCCGCTTCGCGATCGAGTTGGTGATCCGCCCCGAGGACCTCTTCACCATCCGCGAGCTGGGAGTGAGCACCTGATGCGCGCGCTGCTCGCCCTCCTTCTCGTCCTGCTGCTCGGCTCGGCCGCGCGCGCCGAGCGGCTGATCGTGTCGGTCTCCAACCACCGCGTCACCGTGACGCCGAATTATTCGGGCGAGGAGCTGGTGCTGTTCGGCTCGGTGGAGAAGGACGCGACGACGCCAGCCAACCGCACCAGTTACGATCTCGTGGTCACCGTGATGGGCCCGCGCGCCGACATGGTGACGCGGCGGAAAGAACGCACCTTCGGCATCTGGATCAACACCGACTACCGGCAATTCCTGCAGGTGCCGAGCTATCTGGCGCTGTTCGCCAACCGTCCCTTCGACGCCATCACCTCGCCCGAGATCGCGCGCCGGCAGCAGATCGGGCTCAACAACGTGCGGCTGACCCAACGGGTCAGCGGCGACTATGCCGACGTGGTGCCGAACGACGCGTTCCGCTCCGCCTTCATCCGCCTTCGCACCCAGCACGGCCTTTATCGCGAGGATGCGAGCGCGGTGACGTTCCTGACGCCGACGCTGTTCCGCACCGGCATTCCACTGCCGGCGGAGGTGCCGATCGGCACCTATGAGGTGGAGATCAAGCTGTTTGCGAACGGCGCGTTCATCGGCAAGACCGAGACCGCGTTCGAAATCGTCAAAGTCGGCTTCGAGCAGTTCGTCGCCACCAGCGCGCGGCAGAACGGGCTGATCTACGGCCTGGCCACCGCGGCGATGGCGCTGATGACGGGATGGATGGCATCGATCGTGTTCCGGAAGGACTAACGGCATATTCCGTCATTGCGAGCGAAGCGAAGCAATCCAGACTGCCGCCGCGGAAGGATTCTGGATTGCTTCGTCGCAAGGGCTCCTCGCAATGGCGACGTGGCGAAATCACGGCGCCTCGATCACCGTCGGCACGCCTGGCTCCAGCAGGCGTAGCCGCGTCCCGAAGCCGAGCACGTCGAAGGTCTTGCGCAGATCCTCGCTGTTCTGGCGGAAATGCGCCCAGCCTTCGGTGTGCACCGGCACGATCATCGCATCGGGAAAGGCACGCGCAGTCTCGATGGTGTCGTTGGTGTCCATGGTGAGATGAAACGGCCCGCGCGTTTGCGCCGCGCCCGCGAAGGGCAGCACCACCCCGCATTTGAAGCGGCGCGCGACTTCGGCGACGCCGTCGAACCAGGTGGTGTCGCCGCTGATATAGACCGGACGCGTGTCCTTCCGGCTCGACGACACCACGAAGCCGATGACGTCGCCGGACAAGGGCTCGATGCCGGCCGGGCCGTGGCGCGCGGGCGTCGCGGTGATCGTCAGCGTATTGCCGTCGTCGTCCCTCAGATGCGCGGCGCTCCAGGGCGCAAGGCCCTCGACATGGCCGCCGAGGCGCTTTGCGCCCGCCTCGGTCGTCAGCACGCGCTTGACCTTGAAGAGGTATTCGCGGCCGGAATTGTCGAGATTGTCGGAGTGCTGGTCGTGGCTGAGCAGCACCGCATCGACCGGGCCGATCGCGTCAGGCCTCACCGCAGGTCCGATCGTTTTCTCCAGCTTCACATGCGGCAGTTGATAGGCACCGGGCGCATCGAAGGTCGGGTCGGTGAGCAGGCGAAAGCCGTCGATCTCGATCAGCGCCGTGGGGCCGCCGATCAGGGTGATGGAAACGGGCATGATGAACTCCTGTTACGACACGGGCTTTGCCGGCCGCGTCACCAGATAAATGCCGAGCGCGACTGGAATGATCCCGAGCAAATCGCGGGCCTCGACGTGTTCGCCGAGCACGACGAAGGCGAACAGCATGCCGAGCGGTGGCATCAGGAAATGATAGCTGCTTGCCGCCGTCGCTCCGCACACTTTCAGGAGATGAAACCAGAGCAGGTAGGCGAGGATCGAGCCGCCGAGCACGAGGAAGGCAAAGGCGCCGATCAGGCTCGGGGTGAGCACGATCGCGTGAACGTCGGCGAAGGTGAACGCGACCGGCGCCAGCACGATACCGGCGGCGATATTCTGGATGCCGTTGCCGATCCACAACGAACCCTTCGGCGCGAGCAGCTTGAACAGGATGGTGCCGGCAACGATCGAGGCCAGCGAAGCCAGCGTGAACAGGATGCCGTGCAGGCTGTCGGTACCCACCGACAGACGGTGCCAGACGATGAAGGTGACACCGATGACGCCGAGCAGCAGGCCCGCCGCCTTGCGCCAGGTCATGCTTTCGCCGAGCAGCAGCGCGGCGAGCGCAGCCGTGAACACCGGATTGGCCGACACGATCAGCCCGCCGAGGCCGGCGGAGACCGATTGCAGGCCGGTATAGCCAAGCCCGAGATAGAGCGCGTTGTTGGCGATACCGAGCACGGCGAAGATCGCGGCGTCGCGCCAGGGCAGCGACCAGCCGTCGCCGCGAATCCAGGTCGCGCCCAGGATCAGAATGCCGGCGAGCGAGAAGCGTGCCGCGAGGAGGATCAATGGCGGGCAATAGGTGACGCCGATCTTGCCGGCGACGAAGGCGTAGCTCCAGAGCAGACAGAACAGGCCGATAGTGAGCGGCAGCGCATTGAAACGGCTGCGGGGGACGGCGATCGATGGGGCGAGCGACATGAGGGCATTCTCCTGGAGCCCTCGATCTAGGAACGCGGCTTGTCATTTGGAAATTAAATGATTAACTTCTCTTCAGTGGGTTCTCGAATGGAGGCGGCCATGCTCGATCTCGAGCTGCTGCGCAGCTTCGTCTCGGTGGTCGAGGCCGGCGGCTTCACCCGCGCCGGCGAGCGCGTCCACCGCACGCAATCGACCGTGAGCCAGCAGATCAAGCGGCTGGAGGAGGATGTCGGCCAGGTGCTGCTGCACCGCGACGGCAAGGACGTGCGCCCGACCGAAGCCGGCGAGCGGCTGCTGTTCTATGCGCGGCGGCTGCTCTCGCTCGCCGAGGAGGCGCGCGATGTGCTGCGCCAGCCCGACGGCGAAGGCGCGATCAGGCTCGGCATTCCCGAGGATTTTGCCGCGTACCGATTGGCGAAACTGCTTGGTGCGTTCTCGCGCTCGCATCCGCGCCTGCGGCTCGATGTGCGCGCCGACCAGAGCAAGCATCTGGCCCGTGATCTCGAACGCGGCGAACTCGATCTTGCGCTCTATAAGCGCGAGGCTGGCGCGAAGGACGCCATCGCGGTGTGGCCCGAGCGGGTGCACTGGGTCACCAGCAAGAGCCATCCGGTCGACGTCACCGTGTCGTCGGTGCCGCTGATCGGTTTTCCGCTCGGCTGCATCTATCGCGCCGGCGCCATCCACGCGCTGGAAAGCGCGGGCCGCGCCTGGCACACTGCCTACACGTCATCCAGTCTCGCCGGCATCCAGGCCGCGGTCGCCGCCGGCATGGGACTGAGCATCCTGTCGGAGATGGCCATCCAGTCCGACCACCGCGTGCTGACCGCCAAGGACGGCTTTGCGCCGATCAACCGCACCGAGGTGGCATTGATGGCCGCACCGGGCGCCAGCCCCGCGACGCTGCGGCTGGCGGATCGGCTCGCCGAGTTTTGCGATGATGTGCAGGCGAAGGCGGCGTGAACTTGCGGGATGCGTAGGGTGGGTTAGCCGAAGGCGTAACCCACCACTGTCTGTCTCAACGGATGCAAAAGAGGTGGGTTACGCTTCGCTAACCCACCCAACGAAGCGCGCCCTTCAATAACACCGCGACGCGGCAATCGCGTGGACGCGGCGGTGGCCGAGCAGATGGGCGACAAAGCCGTTGGTCGGAAAGATTTTCGCGAACGCTTCATCGCGGATGCTGAGGCCGCCGGCATAGGCGCCGAAGGCCGGCATCACGGCGCGCATCCCGTCACTGGCGAAGCAGCGGCGCTCCATCGAGCGGCCGCGCGCGGAGACGCGGGCCTTGGGATGCAGATGGCCGGCGATCTCGCCGCTTGCGCCGGTCGGCTCGTGGCGGAAGGTGATCGGGCCGATCGCGACCTCGTCGGCGACGGTGCCGCCGAGATCGCGCGGCAGCATCGGATCGTGATTGCCTGAGATCCAGATCCAGTCGCGGCCGGCCTGGAGTGCGGCGACGGCGTCGCGATCCTCTGCGGAGAGGCGCTCATGCGCCGTGCGATCGTGAAAACTGTCGCCGAGCGCGATGACGATACTTGGATTGTGGCGGGAGATGACTGCAGCGAGACGGCTGAGCGTCGCCAGCGTATCGTAAGGCGGCAGCAACACGCCGCGCGTGGCGAAGCTGGAGCCTTTTTCCAGATGCAGATCGGAAACGACCAGCAGGCGCTGCTCTTCCCAGAACAAGGCGCCGGAGAGATCGGCGTGGAGCGAGATGCCGGCGACGTCCAAAGTGCGAGTTGAAGAAATCGAGAGTGCCACTTGCTCCGTCATGGCCGGGCCTGTCCCGGCCATCCACGTTCTTGCTGCGGCAAAAAAGCCGTGGATGCCCGGGTCAAGCCCGGGCATGACGTTGTGGATGGAGTTGCGCCCCGGAAATACATTCTTGCCGTCTACGACATCGCCTCTTTGACCAGCTCATTGGCGGCCTCCGCCAACAGCTCGTCTGCAGCTTCGCCATAAACTGACTCGCGGCCGATTTCCAGCATCACGGGGACGGCGAGCGGGGAGACGTGATCGAGTTCCCGATGGGTGATGTGGCCCTGGATGCGTATCAGCATATCGCTGAGGCGGCGCAGGTCGAGCAGGCCGGTGGCGGCATCGGCGCGCGCGGCGCGCAAGAGCACGTGGTCGGCCTGGTGCTTGCGCAGGACGTCGTAGACGAGATCGGTCGAGAACAGCACCTGGCGGCGGCTTTTCTCTTCGCCGATATGCCGCCGCGCGATCAGGCCGGAGATGATCGCGCAATTGCGGAAGGTGCGCTTCATGAGCGCGGACTCGGCGAGCCAGGCTTCGAGATCGTCGCCGAGCATATCAGGGTCAAACAGCGCGTCGAGATCGATCCGGCCGTCGCGGATCATGAAGGAGAGATCGCCAAGCCCCCAGATCGCCACGGCATATTCGTTGGCGACGAAGCCGAGCGGCCGGGCGCGGGCGCGCTCCAGCCGCCGCGTGAGCAGCATGCCGAGGGTCTGGTGCGCGAGACGGCCTTCGAAGGGATAGCAGACGAGATAATGCTTGTTGGCGCGCGGAAAGCTCTCGACCAGGAGCTCGCGCACCGCAGGCACGCGCGAGACGTCCTTTTGCAGCGACAGCCAGTCGCGCACCTGCTCCGGCAAGCCGCCCCATGCGCTGAAATCATCGAGCAGCCGGCGCACGCGCTCGGCGAGATAGGTCGAGAGCGGGAATTTGCCGCCCATATAGGATGGCACCTTCGGGTCTTTGTCATGCGCGCGCGAGACATAGACCTGGTCCTCGACCAGGGTCTCATAACGCACCACCTCGCCGCTGAACACGAAGGTGTCGCCGGGGCTCAAGCCCTCGATGAAGGCCTCCTCGATCTCGCCAAGCAGCCTGCCGCCGCGCGCGATCACCCCTGTCGAACCGCCTGCTTTTCCTTGGCCGCCGCGCGAGCGCACCAGGCGCACCTTCAGCATGTCGTCCTCGACGATGGTGCCGACATTCATGCGGTAGCTCTGCCGCACTTTTGGGTTGGCGACGCGCCAGCGCCCTTCCTTGTCCTGCTTGATGCGGGCGAAGCGCTCATAGGTCTTCAGCGCGTAGCCGCCGGAGGCGACGAAATCGACGACGTCGTCGAAGTCCTGGCGCGACAGGTTTGCGTAGGGCGCGGCGGTGCGCACCTCCTCGTAGATCTCGTCCGAGAGGAAGGGCTGGCCGCAGGCGCAGCCGAGCACGTGCTGAGCCAGCACATCGAGCGCGCCCGTGCGCAAGGGCGGTGTGTCCTGCGCATTCTCGGCGATGGCATCGATGGCGACGCGGCACTCCAGCACCTCGAAGCGATTGGCCGGCACCAGCACCGCGCGCGAGGCCTCGTCGAGACGGTGGTTGGCGCGGCCGATGCGCTGCATCAGGCGCGAGGATCCCTTGGGCGCGCCGATATTGACGACGAGATCGACATCGCCCCAGTCGACGCCGAGGTCGAGCGAGGAGGTGCAGACCACGCCGCGCAGTCTGCCCGCCGACATGGCGTCCTCGACTTTGCGGCGCTGGGCGACGTCGAGCGATCCGTGATGCAGCGCGATGGCGAGGCCGTCGTCGTTCATGCTCCAGAGATTCTGGAACAGCATCTCGGCCTGGCTGCGGGTGTTGACGAAGACCAGCGTGGTCTTGTTCGCCTTGATCAGCTCGTAGATTTCAGGGAGCGCGTGGCGCGCGCTGTGGCCGGCCCAGGGCAGGCTTTCGCGGGTGTCGAGCATCTCGACCTCAGGCGGCGCGGCGCCGCCTGCGATGACGATGTCCGCAGCGGTTTGCTTGCCTTCGGGCTGCGGCACCAGAAAGCGCGCGAGCTGCTCCGGCTCGGCCACCGTCGCCGACAGGCCGATCGCGCGCAGCTGCGGCGCCAGCCGCCACAGCCGCGCCAAGCCGAGCGAAAGCAGATCGCCGCGCTTGGAGGTCACCAGCGCATGCAGCTCGTCGAGCACGATGCGCTTGAGCGAGGAGAACAGGAACGGCGCGTCGTCGGAAGAGAGCAGCAGCGCGAGCTGCTCCGGCGTGGTCAGCAGGACGTCCGGCGGATAGCGCCGCTGGCGCTGCCGGCGCGACACCGGCGTATCGCCGGTGCGGGTCTCGACCTTGACCGGCAGCGCCATTTCGGCGATCGGCCGCTCCAGGTTGCGCGCGATGTCGACGGCGAGCGCTTTCAGCGGCGAGATGTAGAGCGTGTGCAGGCCGCCGGTGCGCTGCAGGCTGCGGCCGGTGGAGATGAGGCTTTTCTTCGGGCCAGTCTCCCGCTGAGCTGCATCAGAGGACAGCTCCACCAGCGTCGGCAGAAATCCCGCCAGCGTCTTGCCGGCGCCGGTCGGCGCGATCAAGAGCGCCGAGCGGTCCTCGCGCGCCTTCTCCAACAGCGCCAATTGATGCGCGCGCGGCGACCAGCCGCGGGCCGCGAACCACGCATTGAAGCGGTCGGGCAGCAGCGCAGGCGTCTCGGCCGGGGATTTGAGGATGCGGGGCGGCACGGCATAAGAGGTAAGCCGTGGCGGTGGGTTCGTCGAGGGGTTGAAGCGGCCGTAGGGTGGGCAAAGCGAAGCGTGCCCACCATCCAAGCCCAGCTGCCTGAGCAGGTGGTGGGCACGGCGCAACAGCGCCTTTGCCCACCCTACGGTCTTCGTGGTCGCGGAGAGAGCCCCTACTCCGACATCGGCTTGTCGGAGATGTCCCAGTCCTTGCCGGTGAAGGTGGAGATGAACAGCGTCTTCATCGGTGTGTAGTCCGCGGGCGTGTAGCTGTAGGTGACGCCGTCGAGGAAGTAGGGCGAGTGGAAACCGTTGAGGTTTGATGCCTGCTTCAGCACGTTGGCGCGGGTGAGATCGTCGCCGCAGCGGCGCAGGATCTCGCCCATGGTCACGGCCTGGCCGTAGCCGGCGAAGGCAATGGTGTTGTCGGGATCGATCGCCGGCGTGTACTTCTTGCGCAGCTCCTCGAACGCCATCACGTCCGGATCCTTCTCCCATTTGGGCAGGCCGACTTCCTTGTTGTAGCGGATGGCGACGATGCCGGTGGCGTTCTCCAGGCCCGCGGCGCTGAGGATGGAGCGGCCGGTCGAGCCCGCCGACAGCAGCTGCAGCGGCTTCCAGCCGAGCTCGGCCACTTTCCGGATCGACTGCGACGACGCCTTGCCGGTGGAGATGTTGTAGAAGACGTCGGCGCCCGATTTCGAGAGGTTGATGAGCTGGGAATCGACGGTCGGCTCGGTGAGATCGTAGGTCTGCTCCATGATCACCTGCGCGGTGCCGCCGGCGTCAGTCAGCACCTTCTTGAACGGACCTAGGAAGTCGCGGCCGAAATCGTCGTTCTGGTAGAGGATGCCGATCTTGGCGTTCGGCTTCACGCTGACGACGTGCCGCGCGAGAATGCGCGCCTCGGTCGGATAGAGCGGCAGGCCCGCCATCGTCCATTTGAACTCTTTCGGGTTATTCCACTTCGACGCGCCGGTGTTGAGCAGGAGCTGCGGCACGCCCTTGGAGTTCAGGTATTTGTGCACGGCGGTCTGCGGCGCGGTGCCGAGCGAGCCATAGAGCGCCAGCACCTCCTCCTGCTCGACCAGGCGCCGCGTCGCCTCGACGCATTTTGGCGCGCTATAGGCGTCGTCCATGGTGAGGAACTTGATCTTGCGCCCGTTGATGCCGCCCTTCTCGTTCAGCATCTGGAAATAGGCTTCGCCGATGCGACCGAGCACGCCATAGAGCGAGCCGGGGCCGGAATGCGGCACGGTCTGGCCGATCTTGATCTCGGTGTCGCTGGCGCCCGCATCGTATTTCTTCTCCGCGGCCCAGACATATGGCGCGGGCAAGGTGGATGCGGCGATGGTAGCGAGCGCGGCGGCGCTGAAATCGCGCCGCGATGGATTCTTGGTCATTATTATTTTCTCCCTGGTGCGCGCATTGTGCTGGCATCGCAGCACGGCTCGCAAGTGGGAAGTCGCAGCTTTGCGACGCAATGACGCTCAAATTACTGGTTGGCTAGCGCCTAGACTCAAGTTTTCTCGGCGACGACGACGAGGCCGCGTACCGGCTCGTTGTTCTCGTTGCGCGGCGAGGCCGACTCCAGCGTGAGAAGTTTGAGCCCGGCCTTCGCGATGGCGCCGCGCGCATATTCCGCGGAATGGGCATAGCGCAGGCCTTCGCCGAGCACGATGCCGCTACCGTCATGCGTCTCCAGCGTGAAGACGAGCACGCCGCCGGCTGCAAGCACGCGCTTTATCTCGGTGAGCACCGGCGCAAGATCGGAGAGATAGACGAAGGCATCCGCGGCGACGACGAGGTTCGCGCTCGCATCACTCTTGCCGCGCAGGCCATCGATCATGTCGGCGACTTCGAGCTCGGCATAGAGGTTCGTCGCACGCGCCTGCTTGATCATGCCGGGCGACAGATCGATGCCGATGAAATGATCGACCTGCTTGGCGAAGGCGGCGGCCGCGAGCCCGGTGCCGCAGCCGAGATCGATGGTGCGCTTGAAGAAGGCGGGCTTCTTGGCGGCAACGCGTGAGGCCAACACCGCCTTGAAGATCAGGCTCGGAGCGCGATAGCCGAGATCGTTGATCAGCGTGTGCTCGAAGCGCGGAGCATATTGGTCAAACAGGGCCTGCACATAGGCCTTCGGCATCTCCGCGATCTCTGCCTCGCCGAGCCGCATCAAATGCAGGCCGGCTCCGTGCTGATCCCCAGGATCGGATCGGCACGCTTCTCGAAACGCCGCGATCGCCTTGTCGCGTTCGCCGAGCTGCTGCCGGATTTCGCCGAGCGTGAACCAGGCCGAGGTGAAATCAGGCGCGAGCTCGATCGCCTGCTCCAGCAGGTCCGCGGCCTCCGGCAGATCACCCTTGAGCTGGAGGTCGCGCGCGAACTCGAAGCGACGGTCGGCCATGAGATCGCCGGAGGTCAGGAATAGGCGCAAGGGCATCTTGGAACCAACACTTATCGTGCCGGGTCACCGGCAATCGATCAAAAAAAGCACTGTTTAAGTGGATGGATGCGTGGGTCAAGCCCGCGCATGACGGATGAATATCGGAGCACCGGTCCCTATATGACCACCATGCGCCCGCAAGACATCCTGCTGCCAGTTGCTGCCGGCCTGTGCTGCAAGCCCGGCGGCTTCCATATCGACCCTGTGCGCCCGGTCGAGCGGGCCGTGATCACCCACGGCCATTCGGATCATGCCCGCGCCGGCCACGGCGCGGTGCTGGCGACGCAGGAAACCCTGGACATGATGCGGCTGCGCTACGGCGAGAATTTTGCCGGCTCGACCCAGACGATCCGCTATGGCGAGGAGATCCGGCTCGGCGACGTCACCGTCAAGTTTCACCCGGCTGGCCACGTCTTGGGCTCGGCGCAGATCGCGGTGACCTGCAACGACACCTGCATCGTTGCTTCCGGTGACTACAAGGACGCGCCCGACCCGACCTGCACCCCGTTTGAGCTCGTGCCCTGCGACGTCTTCATCACCGAGGCCACCTTTGGGCTGCCGGTGTTTCGTCACGGCGATGCGGCCGACGAGGTCAAGAAGCTGCTGGCCTCGGTCGCGCTGTTTCCGGAGCGTGCGCATCTCGTCGGCGCCTATTCGCTCGGCAAGGCGCAGCGCGTGATCGCGCTGCTGCGCCAGGCCGGCTACGACGCGCCGATCTACCTCCATGGCGCGATGGAGACGATCACGCATTACTATCAGAGCCGCGGCATCGAACTTGGCGAATTGCGGCCCGTGAAAGGCGTGAAGAAAGCGGCGCTCGCCGGCACCATCACGCTGGCACCGCCGTCGGCGACATCCGATCTCTGGACACGGCGCTTTCCCGATCCCGTCACCGCCTTTGCCTCGGGGTGGATGCGCGTGCGCGCTCGCGCGCGGCAGCGCGGCATCGAACTGCCGCTTGTGATCTCCGACCACGCCGATTGGGATGGCCTCACCGCCACCATCGCCGCGACCGGCGCCGGCGAGATCTGGGTCACCCACGGCCAGGAAGACGCGCTGGTACATTGGTGCCAGAGCAAAGGCCTGAAAGCGCGGCCGCTCGATCTCGTCGGCTATGGCGACGAGGAGGAGAGCGAGACGCCGATTCAAGACGAGGCCGAAGCATGAACCGCTTCGCCGAGCTTCTGGACCGTCTCGCCTACGAGCCCGGCCGCAACAACAAACTGCGGCTGATCACCGGCTATTTCCGCGAAGTCGGCGATCCCAATCGCGGCTATGCACTGGCCGCACTCACCGGCGCTCTGAGCTTCAAGCACGCCAAGCCCGCGTTGATCCGCGATTTGATCGCGGCGCGCACGGATGAGGTTCTGTTTGGATTGTCGTACGATTATGTCGGCGATCTCTCGGAGACGGTGGCACTGATGTGGCCGAAGGCGGCGATGACCGCTCACAACAACCCGCCGCCTCCGACCCTGACCGAAGTCGTCACCACACTGCGCACGCTCGGCAAGATCGAGCTGCCGAAGCAGCTCGAGCGCTGGCTGGACGAGCTCGATGAGACCGGCCGCTGGGCGCTGCTGAAGCTCGTCACCGGCGCGCTTCGCATCGGCATCTCCGCGCGTCTCGCCAAGACCGCGGCCGCCGCGCTCGGCGACAAGGACCCGCATGAGATCGAGCTGATCTGGCCCGGCCTTTCGCCGCCGTATCTCGACCTGTTCGCGTGGCTGGAAGGCCGCGGCGAAAAACCGGTCAATCGCGATCCCGCGCCGTTCCGGCCGGTGATGTTGGCGCATGCGATCGAGGACATGGATTTCGCTGCACTCGATCCCGCCGACTACATCGCCGAATGGAAATGGGACGGCATCCGGGTGCAAGCCGTCGCAGGGCGTGATGATCGCGGCCACATCACGGCGCGGCTCTATTCGCGCACCGGTGAAGACATCACGGGAAGTTTTCCGGACCTCGTCCCCTCGCTGCACCTGCCTGGCGCGATCGACGGCGAGCTGCTGATCCTGCGCGAGGGCCGCGTGCAGAGCTTCAACGTGCTGCAGCAGCGACTGAACCGCAAGGTCGTCTCGCCAAAGCTGATCAAGGAATTTCCGATCCACTTGCGCGCCTGCGACTTGCTCGGCGACGACGAGAACGATTTGCGCGAGCTGCCGTTCGCGGAGCGGCGCGAGCGGCTGGAGACCTTCATCAGGAAGCTCGACGATCCCCGCATCGATCTGTCGCCCACCGTCCCGTTCGCAAGCTGGGAGGCGCTGACCGCCGCGCGCGCCGATCCTGCCAGTGCCGGCGCCGGCGGGGATGCGGACGCGGTCGAGGGCGTGATGCTGAAGCGACGCGATGCGCCTTATCTTCCGGGGCGGCCGAAGGGCCAATGGTGGAAGTGGAAGCGCGATCCGCACATCATCGATGCCGTGCTGATGTATGCGCAGCGCGGTCACGGCAAGCGCTCGTCCTATTATTCCGACTACACGTTTGGCGTCTGGACCGAGGGCGATAGCGGCGACGAGCTGGTGCCAGTCGGAAAGGCCTATTTCGGCTTCACCGACGAGGAGCTGTTGCAGATCGACCGCTTCGTCCGCCGCAACACCACGGAAAAATTCGGCCCCGTCCGCCATGTCGTGCACGAGCCGGACAAGGGGCTGGTGCTGGAGGTCGCCTTTGAGGGCCTCCAGCGCTCACCGCGGCACAAATCCGGCGTCGCCATGCGCTTTCCCCGCATTAGCCGCCTGCGCTGGGACAAGCCGCCGCGCGAGGCCGACCGGCTGGAAACGTTGGAGAGGATGTTGAAGGCGGAACCAGCGGAGATTGAGGCGTGAAGTGTGCTGGACTGAGGCTCGCTTAGCGCCCAGGCGGAGGTGCGCCCCCTCTCCCGCCTGCGGGAGAGGGTTGGGGTGAGGGTTTCTTCGCATTGGGATTCCCCAAGAGGATAGAACCCTCACCCGCGCGCGGGACGATGCTTCGCATCGCCCGGGGGCGCGACCTCTCCCGCGAGCGGGAGAGGTTGCACCGAGCCCGAGGCCAGCCGCGCGCCACTATCGAAGCTCTGGCGTGCTCACCCGAATTAAAATGCGGTAAGCTGATTGACGCATGGTTGCGGGTTCCCCATGTGCCCCGCCGTGACCTATAATGGGGTCGAATCCGCCCAAGGAGTTTGCGATGGCCCACGACGTCAGAGATTTGCCGGCCGGCCGCGGCGATGGCCTGAACCGCTTTCTCGGCGGCACGCCGCTGGCGGTCGCGTTTCGCCTGGTCCTGCTCTCGATCCTGGTCGGTGTCGTGCTGGCCGCGATCGGCTTCGACCCCTGGAATATCATCCACAGCATTCGCCTGTTGTTCCAGCGTCTCTGGGATCTCGGCTTCGATGCCGTGAACTGGCTGTGGCGCTACTTCCTGCTCGGCGCTGTCATCGTGATTCCGATCTGGCTGCTCTCGCGCGTGTTCGGCGCGCCGCGCGGCAGGTAAGGATTTGGGAGTCCGCAGCCGATGCAATTACGCTTTGTCGGCTGCGGCGACGCCTTCGGCTCAGGCGGCAGGCTCAATACCTGCTTCCACGTCTCGGGGCGTGAAGCCCACTTCCTGATCGATTGCGGTGCGTCGGCGCTGCCGGCGCTGAAACGGCTCGAGATCGATCGCAACGACATCGACCTCATCCTCATCACGCATTTCCACGGCGACCATTTCGCCGGGCTGCCATTCTTCCTGCTCGACGCGCAATTCTCGCGGCGGACGCGGCCGCTGACGATTGCGGGCCCGCAAGGCATCGAGATGCGGCTTCGTGTCGTGATGGAGGCTCTGTTCGAGCACTCCTCAAAAACCAAGCAGCGCTTCGACCTCAATGTCGTGGAGCTCGCGCCTCAGCAAAGCCAAAGTTTTGGCGCGGTGGCGGTGACACCCTACCCGGTCGTGCACGGCGAATCCGGCGGGCCCTTCCTGGCCTATCGCGTCGAGGCCGAGGGCCGTACGCTCGCCTACAGCGCCGATACCGAATGGACGGACACGCTCATTCCGCTGGCGCATGGCGCGGACCTTTTCATTGCGGAAGCCTACATGTACGAGAAGGTGGTCAAGAACCATCTCAGCCTGAAGACCTTGGAACAGCATCTGCCCGCGATCGGCGCCAAGCGGCTCGTGCTCACCCATATGAGCGACGACATGCTGTCGCGCCTGGATGACATCGAGCATCTCGCCGCCGAAGACGGCATGGTGCTCGTGTTCTGACATGCACGCGCCCGTTCATCCCAGGATAGGCTCCCGCCAGGTGTTCGCCATCGCAGGTCCCGCGATGGTCGCGAACCTCACCACACCGCTGATCGGCGTGGTCTCGACCACGGCGATCGGGCGGCTTGACGATGCCGCCCTGCTCGGCGGCGTCGCGATCGCGTCAGTGATCTTCGACTGCCTGTTCTGGCTGTTCGGCTTCCTGCGCATGAGCACGCTCGCCTTCACCGCGCAGGCGCTGGGCGCGGGTGACACGCGCGAGCCGACCGCGATCCTAGCGCGCGGCTTCATCGTTGCTGGCCTGATCGGCGCTGCGCTGATCGCACTGCAGCTGCCGCTGGCCGCAGTGCTGTTCGACCTCATGGGCGGCAGCGAGGGTGTGACACGGGCCGCGAAGACCTACTTCAAGATCCGGATCTGGTCGTCGCCGTTCGCGCTCGCCAACTACGTCATCCTCGGCTGGCTGATCGGCCAGGCCCGCGCCAATTCAGCTCTGTTGCTTCAGGTCGTCATCAACCTCGTCAACATGGCGGCGACGATCCTGCTGGTGCTGATCTACGACACAGGCATCGCCGGCGCGGCGATCGCCGCGCTGTTGTCGGAAGCGGTCGGATTCGCGCTCGGCGTGATCGTCTGCCGCCATTATGCCGACAGCGGCTTCGCAGTGCCGTACGGTACTCTGCTCGACCGCGAGAAGCTGTTGCGGATGCTGGCGGTGAATTCCGACATCCTGATCCGCACCGCGGCACTGATCGCCGCGTTCCTGTTCTTCACCGCCAAGGGCGCACAGGCCGGCGACGTGACGTTGGCCGCCAACTCCGTGCTCAACAACTTCCTGCTGGTCAGCGCCTTCTTCCTCGACGGTCTCGCCAACGCAGCCCAGCAACTCTGCGGCCGCACCCTTGGCGCACGCGATCCAAAAGGATTTGCCGATTCGACCCGGCTGGTGCTGCTGTGGGGGCTCGGCTTTGCAGTCGTCGTCGCGGTGCTGTTCGCGCTGTTCGGGCCGGCCCTGATCGACTTCATGACGGCGAGTGACGACGTCCGCCGTACCGCGCGCGAATTCCTGCCATTCGTCGTGCTCGCACCCATACCCGGCGTCTTCGCCTTCGGTTTCGATGGCATCTATATCGGCGCGACCTGGGCGCGCGAGATGCGAAATTTGATGCTGGCCTCGCTCGCAATCTTCCTCGGCACCTGGTGGGCGCTGCAATCATTCGGCAATGCCGCACTGTGGAGCGCGCTGATGGCGTCCTACGTCTCGCGCGGCGGCTTGCAGGCCGCGCGCTATCCGGCGCAATTCAGGGCGACGTTCGCCAAGCGCTAGAAGAATCGTAGCCCGGATGGAGCGAAGCGTAATCCGGGGTCTTCGTGCAGGTGGGCCGATCCCGGATTGCGCTTCGCTCCATCCGGGCTACGCAGCTCGCTCACATCCCCGGCCAGTCTTCCGCGGTGAGCGTCGCAGCATCCGCGCCGACGATCTCGGAGAGTGAATCCCGCCCTGTGCGGAGCAGCGTCGAGGTCAGGTCGCGCTTGATCTCGTCGACGAGACCGAGGCCCTTGTAGACCAGCGACGAATAGAGCTGGATCAGGCTGGCACCGGCGCGAATCTTGGTCAGCGCGGCCCCGCCCGAATCGACGCCGCCGACACCGATCAGCGGGAAGGCGCCCTCGACGCGCACATAGGTCTCCGCGACCATGCGCGTCGACAGGCGGAATAGCGGCCGTCCGGACAGACCGCCCTGCTCCCTGGCGCGCATTTCCTCGCGCAGCGTGCTCGGCCGCGCGATGGTCGTGTTCGACACGATCATGCCGTCGACCCGGCGCGAGCGCGCGACCTGCACGACGTCGTCGAGCTGAGCGAGGCTGAGGTCAGGCGCGATCTTGAGCAGCACGGGCGTGTCGCCGGCCTTCTGCCGCACCCGCTCGCGCGCGTCGATCACCCTGGCGAGGAGATCGTCGAGCAATGCGCCTTCCTGCAAATTGCGCAGGCCCGGCGTGTTCGGCGAGGAGACGTTGATGGTGAAATAGCTCGCGACCGGCGCAAAGGTCTCGATCAGCTTGACATAGTCGCCGACGCGATCGGGAGAATCCTTGTTGGCGCCGATATTGACGCCGACGATGCCGCCATGCTGCGCGCGCGCAGCTAACCGGCGCAGGGCGAGATCCGCGCCGTCATTGTTGAAGCCCATGCGGTTGATGACGGCCTCGTCGCGCTCCAGACGGAACAGCCGCGGCCGCGGATTGCCGGCCTGGGGTTTCGGCGTCACCGAGCCGATCTCGACGAAGCCAAAGCCGAGCCGCAGCAGCGCATCCGGCACCTCGGCGCTCTTGTCGAAGCCCGCGGCCATGCCGATCGGATTGGGGAAGTTGAGCCCGAAGGCGCGCACCGCGAGCTTGGGATCGTCAGCGCGCGGCTTGACCGGCGGCAAAAAGCGCAGGCCCTGGATCGCGAGGCGATGCGCGTCTTCCGGATCGAGCCAGCGCAGCACCGGTAGCGAAAAGGCGTCGAAAGCGCGGATCACGGCAGCAGCTCCGGAACATCGTGGCTACCGTCGGAGCGGATGTTGAGGTTCATCACCGCGATCACCGCGCCGAGATCGAGCTCGCCATAGAGATGCGGAAACAGCTCGTCATTGCGCGAGCGCTCCCAGCGCAATTCGCTGCCGAGCGCATCGCCGTCGACCTCGACCAGGAACAGCGCGCGCTGCCCGGCATAGTGCTTGCGCAAGGTCTCGGGAACCTGGGCCGCGGTCGAGAAATGGATGAAACCGTCGCGCGCATCGTCCGCGCTGCCGCGGTAGACACCCTGCCGTTCCGCCTCGCGCCAGGCCGAGGCCGGACAGATTTTGTAGATCTTGACCACCGCTTACGCAGCCCTGTTTGCTCTTTGAGTCTTTTGGGTTTTTTCGTCTCTCGCGGGTCCTTAAAACCCGGGCGCGACCGTAAAGGCGGCCCCTGCCGAACTCAAGACCTAGAGCCCTTTCCGTTCCGATGAAATCGGAATGGGGCTCTAGATTCCTGTTTTGACGCGTTTTCTTGACGCGAACCGGTACCCACTTCGCTTGAAAACGCTTTCGTCCGCCGCCTCTTGCACGGAAAGCGGAAAACCGGTTGATTTGAGGACAGTTTTCCTGAGTTGCGACGGGCTGGACCTTCCATGGTCAAACAGGCCAAAGCGCAGAGGATGCTGACTCACGACCAGATCTGGGGCGCGCTGGATCGGCTGGCTGCGCGCGCCGGGCTGTCGCCGTCCGGCCTTGCCAAACGCGCCGGGCTCGATCCCACCACCTTCAACAAGTCCAAGCGCGTCACCTCCGACGGCCGCGAGCGCTGGCCCTCGACCGAATCGATCGCGAAGGCGCTGGCGGCGGCGGGCTCCTCGATCGACAGCTTTGCGAGACTGATCGACGAGGACGCCGACGACGGTCGCTCGGTGCCGCTGCTCAGCTTCGCACTCGCCGGTACAAGCGGCGCTTTCGACGAATCCGGCGTTCCATCCGGCAAGGGCTGGACCGAAATCGCGCTTCCCACCGCCGAGGACGGTCACGCCTTTGCGCTGGAGATTTCCGGCGATGCGCTACAGCCTGCCTATCGCAACGGCGATATCATCCTGGTCTCGCGCGGCACGCCGATCCGCAAAGGCGATCGCGTGGTGGTGAAGACCAGAGCGGGCGAGGTGGTGATCGCGACGCTGAAGCGCCGCACGGCGAAGGCGCTGGACTTGCAGCCGCTCGATGCGCCACGGGCGGAGCGGACGATCGCGATGAGCGACGTCGCCTGGATCGCGCGGATCGTCTGGGCGAGCCAGTGATTGCGTTCCGCCCGGCGTGGTGACCGGGCGATGACATCACCCGCGCCGCGTTTCGCAGCGGGCGAGCTTGCGACTCACCGGCCCTCTCGCATAGGTTGCGCACCGATTGCCGATCAAATTCATCTCGGGGGAATATGATGAATCGCCGTCACGCATTGAAGGCCCTGGCGGGTCTCGCGCTTTGTCCGCTCTGCAAGCCGGCCTTCGCCGCCGAAGGCGTGCATTGGAGCTATGAGGGCGCCGGCGGTCCGGCCAAATGGGGCGATCTCGACGCGGCCAACAAGGCCTGCGCGGTCGGCCTGCAGCAATCGCCGATCGACATCGAGGGGGCGATCAAGTCGCAATTGCCCGCTCTGAAGCTGAACTGGGCTAAGAGCGCCGACACCATCGTCAACAACGGGCACACGATCCAGCTCAACTTCGCCGAGGGCAGCACGCTCATGCTCGGCAACGTCAAGTACAAGCTGCTTCAGGTGCACTTCCACCGGCCGAGCGAGCACATGATCGGCGGCAAGAATTTTCCGATGGAGGCACATTTCGTCCATCGCAACGATGCCGGCGGGCTCGCCGTGATCGGCGTGCTGATGGCCGAAGGCAGGCCGAACGCAGCCTTCAGCAAGATCGTCAAGACTATGCCGGCGGCCGAAGGTCCCGCGGTGAAGGCCGATGCGACCATCGATCCTCACGCCATGCTGCCGCAGCGACTCAGCTATTTCCGCTATCCCGGCTCGCTGACGACGCCGCCCTGCTCGGAGGTGGTCGAATGGCTGCTGCTGACCGACCCGATCCAGGTGTCAGCCGCAGATGTCGCCGCGTTCGCAAAGCTCTATCCGATGAACGCGCGCCCGGTGCAGAAGGACAACCGGCGTTACGTGCTGCGCTCGATCTAGGCGGGCGTCACTCCGCAACTTCGCTACGTTGTTCAATGTCATTCCACGCGAAGGCGGGGAATCTAGTACACCGCGGCCTCTCGGCTCTATCACAACCGCCTCTGGAATACTGGATCGCCCGCCTTCGCGGGCGATGATAGCGGGAGTGCGCTCACGCGCTTCGCGCCAGCGCGCCGTCGATCATGTTGACTGCGTTCTGGATGCCGTACACAGCGACGAACGAGCCGAAGCGCGGGCCCTTCTCCTGGCCGAGCAGCACCTGGTAGAGCATGTTGAACCAGTCGAGCGTGACGCCGGGACGGCCATCCTTGCCCTTCTTGACCTGGTCGAGGAACGGCTCGCGGCGGCCGACCTCGTAGACGACGTTCTGGATGTCCTCGGCCGATGCGTCCTGCGGCAGTTGCGACAGCGCATCGCGCAGGTCCTGGAGCGCGGCGCGCTCTGTGTCCGTGGGCACGCGGAACTGCTTCGTGGGCGCGACGAAGTCGCGATAATAGTTGATGGCATAACCGACCATCGCATCCAGCTTCGGATGCGTCTGCGGGCTCACGCCGGGGCGGTAGCGGCCAATAAAACCCCACAGCGTCTCGGCATTCTCCGCGTTCGACGACGACACCAGCGTGAGCAGGAGCTGGAAGGTGACGGGCATATCGCCCTTCGGCGGCTTGCCGTTGTGGATGTGCCAGACCGGATTGCCGAGCTGCTGCTTGCCGTCCTGCTTGGCAAAGCCGTCGATGAATTGCTGGTAATCGTCGACATTGCGCGGGATGACGTCGAAATACAGCCGCTTGGCCGCTTTCGGCTCGCGATACATGAACAGCGACAGCGATTCCGGCGAGGCATAGCGCAGCCATTCGTCGATGGTCAGGCCGTTGCCCTTCGACTTCGAGATCTTCTGGCCCTTCTCGTCGAGAAAGAGCTCGTAGTTGAAGCCTTCCGGCGGCGTGGCGCCAAGCGCCCGGGCGATCGCGCCGGACAGCTTCACCGAATCGATCAGATCCTTGCCGGCCATCTCGTAGTCGACGCCGAGCGCGACCCAGCGCATCGCCCAATCGGCCTTCCATTGGCATTTGACGTTGCCGCCGGTCACGGACGTCTCGACTTCCTGGTTGGTATCGGGGTCGACATAGGTCACCGTGCCGGCGGCGACGTCGCGGCGGATCATCGGCACCTGCAGCACGACGCCCGTCGTCTTGCTGATCGGCAGGAACGGCGAATAGGTGGCGCGGCGATCGGGGCCGAGTGTCGGCAGGATGATGGCCATGATCTTGTCGTAGGCGGCCAGCATCTTGAGCAGCGTCGCATCGAAGCGGCCCGATGTGTAGTAGTCGGTCGAGCTCGCGAACTCGTAGTCGAATCCGAAATGATCGAGGAAGGCGCGAAGCCGCGCATTGTTGTGATGCCCGAACGACGGGTGTTCGTTGGAGAACGGATCCGGCACCCGCGTCAGCGGCTTGCCAAGATGCGCGGCCAGCATGTCCTTGTTGGGGACGTTGTCGGGCACCTTCCGAAATCCGTCCATGTCGTCGGAGAAGGCGAGCAGGCGCGTCTTGATCTTGTCCTCGGTCAGCACGCGGAAGGCATGCCGCACCATCGAGGTGCGCGCGACCTCGCCGAACGTGCCGATATGCGGCAGGCCGGAGGGACCGTAGCCGGTCTCGAACAGCACCTCGTCCTTCGGGCTTTTCTTCAGCCGCGCGACAATGGCCTTCGCCTGCTCGAACGGCCAGGCGTTGGATTGTTCGGCGAGCGCGCGCAGGTCGCTCGGGTTCGCAGCAAGATCGATAACGGACATCAGGGGCCTCCGGGCCGCGGAAAATAGCGATTTCCGGGCAGAATGCAATTTTGTAGGCGGTATTGCCTCTTGCACCGTCATTGCGAGCGAAGCGAAGCAATCCAGACTGTCTCCGCGGTGACAGTCTGGATTGCTTCGTCGCATCAGCGCAAAATTGCTGCGCAATTTTGTCGCGAGCTCCTCGCAATGACGGCGGAGGGAGCAGCGACGCTAGTTAGAACGGGCTCACCGAAAAATACCGCAGCCACAGATCGGTGTAGCGGCCTTTTTCCCAGACGCGGAACAGGGCCCAGTTCAGGGCCTGGCGCAGCACGTCGTTGCCCTTGCGCACGGCGATGCCGATGCCCTCGCCGAAGAAGCGGCTCTCGACGAAGGGGCCGCCGGAGAAGGCGCAGCAATCGCCGGAATCGGTGCCGTTGATCCAGAACGCGAGCGAGATGGCGTCGCCGAAGATGAAATCAACCTCGCCCTTGCGTAGAGCGCTGCGGAGCGCATCGTCGTTGGGATAGGCGTGCAGCTCGGCGTCGGTGAACATCGCCTTGAGATACGCCTCATGCGCGGAGCCGGCGATGACGCCGACCTTCTTGCCCTCGAGATATTCGGGACGGATCTCCGGCATCACTGCGTCCTTGCGCGAGACGAAACGCGCCGGCACCCGATAATAGGGATCGGTGAAGTCGACGCGGGCGCGAAGCTGTGGGCTCACCGCCATCGAGGCGATGATGGCATCGCCGCGGTTGGAGGTGAGCGCGTCGACCAGCGTCTCGAAGCGGCGCATCTGCACCGTGCAGGTGACCTTGATCTCGTCGCACAGGCTGCGTGCGAGATCGACGTTGAAGCCGGCCGGATTGCCGTCGGCGCCGGTGAAGTTGAAAGGCGGATAGTCGGTCTCGGTCAGGAAGCGGATCACGGTCAGGCGGGACAAGTCCGGCCGCTCCGGCCGGCGCCGTGGGTCCCAGAAGCCCGGCACGGCCTGTGGGGCGGCCTGGGGCGCGGTTTGCGGCGTGGCCTGGGGCGCCGTGGGCGGCCGCTTGGCTGGTGTCTGGGCATTCGTGGCGCCGAGCCCTGCGAGCAGGCAAGCACCGATGGCCAACCCCATCAGCAAGCCACGGGCAGATTTTGACGATTTCGCCTGTTGCGATGGAGCCATCGGCCGGAAATGAACAAATTGCGTTGAGATCGGAGGGCCTTATAGACCATTCGGCCCGGAACGCGAGCGCCGATTGTGGCTGGTTGCGCTCCCTCCCCCGCAAGCGGGGGAGGGTCGGGGAGAGGTGCCTCCTCTGGGCGAGAACCCCCAAGAGGAGAGAACCCTCACCCGCGCCTTCGGCGCGACCTCTCCCGCAAGCGGGAGAGGTTGCAGCGGAGTTCGCGGCGGATTGATCGCCTCTCAGAGATACCGCTTCAGCTCGGTCGCGGCCTCCTCCGGCGTCCGCTTCAAATTGAACGGCGAGACGAAGCGGCCGTCGCGGTCCATCAGATAGATCAGCGCGGTGTGGTCCATGGTGTAGTCGCCGTCCTTGGTCGGGACCTTCTTGGCGTAGACACGGTAGGACGTGATCACCTTGGCGACCTCGGCGGGATCGCCGGAGAGGCCCTCAAGATGCGGATCGAAGCTCGTCAGATAGTCCTTCATCGCCGCCGGCGTGTCGCGCTCGGGGTCGACCGAGATGAAGATGGCATTGACCTTGTCGGCATCCTTGCCCATCGCGCGCAGCACTTCCGAGATCTCGAACAGCGAGGTCGGGCACACGTCGGGGCAATGGGTGTAGCCGAAGAAGATCAGGGTCGGCTTGCCCTTCAGGCTCTTGTCGGTGACGGCCTTGCCGTTCTGGTCGGTGAGCTGGAACGGGCCGCCGATCGCGGCCGGTTGCGCCACCTTGCTCACCCCGCCCATGGCCCAGAACATCACCAGCAGCCCGACAATGAGGCTTGCGGCGAAGGCGGTTGCGATCACCAGCGGACGGGCGATGGGGCTCATTGTCGGAACACTTCCTATCGGGATCAGAAGCAGGCGGCGAAGCCGGTCCTGATCATTTCGAAGAACACCTGGGTGCCATAATGGAACCAGAGCGCGAGGGCGCCGACCACGACGAGCGCGCCGAAACCTGCGCCCGCCCACAGCAGCACGGACGGCATCCGGCCGGCAGTGGGCGAATTGTCCGATACAGGATGAGCCGGATGCAGTGGTTGAGCCATGGCAATGATCGGGGCGAAGGCCCCGATTCCCAGGCTTTCAGATAGGCTTTGGGCCGCCCGCGGACAAGACGCCCGCGTCGGCCCAAAAGGATCCCATCATGCTGCGAAGATCAGTGAAGCAGCTGGCCCCGAGCGGATTCGAGTTGCTCCGCTTGTGGGAGAGATCGGCGCAACGGCCTGTTGCTCGAGGCTTGCGCGTCCAGGTAGCAGGGCTTGTACATGGCCTCGAGCTGCTTGCCCCTCAGGAAAAGCATGCGTGGGGTCAGCCCGCCCCGCTGGCCGATCCAGCGCCTCACTTGCGAGGGATACATCGCATAGAGCATCTGGGTCGCTTCGGGATTGGTGACGGCGCGGCCATTGCTGCCGAAATCCCAGGCGGCGTGGAAACCGAGCGTTGCATGCGAAGTCACGCAGATGCGGTCGCGCGGGATGGCGCCGAGGACGATGGTACAGGCGGAGGCGCAGAGGCCGTCGATAATGACGGTTTCGCCTGACTGACGCAGGTCCTGGTACCTGTCGACGTAGGTTCCGATCCTGCCGCCACGGTCATCCGCGATACGAACCACCGCGTGAGAAGCCCCCATGCCGGCGATCAGGAGAATCACCGCAAGCAACCCCGTCAGAAACTTCATTGTCCCCCGCCCCAGTCGGATTCGAATCTGCGTGTCAGGTGGTGATGCACGGCTAGCGTCTGTTGACTCTGTGGTTTTGTCTAGGCGCGCCCGCTCTGTCAAAACAAATTCAAATACAGTGTTGCGTCCGCGCTGCACTTGGCCAGTCTCTATCCCGAAGTGGAACAAGTTAATGTTGTCTTACGGGCCGCGCCCTTGATCTCAGTTGCAACCGCTGGCTTCAATCCGGGTAACTACAGGGGGGAACCCGTGGAGGGGGAGATACATGGCGGAAGAAACTGACGTCATCGTGGTCGGCGCGGGACTATCGGGCCTCGTGGCCGCAACCGAGATCGCGGACGCGGGCAAGCGCGTGATCGTGGTCGACCAGGAGGGCGAGCAGTCGCTCGGCGGCCAGGCGTTCTGGTCGTTCGGCGGATTGTTCCTGGTCAATTCGCCGGAGCAGCGCCGGCTCGGCATCAAGGACTCCTACGAGCTCGCGCTCCAGGACTGGATCGGCACCGCCGGCTTCGACCGCGACGAGGATTTCTGGCCACGGCAATGGGCCGAGGCCTATGTGGCGTTCGCGGCCGGCGAGAAGCGCGACTGGCTGCGCGCGATGGGCCATCGCATCTTTCCCGTGGTGGGCTGGGCCGAGCGCGGCGGCTATGACGCGATGGGCCACGGTAATTCGGTGCCGCGCTTCCATGTGACCTGGGGCACCGGCCCCGGCATCGTCGAGCCCTTCGCGCGCCGCGCGCGCCAAGCCGCCCGAAGCGGCCGGCTGACCTTCAGGTTCCGCCATCGCGTTGATGCGCTCTCCATCACCAACGGCACCGTCGATGGCGTCAGCGGCGCCATTCTCGCCCCCGACACTATCGAGCGGGGCAAGAGCTCGTCACGCAACGTCGTCGGCGAGTTTGCGTTGAAGGCGCAAGCCGTGATCGTCGCCTCCGGCGGCATCGGCGGCAATCATGAGCTGGTGCGGCAGAACTGGCCGAAGCGGCTCGGCGAGCCGCCGAAATTCATGATCTCGGGCGTGCCCGAGCATGTCGATGGCCGCATGATCGGCATCACGGAAAAGGCTGGCGCGCGGCTGATCAATCGCGACCGCATGTGGCATTACGTCGAGGGCATCCAGAACTGGAATCCCATCTGGCCGCGCCACGGCATCCGCATCCTGCCCGGCCCGTCCTCGATGTGGTTCGACGCCACGGGCACGCGGCTGCCGGCGCCGCTATTCCCCGGCTCCGACACGCTCGGCCAGCTCAAATACATCATGTCGACGGGCTATGATTATTCCTGGTTCATCCTGACGCAGAGCATCATCAAGAAGGAGTTTGCGCTGTCGGGCTCGGAGCAGAACCCCGACCTCACCGGCAAGAGCTGGCGCATGACCTTGCGCCGCGCCACCAACAAGGGCGCGCCGGCGCCGGTGGAGGCGTTCAAAAGCCACGGTGTCGACTTCATCGTGCGCGACACGCTCGATGAGCTCGTTGCGGCCATGAACGAGCTCGCCGGCAGCGATCTCCTCAGGCTCGAGCACATCAGGATGCAGATCGAAGCGCGCGACCGCGAGATCGCCAACCCCTACGTCAAGGACGCGCAGGTGATGAACATCCACAATGCGCGCCGCTATATCGGCGATAAGCTGATCCGCACCGCCTCCCCGCACAGAATCCTGGATCCCGCGCATGGACCGCTGATCGCGGTGAAGCTCAACATCCTCACCCGCAAGACGCTGGGCGGCTTCGAGACCGATCTCGAGTCGCGCGTATTCGGGGAAGAGGGCAGCGTCATCCCCGGCCTCTATGCCGTCGGCGAAGCCGCCGGCTTCGGCGGCGGCGGCGTGCACGGCTACCGCTCGCTGGAGGGCACTTTCCTCGGCGGCTGCCTGTTCTCGGGGCGCAATGCCGGCCGCTCCGCGGCGAAGGCGGTGGGGTGACCGACGAGGCTGGCGGGTGCGCGGCGGCGCACCGGCCTCAGCCGCGGCGAAGCATCTCCTGCAACAGGCGTTCGGTCAGCGAGAGCTGATCGAGCCGCAGAGACAACAGCTCGTTCAGCTCGGCCATGTGGGCTCGAAGTCTCTCGGCCTCCGGCCCGTCATCGAGATTTCGGACAAAGTCGCCGAGCGCCCTGAGACATTGCTGCATTGTCACGATGCTTTGCTGCAGCGATTTGCAGTCTCTCCTGGTGTTAGCGACCAGGCTGGTTGGGCTGAGCGGCAACGCGATAACGTTATCGATCGCGCCCGCTCGCGTTTCTTTCTTGATTCGATCGGCCATCGCGTTCCCTCATGCGGACATGGCAGGACACTCGCCTATTCGAGTCAGGCGGCGCGCACGGTGGTCAGGAACTGCTCGACCTCGGAGTGCAATCGCGCGCTGTCCTTCGACAGCATTTGCGCCGAGGCAAGCACCTGGGTTGAAGCCGAACCAGTCTCCGCCGCTCCGTGCTTCACGTCACTGATGTTGGCTGCGACCTGATCGGTGCCTTGCGCCGCCTGCTGGATGTTGCGGGCGATCTCCTGCGTCGCGGCTCCCTGCTCTTCGACTGCCGATGCGATCGCCGAAGAAATGTCCGAGATCCTGCCGATTGTTCCGCTGATCTCCTTGATCGCGACCACGGATTCCTGGGTGGCGGCTTGAATGTCGGCAATCTGATGACCGATCTCCCCGGTCGCCTTCGCTGTCTGCTCGGCCAGCGCCTTGACCTCGGACGCAACCACAGCAAAGCCGCGCCCCGCTTCGCCGGCTCGCGCCGCTTCGATCGTGGCGTTCAGAGCAAGCAGATTGGTCTGCCCCGCGATCGTGTTGATGAGTTCGACGACGTCGCCGATGCGGGTGGCCGCCTGCGACAGCTTGTTGACCCGATCATTGGTCCTCTGCGCCTGCTCCACCGCCGCGCCGGCAATTCTGGCGGCGTCCTGCACCTGGCGGCCGATTTCGGTCACGGATGAGCTCATCTCTTCGGTGGCGGAGGCAACCGACTGAACATTGGTCGATGCTTCCTCGGAGGCGGCAGAGACGACGCTCGAGAGCTCCTGGGTGTTCTCCGCGGTCTTGCTCAGCGTCCGGGCCGCCGCTTCGAGCTCGGTCGATGAGGACGACAGCGTCCTCACGATGTCGCCGACCGCGTCCTCGAACTGACCCGCGAGCCTGTGCATGTCGGCCTTGCGTTGAGCGGCCGCGCGAGCCTCCATTTGTGCCTGCTCGGCGCGCAGACGATCGGCCTCGATCATGTTGTCTTTGAAGACCTGGACCGCAATGGCCATCTCGCCGACCTCGTCGGTACGGCCCACGCAGGGAACGTTCGTGGAGGTGTCGCCGCCGGCGAGCTTGCCCATGGCAAGGGTCATCGCCCGGATCGGAGCGGCGATCGAGCGGGACGTGAACAATGCGATTGTCCCGCCGAGGCCGACTCCCGCGGCCAACAGAGTCCACAGGACCAGCTTCAGCAGCGAGATGCTCTCCTGCACGCCACGCGTCTCCTCGACGAGCATCCGCTTCTGATTGGACTTGATGCCTCCCGAGCGGGTGCCGTCGACGCCCTTGGGCCCGTCGAGCAGGTCGAGAATCCTTGCGGCGCGCGGCGCGGCTTCGGTCACCAGCAGATAAACCGGCGCGTTCCAGTCCGGGGACTCGCGAAGCGCGAAGATCCTTTCATAGAGGCGCGCGAACTCGCTTTTCGCCTTTGCGATCTTATCGAAGGACGCCTGTTGCGAGACGGTGAGCAGGTCCTTTCGCGCATTGACTCCGGCATAGCCTTTCTCAAACGCCTCCCACGGCTTCACGAATTTTTCCTTGTCGGTCTTTTCGCCCGAGAGCAGGTACATCCGGAGCTGGGCCGTGGCAGCGGCAAAATTGCCCCGCGTATCCGCCATCGCCTTGAGCAATTTCTTCCGCTCCGACGTGGCTTCCTGTGCCTCCTCCTGATCGATCATCTTCGTGATCTCGGAGAAAATCACGTCTGCGCGCGGGCCGGCCTCTCCGACCATGAGCTTGGTCGCGGGATAGGCGTCAGGGGTGAAAGCAATCGCTTCGGCCTTGTCCTGCGCCGCGCGAAACTCGGCGAGCAGCAGCTTGGCTTGCTCCCATTTTTGCCTGTTCTCGGGATTGGTGAACTGCGCCGCCTGCTCGTCGAACGCAGCCACTGTCCTATCCATCTCCTTCCACATCGACATACGATCGAGCTTGCCTTGCGGATTCCCGCTGAGCAAATAGCCGCGCAGGGTCGCGAGCGTGGAATAGAGATCGCCGATCAGCTCGGTGCTCGCCAGCGCGACCGGCGTGCGCAGGTTCGTCATGCGATTGACCGTCGTTGAAATGCGCCCGACCTCGAACATGGTGTAGCCGACGGAAAGCGCGATGATGGCGCAGACTGCAGCAAATCCCGCGATCAACCGGCCACCGATACGAAATTTGAAATAAGACATTGGCAAATACTCCGCAGCTATGGCCGCTATGGCCTAAGACGTCGCATGAAAATTCCCGCGTGGCGATGCCGCAGACCGAAACGATCGTTTGACATGACCAGATTGGGCGATACCCCACCATTCCGATCGCGACAGCGTTGGCGCACCCGGCTGGCAATGATCCCAGACAGATCGACGCGCGCCGCTTGAGCAATCCTGACGACGATGCAGCGCCCCGTTACCCCGCTACTACCGTCAGTTTTTACGCCTCTCCGACTCTAACTTTGACGTGTGTGACCAAGGTGACCAAAATTGCTTATTGCGACATTAAGAAAAATTTGTTCGCGAGGTCTCTCAACGCACAAAAATTGAGCGCTGCTTCTGCAGCCGGAATTAAAGTGCGAGGCCTTGCCAGGATCTTGTTGTCTCTCAATCGACAGAGCGCTGCGCCAACATCAAAACTGGTGAGAAGTGGGCTCGACCTCACCTCGATCTCCGCAAAAATCGATGGCGGTCGCGACTGGCTGCTTGACGATTATCTCGGCCTCACGCCAGGTTTCCCGGCTCCGAAGATGAACTCGATGCCCGCAGACGAGAGCGTGGCGCAAAGGGTCGTCAATGTCTCGTCGGGCAGGCGCAGGAGACCGTTCTGCTCCTCAAGCCGGCGAATCACGGCAGCAGAAATCCCGGTTCGCGCGGCGAGCTGTTTCACCGACCAGTTCAGCATGCCGCGGGCGGCGCGCAATTGCGCACCCGTCAACCTCCACGTCGCCACGTGTTGGGTCGAGAGTCGCTGCTCGTGCACGTCCGTGGAGATTCCCAACCACTCCCGAACACTACCATCCGCGTCCGGGACGGCACAGCCCGGCAATGGTACCAGCGGTAGGAGCCGTCGGACTGGCGCAGCCTATGCTCGACATCGTAGGGCTGTCCCGTTTCGGCGGCAGCCGCCCAGATCCGCAAAGCCGTTTCGCGTTCCTCTTCGGGAAGCAGATCGAGCCAGCCTTTGCCGAAGAACCGGTGCGCGTCCGGCTTGTCCTCCGCGTTCAAGAGCGCGGTAATCCGGCCGTCCTGACTGCCGACCCACAGCAACCCGCCTGCGACCTGCGTCAGCGCCGCGTAGCGACCCGCATCTGTCTTGAGAGGCTGCAGCGCTCTGCGTTGTTCGGTGATGTCGATGGCGACGCCGACCACGCATTCCGGCTCGCCGGCCGAGTTCAAAAAAGTCTCGGACTGGATACGGATCCAGCGCAGTGCACGATTCGGCCGGATGATGCGAAACTCGCCGTCGAGCAAAAATCGGTCGAAGGCCAATTCGCGCGGATCGCGCTGCGGACGGCGATCCTCCGGATGAATTCGTCTCTCGATCTCCGCATAGCTGGGCGCGACGGCATTGGGATCGAGACCCAGCAGGCCGTAGAAGCCACGCGACCACTGCATCCGGCCTTCGGCATCGCAGCGCCAGACGCCAGTCCCAAATTTCTCCTCAAAAAAACGAAGTATCTCCGAAGGATCGAGGTAGTTTTCCAGGTGGCGCAATTCAGCCCCCGTCGTGATAATTTTTCTCAACTCCCAATTGCAGTCTATCTCGGTTTCTCCGTTTGACGCAGCTCAATTCGCGATTGCTACAAAATATTTGTGCAATCACGCGGTATATACATGCGGTTGAAGGTCGCGCCGAGATCTTGAACTTGGTTACGTTCGTCGAAGCGGCTAAACGCTATCGATGGTACCGATCATGGCCTGGATGATACGACCCGCCTTGCACGTTGCCCCGTTCTGGCTGGCGGTGATCTGCTGCTTCTCTCCTGCATGGGCCGACACTGTCGACGTCAACGGCGTGAAGCGCTCCTACACCGCGCAGCTGCCGGCGAAAAAGCCGGCACCTCTCGTCATCGTGCTGCATGGCAAGACCCAGCGCGGCGCCGACATGGTCGCGCGGACGGCGTGGCCGCAGCTTGCCAAGCGCGAGGGGCTTGCGGTCGTCTTTCCGGACGGGCTCAACCACGCCTGGGCCGATGCGAGGACCAAGGCGGGACCCGCGCTCCGCGGCCCACCCGATGGCACCGATGACGTCGCGTTCATCGCAAAGCTGGTCGAGAAGCTGGTGGCCGACGGCACCGCCGATGCGAAGCGCGTTTATGTCACCGGCATCTCCAATGGCGGCGCCATGGTGATGACGCTGGTTTGCGCCCGCGCCGATTTGTTTGCGGCGGGCGCGAGCGTGATCATGAACCTCACTGAAGAGGCCGCCGTCACCTGCCATCCGTCGCGGCCGTTGCCGATGCTGCTCATGAACGGCACCGCCGATCCGCTCGTCCCCTACGAGGGCGGGCGCGGATCGAGCTATTATGCCGCAGACGGGTTCTGGTCGACGGACGAGACGCTGGCATTCTGGCGCAGCCTCAATGGCTGTGAAACCGATGACGCCGAGGTGACCGAGATGCCCGACAGGGCGCCCGCAGACCAGTCCACCGTGACACGGATCAGCTCGCGCTGTCCGACCGGGCACGACGTCGTGCTCTATCGCATCAACCATGGCGGCCACCGCATGCCCGGATTTGCACCGGATGCGCGTTTCCCGAAAGTCGCGACCAAACTGCTTGGGCCGCAGAACGGCGACATCGACGGCGCCGAGACGATCTGGGCTTTCTTCAGCCAATTTCGCTGAGCGGCGCATCGCGCGCAGGCAACGCATGCGTGCCTGGCAACGCATGCGTGCCTGGCAACGCATGCGTGCCTGGGGTGGCAGAGCGCGGGTCGCTGGGCTAGACAGGGCCGCCCTTCCACCAGGAGACCCCAAATGAGCATTCAGCGTTTTGAAACCGGCCCGCGCATGAGCCAGGTCGTCGTGCACGGCAACACCGTCTATCTCGCCGGCGTCGTCGCGAACAAGGCTGCCGGCGAAAGCGTAACGAAACAGACCCAGGACATCCTGGCGACCATCGATGGCCACCTCGCCAGGGCCGGCACCGACAAATCGAAGCTGCTCTCGGCCACGATCTACATCACCGACATGAAGACGTTCGGCGAGATGAACGCGGTGTGGGACGCCTGGGTCTCGCCGGGCAATACGCCGGCCCGCGCCACCGTCGAAGCCAAGCTAGCGGCGCCGCAATACACCGTCGAGATCATGGTGACCGCGGCGAAGTGATGCCCGCATGAGATTGTGCGTGCGCCTGAGGCGCGATGAAACATCATCGCGCCTCAGTTTTTTTGCGCATGGTCTGATCGGAAAACCGCTCCACGCTTTTCCGGATCATGCGCATGACCTCCGAGGTAATCGATCGGCGCGCGCATTCCTTCGATAGTCGCGGTCAGCCGGACAACACGGCGCCATCGAAGGAGAGTACCATGACCGACCCCGTCACCATCGCCCGACGCTACATCGAGCTCTGGAACGAACGCGCCGCCGGCCGCCGCCGCGAGCTGCTCCGCGAGAACTGGACGGCGGATGCGAACTATGTCGATCCCCTGATGAAGGGCGACGGCCAGGACGGCATCGACGCGCTGATCGCCGGCGTGCAGCAGCGCTTTCCCGATTTCAGATTCAAGCTGATCGGCGAGCCCAACGGCTACGGCGACCATGTGCGCTTCAGCTGGGGACTCGGCCCTGATGGTGTCGACAGCCCGATCAAGGGCACGGATTTTGCCGTGCTGAAGGACGGTCGGATCAGAAGCGTGACAGGATTCTTGGATCAAGTGCCCGCGGGGGCATGAGGTCTCTTACCCTCCCCTGGAGGGGGAGGGTCGGCTCACATTGAGCGCAGCGAAAATGTGAGGGTGGGGTGACAGTCTCTCCACGGCAGCGGTGCCCGAGTGGAGAGATCACCCCACCCCGCCCGCGCTACGCGCGCTCGACCCTCCCCCTCCAGGGGAGGGTAAGAAACAGTCCGCTGCTTCGGCTCTAACTGGCAACCGCCAACCGATACGCAGCCATCGCGTTCACACCAAACGCCTTCTCCCTCACCTGCGGACCAAGCTTCATCAAGCACGCTTCCAACGCACCCTTGATCTCGCCGTAGCTGCCCGCAAGCAGACACACCGGCCAGTCCGAGCCGAAGATCAACCGATCCTCGCCAAAGCATGTCGCGACATGTTGAACGAACGGAAACAGCCGCTCCGCATCCCAATCACCCCAAGCCGCTTCCGTCGCTAACCCTGAAATCTTGCACCAGACATTGCCGCAGGCGGCGAGCGCTTTGATGCGATCGGCCCATTCGTCGCTTCCATCATCGGCGATCGGCGGCTTGCCGGCGTGATCGAGCACGAAGCGTGCTTGCGGGAAGGCCTGGGCGGTTGCGATGGCCGAGGGCAGCTCGCGGGTTCGAACGAGGAGATCGTAGGCGAGATCGCGGGCGAACACCGCCGTGAGACCGCGCTGGACGTCTTCGCGGAGCAGCCAGTCGGGATCGGACTCGTCGTGCACCTGGTGGCGGATGCCGACCAGCTTGTCGCCACCGGGGGAGGCTCGCAGGCGATGAAGCGTCTCGTCAAGCGCACCGTCCGTCAGATCAGCCCAACCGACGACACCGACAACAGAGGGCGTCGCATCCGCGATGCGCAAGAATTCCTCGGTCTCCTCCAGCGCGGAGCGGCATTGCACCAGGATGCTGGCGTCGATGCCGTTGGCTTTCAGCAATGGTGCGAGATCGCCAGGACCGAAGGCACGGCGGATCGGCGCGAGCTCGTCCGCCTCCATCCAGGGATAATCGGCACGCGCCGGATCCCAGAAATGCTGGTGGCCGTCGATGATCATGGCTCACGCTCCGCCCGGCAGCGGCGCCCGCGCATCGACGAGGTTTCGCGCGCGCAGCTCCTGCCAGAAGGCCTGCGGCACCGCCGCCTCCGACATCGCGATGTTGTCGGCCACCTCGGCGGCATTGCGTGCGCCCATCACGGCGACTGTCACGGCCGGATGGGCCATGCAGAACTGCAGTGCTGCGGCCTTCAGCTCGGTGCCGTGCTTGCGGCAGAGCCCGTCGAGTTCGAGCGCCTGCGCGACGAGCGCGGCATCGGCGTCCTGATAATTGAACTTCGCGCTCGTGTGCGGATTGGCCAAGATGCCGCTGTTGTAGATGCCGCCGAGCAGGATGCTGATGTTCCTGGCTTGGCAGGCCGGAAACAGCGCATCCAGCGCGCCCTGATCGAGCAGCGTGTATCGGCCGGCGAGCAGAAAGCAGTCGACCGGCACGGCGTCGGCAAAGCGGACTGGCATCTCCGACTGGTTCATGCCGGCGCCGATCGCCTTGACCGTGCCGTCCTCGCGCAGGCGCTGCAGCGCGCGGAAGGCACCGGCGACGGCATCGTCATAATGATCGTCGGGATCATGCACGAGCAGGACGTCGACACGGTCGAGCCCGAGCCTGGCGAGGCTTTCCTCTACCGAGCGCATCACGCCGTCATGGCTGAAATCGAACACCGGCCGCTCGCGCGGCGTGCCCTTGTAGTGCTCGTCCTCGGCGGCACCGCCCTCCGGCGCGCGCAAGAGACGCCCGACTTTGGTCGAGATCGCATAGGATTCGCGCGGCTGCTGCTGCAGGAACGCGCCAAGCCGCCGCTCGGCCAGGCCAAAGCCGTAAAGCGGCGCGGTATCGAAGAAGCGCACGCCGAGCGACCAGGCACGTGCGATCGTCGCTTGCGCATCGGCATCGCTGACGGGGGTGAACAATCCGCCGAGCGGGGCGGAACCGAGGCCGATTGAGGTGACGTCGAGAGAGCCGAGGCGCGACCGTTTCATTCCCATTGCCCTCCAGGAGTCTTCCTTCCAACGGTCCAAATCATCTCCCCCGCTCGCGAAAACCGCAAGCGGGGGAGGCACGCGGGAGCGCGGGGCTGGCGGCGCGCTCCTACTTCAACATCTGCGCGACGTTGTCCTTGGTCACGAGGTCGAGGCCGGTGTAGACGATCTCCGGCACCTTCTCGCCCTTCTTGATGGCGAGCAGCGTGTCCATCGCCTTCTCGCCCATCTCGAACGGGCGCTGACCGACCAGCGCGTTGGCATAGCCGTCGCGCAGCAGTTCGAGCTGCATCTTGAGCGTATCGGCGACGACCAGCGTGAACTTGCCGGAATCGATGTCCTTCTTGTTCCTTGAGGCGAACGCCTTGAAGCCTTCGGGCGCGAACATCGGCCAGCCGCCGATGGGAACAATGGCCGCAAGGTCCGGCGTTGCGGTGCGCATGTCCGTCATCTGCTGAACCGCCAGCGCGGGATCGTCGTTGCAGAAGGTCGGCGAGCCCGCGACCTCGGTCCATTTCGAGCCCTTCAGCGCCTCGCGAACGCCGTCGACGCGCTCGGCGAGGTTCTTGGCGCCGGGACCGCCGGAGACCATCGCGTATTTGCCGCCGTCAGGCCGCATCTTCAGCAATTGCTTGCCGAGGGCTAAGCCGAACTCCTTGTTGTTGGTGCCGATATAGGCGATGCGCTTGGAGCCCGGCGCATCGGCATCGAAGGTGATGACGGGAATGCCGGCGGCGGTCGCCGCCTCGATCGACTTGGTCATGGCCGCGACGTCGGCGACCGAGATGGCGAGACCGTCAACCTTCTGCGTGACGAAGTCCTGGATGATCTGGGCCTGCGTCGCCGGCTCATGCTCGACCGGACCTTTGTAGATGCACTCGATATTGCCGAGCTCCTTGGCGCGCTTCAGGCAGCCGTCGCGCGCGAAGTCGAAGAACGGATTGTTCATCGCCTTGGGCACGATGACGAAGCGGTAGTTCGCAGCGAACGCCGGCGTTGCCATCATTGCAACGGCGATGCCGGCAAGAAGAAGTTTCCTCATTGTCTCCTCCACCCTTCTCTTGCGCCTATCCTCTCAAAGAAGCGTCCGGGAAGCGGATAGGCGGCATGTTCGTTGCCCTCCCGAAACGACGTCACCTCAGCTCATCCGCGAACGGATCCGGTCGACCAGCACGGCCAGGATGATGATCACGCCCACCAGCGTCTGCTGCCAGTAGGAGCTGACCTGCGCCAGCACGAGGCCGTTGCGGATCACCTCGAGCAGCACGCAGCCGACGATGGCCCCCAACGGACCGCCGATGCCGCCGGCCAGATTGGCGCCGCCGATGACGGCCGCCGCGATCACGTTGAGCTCGTAGGATGTCGCCATGTTGGCGGGCGCCGATCCGAGCCAGCCGGAGATGATAATGCCCTGGAGCCCTGCCGCGAGCGCGCAGATCACGTAGACCTCGATCTTCACCCGCACCACCGGAATGCCGGTGAGCTCGGCCGCCTTCTCGTTGCCGCCGAGCGCGAAGACGTGACGGCCGAACGAGGTGTGGTGCAGCACCACGGCCATCGCCAGCGCGAGAACCACGAGATAGATGAAAGGCACGGGCACGCCGAGCACGTCACCCGAGGTGAGCGCATAAAAATAATCGGCGTCCGGCCCACCCGGAAAACTGCCGCGGCCGTTGGAGACGACATAGCCGAGCCCGCGCACGATCGAGAGCATGCCGAGCGTTGTGACGAAGGGCGACAGGCCGAGCACGGCGATGCAGAAGCCGTTGACGAGACCGGCGATCAGCGCGACGCCGAGGCCGGCGAGAATCGACACCAGCAGGATCAGACCCGGCACGTTGGCGAGCACGGTCTTGCCGTCGGCCGCCATGTGCACGAACAGCGAGCCCGCCGGCGAGCCGGGCGCCGACAGCTCGGTCATCACCATCGAGGTGATCATGGCGGAGAAACACATCATTGAGCCGACCGACAGGTCGATTCCGCCGGTGATGATCACGAAGGTGACGCCCAGCGTCGCAATGGCGATGAAGGAGAAGTTCTTCGCCACGTTCTGCATGTTGCCTTCGGTGAAGAAGTATGGGCTGGCGAAGTGCATGATCACCAGCAGCACGGCCAGCGCGAGCAGGACATAGCCGGTCTGGGAGGCGAAGATGCCGCGCTGCCACCATCTGATCCGGCCGATATTGGTGAAGCTGATCGGGGATTCCATGGGCATGGCCATCACGCCGCCTCCTTCGCGCCGGTGATGAGAGCGGTGACCTCCTCGGGGGAGGTCTGGTGGATCGGCTTGTCGGCCCGCTTCTCGCCGCGGCGCATGACGACCACGCGGTCGCACACCGCGAATACGTCGGGCATGCGGTGCGAGATCAGCATCACAGCGACGCCCTGCTCCTTCAGCCGGTGGATCAGGCCGAGCACCTGCTCGACCTGACGCACCGAGATCGCGGCCGTCGGCTCGTCCATCATCACCAACCGCGCATTGGAGAGCCGCGTCCGCGCGATCGCGACGGCCTGGCGCTGGCCTCCGGACATCTGCTTGACGAGGTCGTCGGGCCGCGTCTCCGAGCGCAGCTCGCCGAACAGCTCCAGCGCGCGCGCCGCCATCGCCTTGTGGTCGAGCAAGGCAATGGGTCCGAATTTGCGCTTCAGCTCGCGGCCGAGAAAGACGTTGGCGGCCGCGGTCAGATTGTCTGATAGCGCAAGGTCCTGGTAGACGACCTCGATGCCGACGGCGCGGGCATCGACCGGCCGGTTGAAGTGGACCGCGCTGCCGGCAAAGCGGATCTCGCCGTGCGTGGGGCGGAAATTGCCGGCGATGATCTTGACCAGCGTCGACTTGCCGGCGCCGTTGTCACCCATCAGGCCGACCACTTCGCCCGGGAAGACCTGCATGTCGACGTCGTGCAGCGCGCGGATCGCGCCGAACTCCTTGCCGATGCCGGTCAGCTCCAGGACCGGGGTCGCGTCAGCATTTGCCATCAGCGGACTTCCTCAGACGTAGCGGTTGACCAGGGATTCCAGATATTCCTGCCGCCCCGAGCGCGGCTGCGGGTCGAAGCCGGGGCCAAGCGCACGGTCGGCGAGATCGGCGAGCGAACGCTGGCCGCCGAGAATGGCCCGGCCCTCGGGGCCGGCCCATCCCTCGTAACGCTTCGCAAGCGGCGTGGTGAGCGCGCCGGCGTCGAGCATGTCGGCGGCGGCGAGGAAGGCGCGCGCGCAGGCATCCATCGAGCCGACATGGGCATGGATCAGATCGTCAGGATCGATCGACTGCCGCCTGATCTTGGCATCGAAATTGAGCCCACCCGTGGTGAAGCCGCCGCGGTTCAGGATCTCGTGGAACACCAAGGCGAGTTCCGGCACGTTCATCGCGAACTGGTCGGTGTCCCAGCCGAGCAGATCGTCGCCGCGGTTGATGTCGAGCGAGCCGAACACGCCGAGCGCCTCGGCGAGCGCGACCTCGTGATGGAACGAGTGGCCGGCGAGGATGGCGTGGTTCTGCTCGATGTTGAGCTTGACGTCCTTGAGAAGATCGTAGCGTTCGAGGAAGCCGTAGCAGGTGGCGACGTCGAAATCGTATTGATGCTTGGTCGGCTCCTTCGGCTTCGGCTCGATCAGGATCGGGCCCTTGAAGCCTATTCTGTGCTTGTGCTCGACGACCAGCGAGACGAAGCGGCCGAGCTGGTCGAGCTCGCGCTTGAGATCGGTGTTGAGCAGCGTCTCGTAGCCCTCGCGCCCGCCCCACAATACGTAGTTCTGGCCGCCGAGCCGATGCGTCACCTCCAGCGCGGCGCGAACCTGGCCGGCGGCATAGGTGAATATCTCGGGATCCGGGTTGGTCGCGGCACCCGCCATGTAGCGGCGATGCGTGAACAGATTGGCGGTGCCCCAGAGCAGACGGACCTTCGCGGAGGCCATCTTCGCTTCGAACAGATCGGCGATCGCGTTGAGATTGGCGACGGATTCGGCGAGCGAAGCACCTTCCGGCGCCGCATCGACGTCGTGGAAGGTGAAGAACGGCACGTCGAGCAGGCGAAACAGCTCGAAGGCGGTATCGGCCTTGGCCCGCGCCAGCGCCATCGCATCATTGCCGTGGTGCCAGGGTCGCAGGAAAGTCTCACCGCCGAAGGGATCGCCGCCCGGCCAGCAGAACGAATGCCAATAGCAGACCGCAAAGCGCAAGTGATCCTCCAGCCGGCGGCCATGCACGAGCCGGTCCTTGTCGTACCAGCGGAAGGCGGGGGCGTTTCCTGCATCCTCACCGCCGAAGGTGACAGGAGCGCTTGCATCGAAGAATTTGGCTGACACGTTCACTTAAAGAGACTCCTTCAATGCAGGATAAAGCGCGCGCCACCGCAGATAGGCCTCGTCATAGGCCGCAGTGACGGACGGGCGGGGTGTGAAGCTCGCGAGCCGCCGCGGGGGTTTGCAGACCTCCGCAGGAGCTTCGCCGGTCGCGGCGATGCGGCCGAGACGCGCAGCGCCGAGCGCGGCGCCCACTTCGCCTTCCTCGATGCGGTGGACGGGAATGCCGAGTACGTCGGCGCAGATCTGTGCCCACAGCGGCGAGCGCGAGCCGCCGCCGACGAGATCGACCTCGGCAAGCGGCCCACTCGCTGCGCTCAGCGCCGCCAGATTGTCGCGCGCGGCAAAGGCGACGCCTTCAAGCACGGCCTGCACGATCTGCGCCCGCGCGGTCGCGCCGCGCAAGCCGACGAAGGCGCCGCTGGCGGCGGCATCGTTGTGCGGGGTGCGCTCGCCATCCAGGTACGGCAGGAAGGAGACGGGGCTCGGTCTGTCGACGCGCTCGCCGAGCGGCGCCAAGAGCGCTGCGGCCGGCGTCTCCATCACGCCAGACAGCCAGGCGAGCGAAGCCGCTGCCGACAGCATCACCCCCATCTGGTGCCAGAGGCCGGGCAGCGCGTGGCAGAAGGCATGCACGGCCGAAGCGGGCGCTGGCGCGAACCGGTCGGTCACGCGGAAGACCACGCCGGATGTGCCCAGCGACAGGAAGGCATTGCCCGGCGCGATCGCGCCAAGCCCGATCGCGCTCGCCGCATTGTCGCCGGCGCCGCCGGCAACCACGACATTCCCGGTCATGCCCCAGCGCTGCGCCCATTCCGGCGCGAGCACCGCGCTCACTTCGCAGCCCTCGACGAGGCGCGGCATGTGGTGCAGATCGAGCCCGGTGGCATGCAGCAACAGGGCCGACCAGCGGCGCAGACCGACATCGAGCCACAGCGTGCCAGACGCGTCCGACATATCCTCGACCATTTCGCCGGTGAGGCGATAGCGGACATAGGCCTTGGGCAGCAGCACCTTTGCCACGCGATCGAAGATTTTTGGCTCATGCCGCGCGACCCAGAGCAGCTTCGGCGCGGTGAAGCCGGGCATGGCGAGATTGCCGGCGATCGCGTGCAGTGACGGACAGCGCCGCTCCAGCGCGACGCATTCGGCCTGCGAGCGGCCGTCGTTCCAGAGAATGGCGGAACGCAGCGGCCGTCCATCCTCACCAAGCAGCGTTGCGCCGTGCATCTGGCCGGATAGCCCCATACCGCGCACCGCGGCGACTTCGCGCGGATGGCGGGCGGCGAGATCGTCGACCGCGCCGATCGCTGCATCGACCCAGGCGTCCGGATCCTGCTCGGACCACAGCGGCGCGGGATGCGACAGCGTAAGCTCGCGCGCTGCCGTCGCGACAATCGCGCCGGCTTCGCTCACGAGCACCGCCTTCACACCGGACGTGCCGATGTCCACGCCGAGATACACGCCATCCTCCCTTTTGCCTGTCGCGGTGCGCGATCTTGATGTCGCATTCACCGCTGAGGGCCATTTCGAAATCCACTGCCGCTACGGCAGATTGTCCCGCATCACGATGTCGATCCTGATCTTCTCCTGCTCGCGCAAAATCGGCTCGCCGCGGGCGAGCGCGAGCAGCACGCGCACGGCAGCACGCGCTTCGTGGCCGGGATTCTGCGAGATCGCGGCATCCATCACGCCCTGCAACAGCAGCCGCCGTGTCAACGCGGTGACGTCGTGCCCGACGAACACCACCTGCTTATCGCGGCCGGCATCGGTCAAAGCCTTGGCCACGCCTTGCGTGCCGGCGCCGACGTTATAAAGGCCGACAATGTCGGCATGCCTGCCGAAAAGCCGCGCCAGCAGTTGCTCCGAACGCTCGTCCTCGTCGCGCCCTTCCAGCACCGGCAGCACGCCAAGATCGGGGAATTCCGTCGCCATCACCTGGTTGAAGCCAAAGATGCGCTCGGCGTGATCGCGCAGGCCCTGCGAGCCCGCGACGATCGCGACCTTGCCGGACCTCTGGCCGACCAGCCGCCCGACCAGCGCGCCGGCGGTGCGACCCGCAGCGATGTTGTCGATGCCCACATAATGATGGCGGCCCGAGGACGGCACGTCCGAGACCAGCGTCACCACCTTGGTGCCAGCATCGACGAGATCGTTGATGGCGGCGCGGACGCCGGGATGGTCCAGCGCCACCACGGCGATGCCGTCGTAATCGCCCGAGAGCGCCTCCAGCGAGGCGGCGAGCGCTGAGGGGTCGAACACGTCGGTTGCGACCATCTCGACGCTGAGGCGGCGGGCCGACAGCCAGGCCGACATTTCACCGAGATAGGCTTCGATCTGCTGCATGAACGGATTCGGCCCCGACGGCATCACGAAGGCGAAGCGCCGGACGCGGCTGCGGGCGAGCTCGGCGGCGGCGACGTGTGGCTGGAACGCATTGCGCTCGATCGCTTCCCTGACGCGCCGGACCGTGTCCGGCCGGACGCCCGGACGGTTGTGCAGTACGCGGTCGACCGTGGCGAGGCTGACGCCGGCCTCGCGGGCGATGTCCTTCAGCGTCAGCGCAGTCGGGGTGAGCGTCTCGGCCATGGCTGAAGGCTAGCAGAGGTGTTTTGAGGTACGCAACTCATTTTGAGGGATGCTGGTCATTTTCCTCCCCGCCACCGCTCTCACGAACAGTGCGAACAGGTTGAGGCTGGATGCGCCTCGCGCCGGTCGCAGGCTCAGCCGGTGGTCAGGTCGAGCGTCAGGAACAGGCTGTTGGGGTCCTCGACATAGAACTCGAATGGGCCGCAGGCGACGAAGCCGTGGGCCTGGTAGAGGGCGTGCGCGGGCTTGAAATAGTCCCAGGAGCCGGTCTCTAGGCTGAGCCGCGCCATGCCGCGCACACGGGCTTGCGTGATGATGTGGCGGAGCATCTGGCCGCCGAAGCCGCGCCGGCGCGTGGTCTGCAGCGTGTGCATCGACTTCACCTCGCCGTGGTCAGCCGAAAGCGTCTTCAGCGCGCCGGTGGCGACCAGCGTCTCGCCGTCCCAACCTGTCCAGAACGCGATATCAAGCGCGCGAAGCCCCGCGAGATCGAGCGCATGGGCGCTGCCAGGCGCAGTCTGCGCCCGCGCCGCCGTGACGTGATGATCGAGCAGCGCGATGACGCGCGGATCAAAGGTGTCGCCGGTGCGGATCTGCATCGTCAAGGCTTCACTCCAGCGTCTCGGATCGCGTCAGTGCCATCACATCTTTCCGTAAGAGGCGCCGCGCCGCGTGATGATGACGTAGCGTGCATCCTGACGGGTCTCGTTCTCGAACATCACCGCGCGCATCACATCGAAATCCAGACAGTCGCCCTCGCGCAGCCGCACCGCCTTGGCGTCGATATGCACGGCGATCGCGCCCTCCAGCATCAACAGTTGCTGGGTGAAGGCGTTGCGGCCCCAGGGACTGTAGGAAACGCGGGCGCCGGCCGGCAGGTCGACGACGATGATCTCGATGCCGCTTGCCGCATCCGGCGGCGAGGCATGACGTCGCCGGTAGCCGCTGTCGGGATCGCGCCAATGCGGCTGGTCGACAAGCCGCACCAGCCGCTCCGGCGGCTTCTCGGCCAGCGCGACGACATCGCTCAGCGACACGTCCAGCGCCGCGCAGAGTTTTCCGAGCAGTGCGGCCGTCGCACTGCTCTGCGCCCGCTCCACCCGCCCGATCATGGCCCGGCTGACGCCGGACCGCGCCGCAAGTTCGTTCAAGGTCATGCCGGCCTGCGTCCTCAGCGTCTTCAGGCGCCGACCGATCGCGCGATCGAGTTTCTGCTGGTCCATTTTTTCAGCCCTGGCCTTCATCCAAGCGTTGCCCAGCACAAGGACTGCATGCCGCCTGGGCAAGAGCCTAAGCTGGGCGAGAGGCAAACGCCGGGAGCGACGGTGCAATATATTAGAATCTTTGCGCAGCCTGGAGGCCCGATTAGGATGCTCCCAACAATCATGTCAGGGAGGCGACGACATGGGCGAGCCGACGCAGCGGACGATCAAGGCCAACGGCATCAGCCTCAACATCGCCGAGCAGGGCGAGGGGCCAATGGTGCTGCTCTGCCACGGCTTTCCGGAAGGCTGGTACTCCTGGCGCCACCAGCTCGAGGCGCTGGCAGCGGCCGGTTACCACGCTGTCGCGCCCGACATGCGCGGCTACGGCAAGAGCGACCGGCCGGAAGCGATCGACCAATATACGATCTTCCATATGATCGGCGATCTCGTCGGCGTGCTCGACGCGTTCGAGGCCAAGGACGCCGTTATCGTCGGGCATGACTGGGGCGCGACGATCGCCTGGCACACGGCGCGCCTGCGTCCCGATCGCTTCCGTGCCGCCGCCATCCTCAGCGTACCCTATCGCCCACGCAGTCCGGTGCGGCCGACCAGCGTCATGCCGCAGACGGCGGATGCGCAGTTCTATCAGCTGTACTTTCAGGAGCCGGGTGTCGCCGAAGCGGAATTCGAAAGGGATCCGCGCGCAACACTCGGCGCCATGCTCTTTGGCGGTTCCGGCGAAGGGGCGGCAGCGATCCGCGCCAATGCCGAGCGCGCCGGCAGGACTGTTGGCATCGGAATGGTCTCGCGCAAGGATGGCATGCTGCCGAAGGTGCAGGTGCCGCTGCCCTCATGGCTGAACGGCCCGGACCTCGACCATTATGGCGCCGAATTTGCCCGCAGCGGATTTCGCGGACCGCTCAATTACTACCGCAACATCGATCGCAACTGGGAGCTGATGGGCGCCTTCGAGGGCGTGAAGGTGGTCGTGCCATCGCTCTTCATCGCCGGCGACCATGACATGGTCCTTGCCTTCCCCGGCGCCGCCGAGCATCTCGCCAACATGAGACAATGGGTGCCGCAGCTACGCGAGATCAAGATGCTGCCGGGCTGCGGACATTGGACGCAGCAGGAGCGGCCGGCGGAGGTGAACGCGGCGCTCGTGGAATTCCTGCGAAGCCTGCCGAACTGAAGCTTGGAGCGGGCGAAGGGAATCGAACCCTCGTATGCAGCTTGGGAAGCTGCCGTTCTACCATTGAACTACGCCCGCGGATGCGCAAGCCGCGCGCCTCCTGATTAGCCGAGACGGCGCCGCGCGCCAAGCGCTTTGGCGCGGCCGGCCTGACGCTTCTTAACGTTTTGGCAAGATTCCAGGTGCGCCGGATTGTGGCGGTGTTATGATCGCCGGTCTGGGGAGAAACGTGCACTGAGTGGGGCGTGTGCATGGTGGGGCGTGTTTACGCGATATTCGACACGGCCATAGGGCGCTGCGGCATCATCTGGAGCAGCACCGGCGTGGTCGCCGTGCAATTGCCCGAGGCGCGGGAGATCGACACCCGCCGCCGGATTTTTGCGATCCATCCCGAGGCGCGCGAGCAGCGGCCGTCCGAGAACGCCGAGCTTGCGATCGAGGGCATCGTAGCTCTGCTGCAAGGCAGCGACCCCGATTTTTCCGACGTCAGCCTGGACGCCGGCGGCGTGCCCGGCTTCAACCGGCGCGTCTATGAGTTCGCCTGCACCATTCCGCGCGGGGAGACTCGCACCTATCACGAGGTCGCCAAGGCGCTGGGTGCCTCCGGTGCCGCGCATTCGGTGGCGCAGGCGATCGCGAAAAATCCCTACATGCTGATCGTGCCCTGCCATCGGGTGCTGGAGGCCGGCAACTATACCGACCGGCTCTCGCCTTACGGCGGCGTGATCTCCAAGCGGCGGCTTCTGGCGCTCGAGGGCGCTCATCCCGTCGCCAGCAAGACGCTGTTCGAAGTGCTGCTGCCCGTTGCCCCGCCGCGTGCCCCCACCTAGATAAGGCGGCATGGACGCGACCACGCTGCTGACGACACGCTCGATGACCGTCTCTGAGTTTCGCTGCGATGCGGGACCGGACGACACGCCGTTTGCCGAATGCCGCACCGGCCATTCCATCGCCTATGTCCGTTCGGGCAGCTTTGGTTGCCATTGCCGCGCCGGCTTCTTCGAACTGGTGGCAGGCTCGATGCTGGTCGGCGCCCCCGGCGAGGAATACACCTGCACGCATGAGCACGTGTCCGGCGACGTCTGTCTGGGCTTCTTCCTCAGTGAGGACCTGGTCGACGCTCTTGGTGGACGTCGCGAGGTCTGGCAGATCGGCGCGACGCCCCCGCTGCCCGAGCTGATGGTGTTCGGTGAACTCGCCCAGACGGCGGCAGATGGCAACAGCGACATTGGCCTCGACGAAATCGGTCACATCCTGGCCGGCCGCTTTATCGATGTCGCCTCGGGCAAGGCGCGCAAGCAGACACCACCGACCGCGCGCGACCGACGGCGCGCGGTGGAAGCTGCGTTGTGGATCGACGACAATTCGCAATCCGAAGTCGGCCTGGAACAGGCCGCGCGGCAAGTGGGCCTTAGCCCATTCCATTTCCTCCGACTGTTCTCGAGCGTGCTCGGTGTCACCCCGCATCAATATCTGGTGCGCTCGCGCTTGCGACATGCGGCGCGGCTACTCACTGATGAAGACATCGCGGTCACCGACATCGCTTATGACGTCGGCTTTGGCGACCTCTCCAACTTCGTCCGCACCTTCCACCGAGCCGCGGGCGTGTCTCCGACCAAGTTCCGTCAGGCCTCGAAGGGGGAACGCAGCATTTTTGGGGAACGCCTCGTCCTCAACTGAGACAGGCCCGGCATCGCAGGTAACCGTCTGTTGACCAGACAGGCGCGACGCGCTGGCGCCCGCGGCACATCGCGCTGTACTACAACCGAAGGGCGAATCAACGCCCCGTCAATGCGGCGAGCCGGCAGATGGACAGTCCCTCGGGTAACGTGATTGCGGCCACGCTGATCGCGCTTGCCGTGGGGCTCGCCTTCATCGCGGGCTGCGCCCTCTATTACGGCCGCCAGATCAACTCGCGCAAGATTCCGATGCAGTGGGGCCCCGATGGAGAGCCAACCTGGTTTGCACCACGCCTCATCGGGCTCTGGTCCAGCTTTGGAGTCACGGCGATCCTGTCCGCGTTCCTGCTCGTCCTCGCCCTCCATAAACCGCACAAGCTCACGGCATTGATCGTCGCAACGGTTAGTGTGATCGGAGCCAACATGTGGGTCCAGCTGTATCACCTAAAGCGGGTGATCCGGTGGCAGGCGGAGACGCCGGCGACCTAACCGGCCACCGAGCGCAAGATTTTCCAAGAGCGTCCCACCTCCCCTCGACTAGCTTCGGCTCCGGCGCGCGCCAGTTGCGGCGCGCTTTGCAAATGGAGACGAATATGTACGACCACATCGGATTGCGCGTTGCCGACCTCGACGCTGCCACGCGCTTCTACACCGCGGTGCTGGCGCCGCTCGGCCATGTCCTGTGCTCGAGCGGCGACGGCTATGCCGGCTTCGGGCCGAAGGGCGAGCCGGCGCTGTGGCTGCACCTGAACAAGGGACGCAAGGCCGACGGCGCCCACATCGCGTTCCGTGCCAAGGACCATGACGCGGTGAAGGCGTTCCACAGCGAAGGCCTGAAGAACGGCGGTCGCGACAATGGCGGCGCCGGCCCGCGCAAGGACTACAGCCCGACCTATTATGCGGCGTTCTTGATCGACCCTGATGGCAACAATGTCGAGGCGGTTTGCGTGTGAGCTTTAGCCGCTTACGAGACTTCGTAGGGTGGGCAAAGCGAAAGCGTGCCCACTAACTGCTCGCGACAATGCCGACAAACGGTGGGCACGGCGCTATGCGCCTTTGCCCACCCTACCAATACTGTCTCCGCGGAAAGACTCTGGGTTGCTTCGCTACGCTTGCAATGACGGTGTTTGTGGCGATCACCTATTGAATCAAGGACACCTCCATGGCCTCCATCCACAATGACATTCCCCTTCCCGCCTCCGCGCACGATGTCTGGGACGCGGTGCGCGATTTCGGCGCGCTGCATCAGCGGCTGGTGCCGGGCTTCGTCACCGCCTGCACCCTCGACGGTGACGCGCGCATCGTCACCTTCGCCAATGGCTCGGTGGCACGCGAGGTGCTGGTCGATTGCGACGACGCGCGACAGCGGCTGGTCTACGCCATCAGCAACGAGCGGCTGAAGCACTACAGCGCCTCGGTGCAGGTGATTGCCGATGGTGAGAAACGGTGTCGCCTGGTCTGGATCATCGACATGCTGCCGAACGAGCTTGCGCCTTATGTTCAGGGGCAGACCGGCGAAGCCGTGACCGCCTTGCACAGAGCGTTTCCGCCCGCGGCGGCCTGATCATCCTATGTGAGTTTTCTCACGGAGGCCTCCGTTCATCGGCCGTAACCATGGCGACGTGCGCCCGGTTGCCTCCGCTCTCCCGGCGGAGCCACGCACGCGAGGAGCATGCCATGAGAGGTGCGGACAAGGTGACCTGTCAGGCGGCCGCCGTGCTGCTGTTGTTGTCGATCGCGAGCTCGCCGGCGAAGGCGCAGTTCGCAGGTTTTGGCGGCGGCGGTGCCGGCGGCGAGGACATGATGACCCAGATGGCCCCGATGCTGGAAATGATGAAGGCAAAGATGGGCAAGCGCCGCTTTGCCATGCTGATGCAGACCATGGGCCCGATGATGAGCCGCATGATGGAGAATGGCGGCGGCGGGGTCGGCGGGATGATGGGCGGCGGTTTCGGTGCGCCGAACTACGGCGGTTACATCCCGATGGGTGGAGGCGGCTATATGCCGACCGGGCTCGGCGGCATGGGCGGCGGCGACATCATGGGCGTGGTCGGTGGCGGCGACATGATGGCGATGATCCCGCAATTGATGCGGCTCGCCAACACCGGCGGCGGTGGCGGCCATCGCCGCCATAGGCATCGCTAAAGCATGATCCGGAAAAGTGCGCAGCGGTTTTCCGAAAAGATCATGCTCAAACAACAACCTAAAGCGCGATGACGATTCATCCTAATCTCATCGCGCTTTAGTCGGCAGCACCTGACAGAGCTGGCCTGATCGCAGATTTCGTCTGGCGCGGTCCCCAGCGGGTCAGCACCACACTGGAGCACGACAGCAGGCCGAGCACGACCATCGAGCTCGCGGCCAGCCAGAAGAAGCTCTGCGCGGTGGCGTCGTGGGTCGACAGCCACCAGCCGACGGCTGCGATGTAGATCAGCCGCGCGGTCTGCGCCAGCACCGGCCCGATCACCTTCGCGGCGCCTTGCGAGGAGAAATACATCGTCGTTGCAAGGCCGAAGAAAGCGTAGAACGGTCCGACCGTTGACAGATATTGATGGCTCGCTGCGCGCACGGCGACGCTGTCGGTGAAGATATTGACCCAGAGATCGGGGAACATCGCAACGAAGCATGCCGGCGCGCCGACCGCCACGAAAGCGGCAGCACTGGCGATCCAGGCGATGCGCCGGGCGCGCGCGATGCGACCCGCGCCGATCGCCATCCCTACCATTGGCACACAGGCAATGCCGAACGAGAACGCGATCGAGGTCAGCAAAAATTCCAACCGCGCGCCGATGCCGTAGCCGGCGAGGATCGCAGTGCCGAACTTCGCCAGCATGTGGGTGAAGATCGAGATCGTCAGCACCGATTGCAGCGGCGAGAAGCAGGCGATGGCGCCGACCTTCAGGATGTCGAAAAACATCGCCCATTGGATGCGCAAGCCGCGCAGCCTCGGCGCGATGCGGGCCCGGCCGGAAAACAGGTACCAACCCATGATACAGATATTCATGGAGTAAGCGATCAGCGCGCCGGCCGCGACGCCGCGCATGCCGAGCTGCGGCACCGGTCCGAGCCCGAGGCCCAGGGTACCGCCGAGTACGACCTGCCAGGCCGCCGAATTGAGGATCAACAGCGACGGCAGCTTCATGTTGCCGGTGCCGCGCAGGACGCCGGCCATGGTGTTGAGCAGCCAGGGCAGCACCGCGCCGCCAAAAAACACCTGCGTGTAGGCGATTGCGTGGGTCAGCACATTGCCGCGGCCGCCGAGCAATTCCAGCAGGGGCGGCCCGAAGATCAGCATGCCCAGCATGAAGACGAGACCGAAGCTGATGCCGATCAGCATCGCGTGTACGGCGAGCGTTCCGGCGCGCTCGCGATCTCCGGCGCCGAGAGCGCGCGCGATGGCGGAGGCCACCGCGCCGCCCATGGCGCCGCCCGACATCGTCATGGTTAGGATCACGGTCGGAAACACCAGCGCCATCGCGGCCAGCGCCTCGACACCGAGCCGGCCGACATAGGAGGTCTCGGCGATGACCACGCACATGCCGGCCGATAACCCGATCACGTTCGGCCAGGCGAGCCCGAGCAGCGTGCGCAGGATCGGGCCATCGGTCAGCGCGCTTCTGACCGGCCGCGGAGGCGGCGGCAGCGGGCGCTCCTGTGCATCGACCGGGATTTCGGCGATGTCGGACATGTCCTCTCCCGGGCACAAGCGCCAATTGCGGCGCGGCAATGAACAGGTGTGCGAATAAATCAATTCGCGCGCAGGGCGCGGCAGGGGCTTGTTAGCACGCTGCGCGCCGATTCCCCCTGCGTCAGGTGCAGGAGTGCCCTGCGGCAGCGGCTTTCCTTCTCCCTCTCCCCGTTCTTACGGGGAGAGGGCTGGGGTGAGGGGCTGCTGCGGCAAAGGCAGTGACAGTTGGACTCGTGGAGACCCCCTCACCCGGAATTTGCTTTCGCAGATTCCGCCTCTCCCCGCAGGCGGGAGAGGCGAAGTGGTGGCGGCCCGCTCGCCTATTCAATCGTCCACACCAGCGGCGGGCGACCGCTCTTCGCGGTGCGCATGTGCACGCCTATGTTTCGTCCGCATCCCGCAGCCAGCCCTTGGAACAACCCCTCCAGCACCTTGGTGCAGGCGGGGTGATAGTCGGTGACATCATCCATCAGCTTCCAGCTCTGCTGGCTTGTTTCGAACGCGCCTTCTGATTGCACCGTTTCGGACGCATCGTCCTGCGCGGCGAACAGCGCGTTCAGGAACGATGCGAATTCGCGCGCACCGCCGCGGCTCATCGCCAACGCCGCCGCGACCTCGTCGAAATACTGCATGCCGATCAGCTTGCCGGTGAGGTGCAGCAGATAGCCGGCATCTTCCGGACCGAACACCTGCACCATCACCGGCGCGGCGGTGCGGACATATTCCATCGCGTAGTTGCGATAGGCTTTTTCCAGCCGCGGTTTCGGCCAGCTCGCAACCGGCAAAGCCGGCGCGGTCTTCGCATCGAACGTAGGGGCCTCCAGATGCCGCGCGAACACCAGGCGCTGGTCGAGCTCGAGTGGGTGGTCGTATTGATGGTAATAGCCTTCGAGACCGTCCTGGCCATCGACGCTCTGCTTGGTGCAGACGAAGCCTAAGCGGAGATCGCCGAGCGCGACGCCGTTGTTGGCGTGCCAGCCGCGCAGCATCGCGCGGCTGACCTCGCCGGGCACGCCGCAGATCGCGGTGCCCTTCCAGATCCAGCGCGGCGGCGGATAGCGGATCCAGGCTTTGCGGTCGCTCTCATACATGTATTCGACATGCACGCCGCCGATCCAGTTGGAGAGATAGTGATATTGCGCAGCAGCCACCGCCGGCGGCAGATGACGCAGGCCGAGCTTTTCCAGGCCCGGCAGGAAGCGCTCCTGCTGCTGGCGGCGGAACACGCGGAAGACGAATTCTGCGGCATCCGCCGTGCCGCGCCGCGTGACAACAGTGAGGATCAGGCCCGTGAAGTAGGCGTGATAGAGATCCGCGACCGCGCGCCAGCGTTTCCATTGGGCTTCCTGCGCTGTGTCTGATGCGGCGGTCATGTTCGCTCCCGATCGTTGTTTCGATCGAGTGTGTCACTGCGCCCGGTGTCAGGCAACATGACGCGCATGCAGGCCGCCCTGCACGGCGGCCCGTCAATTCCGCATCACGAATTTTGCGCGGCCTTGGCAGCGCGCTCGCGCTCGACGCGTTCCGTCACGTCGCGCGCCATCGCCACCGATCCCTGCACCGCTCCAGCGGCATCGCGCACCAGCGCGAAGGTCATCTCGATGTAGAGCTTGCGTCCGCTCTTGTGCAACGCGCGTGTCAGCGTCGGACGCCCTGCAAGCTTCATCGTGCCGCTGGAAAGCGCAGCCTCGAAACCCTTCCAGTGCGCGGCGCGCAGATGCTCGGGAATGATCAGATCGAGATTTTGACCCAGCGCTTCCCCGGCGGAGAAGCCGAACAGGGCGGTCGATGCCCGATTCCAACGCGTGATCGTGCCGGAGCGATCCGAATAGATCAGCGCGTCCGCGACGTCTTCGATGATGTTTGCGTCGAGTTCGGATTGATCGGTCATGCCAACACCTTGTAGCCCGGATGGAGCGCAGCGTAATCCGGGATTGGTGCCACAAGCGAGAGAACTCCCGGATTACGCTTGCGCTCCATCCGGGCTACAGGATCGGGCTACACCCGAAAATGCTTCGATAGTTTGAGGCCCTGCGCCTGGTAGTTGGAGCCGATGCGCTGGCCGTACATGGCGTCGGGGCGTGCCAGCATCTTCTCGTAGACGAGGCGGCCGACGATCTGGCCGTGTTCGAGAATGAACGGCACTTCGCGCGAGCGCACCTCCAGCACGGCGCGCGCGCCTTGCCCGCCGGCACCGGCATAGCCGAAACCGGGATCGAAAAATCCGGCATAGTGCACGCGGAATTCGCCGACCAGGGGATCGAACGGCACCATCTCGGCGGCGTAGTCGGGCGGGACCTGCACAGCTTCCTTGGAGGCGAGGATGTAGAACTCTCCGGGATCGAGGATCAGGCTGCCGTCGGGACGGGCCGAGATCGGCTCCCAAAAATCTTCCACTGCATAGCCGGAGCGGCGATCGACGTCGACGACGCCGGTGTGGCGCTTGGCGCGGTAACCGACGAAGCCGTTCGCTTTCTCACCCGACAGGTCGACGGAGACGGCGACGCCGCCGGAGAGATCGGCATCGTCGATGTCGACCAGGCGCTCGGTGGCATGCAGCGCATCGAGCTCGTCGGCATTGAGGATGGCGTCGCCGGTGCGGAAGCGCACCTGCGACAGGCGTGAGCCCTCGCGCACCAGCACCGGAAACGTCTTCGGACTGATCTCGGCATAGAGCGGGCCGTGATAGCCGGCGCCGATCATGTCGAAGCGTCGGGTACCATCGGCGATCACGCGGGTGAAGACGTCGAGCCGGCCGGTCGAGCTCTTGGGGTTCGCGGCCGCGACGATCTCCGGCGGCAGCGCGAGGCTTTCCAGCAGCGGCACGATGTAGACGCAATTGGTCTCCAGCACCGCGCCGTCAGCCAGGCTGAACTCGTGCAGCTTCAATTCGTCGATGCGCTCGGCGACGGTGGCGCCGGGACCGGGCAGGAAGCTGGCGCGGACGCGATAGGCGATGTCGCCGAGGCGCAAATCGAGGCTCGCCGGCTGGATCTGGCTCTCGACGAAGTCGTACGCGGGCAGGATGAGCCCCGCCTCCGCCATCGCCGCGATCATGCGGTCGGGCAGGATACCATTGGCGTCGGCAGCGACCGTGAACGTCAACCGGGGATCCTCAGCAAGGGGCAACGCATCCCGATATACGGGAAATACTAGCCTTTTACGGCTATCCGATGGACGCCTTGACGGAAAGGGCATTGCGGAATATGAGCATCACTTATCCCGTGGTGATTTGAGCCGGCCGGCTTGCAGCCACGTTAAATAAGTCGCTAAACAGGCCGGGGACCTCTGTGATCCCGGCCCGTGGAGATATCCAGGCCGGTTTTTTTGTGACCGTTCTCGTTCGACGGTCATGTCGGAGGGTCTTATGTCGAAGTCGCCTGCCACCTACCGTCCCGAAACCCGCCTGGTCCATTCCGGGACCCTGCGCTCGCAATATGGCGAGACGTCGGAGGCGCTGTTCCTGACGCAAGGGTATGTCTACAACAGCGCCGAGGAGTGCGAGGCGCGGTTCAAGGGCGAGGATCCCGGCTTCATCTATTCGCGCTACTCCAATCCGACCATCGCGATGTTCGAGCGCCGCATGATCGAGCTCGAAGGCGCCGAGGCGGCCCGCTCGGCGGCAACCGGCATGGCGGCGGTGACGACCGCGATCCTGGCGCCGCTGAAGGCGGGCGACCATGTGGTGGCTTCGCGGGCGCTGTTCGGCTCATGTCTCTATGTGGTGCAGGATTTGCTGCCGCGCTACGGCATCGAGACCACGCTGGTCGACGGGCTCGATCTCGACCAGTGGCAGCGGGCGCTCAAGCCCAACACCAAGACGTTCTTCCTGGAGAGTCCGACCAACCCGACGTTGGATGTGCTCGACATCCCCGGCATTGCCGAGATCGCGCACAAGGGCGGCGCGCGGCTCGTGGTCGACAACGTGTTCGCAACGCCGATCTGGCAGAGCCCGCTCGCGCTCGGGGCCGACGTCGTGGTCTATTCGGCGACCAAGCACATCGACGGCCAGGGCCGGTGTCTGGGCGGCATCATCCTGTCCTCGGAAGCCTTCATCGCCGAGCACATCCACAATTTCATGCGCCAGACCGGCCCGTCGATCTCGCCGTTCAACGCCTGGGTCCTGCTCAAGGGCCTTGAGACATTGGGCGTTCGCGTGCGCGCGCAGACCGACACCGCGGCGTGCATTGCCGAGGTGCTGGCCAGCCATCCGAAGATTTCGCGGCTGGTCTATCCCGGCCGCGCCGATCATCCGCAGGCAGCCCTGGTGAAGAAGCAGATGCGCGGCGGCTCGACGCTGGTCGGCTTCGAGGTCAAGGGCGGCAAGCAGGCCGCGTTCCGCGTGCTAAATGAATTGAAGCTGGCGAAGATCTCCAACAATCTCGGCGATGCCAAGAGTCTCGTCACGCATCCGGCGACCACGACGCATCAGCGTTTGAAGCCGGAAGACCGCGCCGCGCTCGGCATCAGCGAGGGCTTCATCCGCTTCTCCGCCGGGCTCGAGCATGCGGACGATCTGATCGAGGATCTCACCGCGGCGCTGGAGAAGGCGTGAGCGAGCCAAAGGCTCGGACTCGTAGGGTGGGCAAAGCGAAGCGTGCCCACCATTCACGATCACACTGCCGATAGATGGTGGGCACGGCGCGCGAAGAGCGCGCCTTTGCCCACCCTACGGCATTTATACCTACATCGGCCGATACGCGCGCACGTCGGCCGGCACGTTCACACCCAGCTTGATCTGGCCGACGGAGTGGATGATGTCGTCGCCGAGGAGCTGGGCGAAGCAGGCATAGCCCCAATCGTTCATGTGCAGACCGTCGGCGATGACGAAGCCCTCGACCGGGATCGCCTGCTTCTCGTGCCACTCGCGCATCACCTCGAAGCGCGGGAAGATGCCGACGTGACGGAGCTCGGCGACCTTGCCGAGCAGCTTCACCATCTTGCCGGCGCTCTCGGCGCGCTGGTTGACCGCCGGCGAATATTGCGGATCGACCAGCACGATGTCGGCGCCGCCCGCAGCCTGGATGCGGGAGATGCCGTCCTCGACCATCTTTGCGGTCTCGCCGGGATCGAGGTTGCGCAGCACGGCGTTGGTGCCGACCTGCCAGATCACCATATCCGGATGCACGTCGATCACCTGCGTCTGAAGGCGCTTCATCATCTCGGGCGCATCCTCGCCACCAACGCCGGCATTGACGACGGTGATGTCGGCAGTCGGATAATGCCGGCGCAGCTGTGCGGCGAGGCGGTTCGGATAATTGAACTCCGGCGAACTCGCACCGAATCCTGCTGTCGAAGACGAGCCGAACGCGACGATGACGACGGGCTGGCCGGCGACGAGCTTGCTTGCGACATGCGGCAGCGTGCCCATCGCCTTCGAGCCGCCCTTCGGCGGCAGGCAGGGCACGCGGCTGAAGATGTCGCCGGCGGACTTTGCGACCTCCTTCACCTTGTCGATGGCGCGCGCGGTGATGCCGCGCCGGTCGGGGGACGTCGCGGCGACAGTGGTTTGGGAGGACGGGGCGGAAGCGGGATCAGCCGGCTGCGCGGGCGCGGGCGTCGCCTGTGCGGCTTGCGTCTGCGCGCGCAGCTGCGAAGCGGGTGCCAGCACCAGCAGCATTGCTGCTGCGGGCGCAGCCAGCCATGACGTCAGACAAAAAGGGCGGAGAGAACTCATTAACGCTAGACCTCAATTTTGCTGCTGGGCCGGCTCCAGATGGGCAGCGTCGATCACGAATTGTGCCAACGCCCGGCCGAGGCAATCATGAACCTGTTTCGCCAGCTCAGGCCCGCGGGACGGGTTGAACAGGTCGAACTGGCCCTGATCATTCCACTGTCGCATGATCGCGAAACGGTCGAACAGCGGGATGTCGTGCTCCTGCGCCACCACGCGCATATTATCGAGAAAAGGCTGCGCCGCGATCATGGTTTCGGTACGCGGGCTGTACTGCAAATTCATCAAGACGACGTCAGCCCCTGTCTTTTGCAACGCAGTAACCCCTTCGGTTACTGCGCTGCGAAATTCGTCGGGATCGATGGATCGGATAGCATCCACGGTCCCGGTCTGCCAGATGACCAAAGTAGGCGTTTTTGCTTCCATCAGCTTAACGAAGGTGGCGGCGGTCTCCTGTGCCGTCCTCTTGCTCTGTATTTCTACGGAGACGTGCACCGCTTCCGAGGGCGGCAGCTTGTCCTTGAGGCTCACCTCCATGCGCGCCGGATATGAGCTGCTCTCCGAGGAAGGAATCGTGGTCGAGCGGCTGCCGATGACCAGAATCTCGAGCGGCTTGCCGGCCTTGACGGCGTCGGCGACCTTGGGAAGCCGGCTTTCGCTGGTGAGCAGATAGGGCGGCAATTCGCAGGCCGCGGGCGCGGCCGGAGCAGCAGACGCACCATCGCCCGCGCGCGCCATGGGCGCGGCGAGACCACCGCATAGCAGGATCAGGCTCAGGAGAACCTTCGCCTTCATCAGCCCCCTCCCGCCAGATCGGCGTTGCCGACGGCGTTTTTGGTTTTCGCACCGCTCTTGTCAGCCACGCTCTTGTACCACGAAATGACCCAGGCCACCCCCCACATGATCAGGATTCCGGAGAGACTAATCAACGCATGCATGGCTGCGCCGCCGGAGACCTCGGCCAGGATGAAATGGCCGGCGAAGGCCAGGAAGACGCCGAGACAGAAGATCTCGAGGGAATGCTGCCCACACAGGATCAGCGGCCGCAGCCAGCGCGATTTCAAACCCGGCCAGGTCCGCGGCAGGAAGCGCACGGTGAGCGCGGCCAGCGCCAGGAAATGGGTGAAGCGCAGCACGTCGAGATCGGTCTTGTCGATCGGATACATCCACTGTTCGATGCGCTTCGGCATGAGGTGACCGAGCTGCGGCACGTACCAGGTCAGCGTCACGTAGAACGCTGCGACCAGATAGGCGATCGCAATCCACATCGTCACCGGTGAGGCCAGAATGCGCGACATGCGTCGCGCACCTCCGAGCGCACACCATGCACCGAAGACGAAAAGCAATTGCCAGGCCAGCGGATTGAACGCCCAGAAGCCGTTCGGATAGGCCGAAAAGTAGAGGTCATATTCCCAGGTCACCGCGTAGAGCACGACCGAGAGGCCGAGCGTGACGTCGGGCTTCCACTTCATCGACCACAGGATCAACGGCAGCGCCAGCATCAGCACGATGTAGAGCGGCAGCACGTCCATGTTGACGGGCCGGAAGCGCAGCAGCAACGCCTGCACGATGGTGACGTCGGGCTGCTTGAGGAAATCCATGATGCCCATCTCTTCGGTGTAGAGCGGGTTTTCGAAGCTGGTCGCCACATAGGAAATCTCGGCGAGGAAGATCGTGAACAAGAAGACGTGGGCGACGTAGATCTGCCAGACGCGCCGCAGGATGCGCGCGGTGGCGATGACGACGCCGTTCTCCAGCATCGCCCGCCCGTAGACGAAGGCGGCGGTGTAGCCTGAGATGAAGATGAAGATCTCGGTGGCGTCGCTGAAGCCGTAATTGCGGATGGTGAACCAGGTCAGCAGGCTGGTTGGCAGATGGTCGATGAAGATCAGCCACAGCGCCAGCCCGCGGAACAGATCGAGCCGGAGCTCGCGCTCGCCGATGGCCGGCAGCGTGATGGCCGGCGCGGCGGCCCGCGGCTTGGTGCCTGCGGGTTTGGCACCCGCGGTTCCCGCGATCGTCGATCCCGTCACTTGGTCGGCAATGGTCATCGGGGGCCAAAACCCTTCCGCAAATCGCGACGTGCAATGGAGTTTACCGGTCCGGCCGTCGTCTCGCAAAGCGGCCAGATCACATAAGGGTGTCTTCCCTTGGGGGAGTCCTTCCCCGCGAATTCTGGCGGGACGATGTCGCCAAAGCCGCCTCCAGGGTTTGGTTCCCCGGGCGGATTTCGGTATGATGGCATCATGTACCGCGCCGTGACCCGCCAGATCGAAGTGACCGTCGAGCCGAACTTTGTTCCGGAGCAGTCGTCGGCCGACCGCTCCCGCTATTTCTGGTCCTACACCATCGTCATCACCAATTCCGGCGACGAGACCGTGCAGCTGAAGACGCGGCACTGGATCATCACCGATGCCTCCGGCCGCCAGCAGGAGGTGAAGGGCGAGGGCGTCGTCGGCGAGCAGCCGATCCTGGCTCCCGGCGAGCGCTTCGAATATACCTCCGGCGTACCGCTCACGACCGCCTCCGGCTTCATGACCGGCCGCTACCAGATGGTCAGCGAAAGCGGCGAGCGCTTCGAGATCGACGTGCCGACGTTCTCGCTGGACAGCCCGGACTACAAGCGGGTGTTGAATTAGGGGCGGTGCGGCGACGCCCACCGCTGTCATGCCCCGCCACCGGGTCTCGCCTTCGGCGAGCCCGATGACAGGCTCCGGCGAGTACGCCGCGGCCTATCGGTTCAATCAGCGCCGTCTCAGAGTACTGGATCGCCCGGTCAGGTGTTCAGGCCGGGCGATGACAGCGAGAATGAGGCGCGAGCGTGCCCCAAACTCGTCATTGCGAGGAGCCCTTGCGACGAAGCAATCCAGACTGACACCGCGGATGCATTTCTGGATTGCTTCGCTGCGCTCGCAATGACGGGAAATGGAGGCCTACGCGTTCTCCACGCCCGCCTCGTGCGGCGTGAACTGGTAGACCGACGAGCAGAACTCGCAGGTCACCACGACCTTGTCGTCCTTGACCATCGCGGCGCGATCGTCGGACGAGAAGCTCTTCAGCATGGACGCCACCGCATCGCGCGAGCAGGAGCATTGTGCCTTCAGGACCTGTGGATTGAACACGCGCACGCCGCGCTCGTGAAACAGGCGGAACAGCAGCCGCTCACCGGACAGCTCGGGATCGATCAGCTCGACGTCCTCGACGGTCTCGATCAACGAGCGCGCCTCGACCCAGGCGTCGTCTTCCGCGACGCTGTGCACCTCGGTGCCTTCGGGCGCGTTGCCGGGATGCAAATCGGCCTGCCGCGCGCGCTCCGGCGCCTTCGGCAAAAACTGCATCAGCATGCCGCCGGCGCGCCAGCGATGCTTGCCGCCATCGCTACTGCGCCATTCCTCGCCGACCGCGAGGCGCACGCGCGTCGGGATCTGCTCGGAGCGCAGGAAATATTCGTGGGCGGCCTCTTCGAGGCCGCCGCCGTCGAGCGCGACCAGGCCCTGGTAACGGCTCATGTCGGGGCCCTGGTCGATGGTCATGGCGAGATGGCCGCGGCCGAGCAGCGTCCCTGAATCCCTGGCGTCACCGAGGCGCGCAGCATCGAAGCGCGCATAGGCGCGCAGGCGATCCGGCGCCATGTAGTCGACGACCAGGAACGATACCGGACCGTCGGTCTGGGCTTGAAGGATGAAGCGGCCCTCGAATTTCAGCGCCGAGCCGAGCAACGTCGTCAGCACGATGGCCTCGCCGAGCAGCTTGCCGACGGGAGCGGGATAATCGTGCTTGGTGAGGATGTCATCGAGCGCCGGGCCGAGCCGCACCAGGCGGCCACGCACGTCGAGCGCATCGACCTCGTAGGGCAGCACGGCGTCATCGATCGGAACTGCTGATGGCGCGCGAACCGGGCCTTCTAGCCCGGTTTTCATGTCAGGGGATTGGAAAACCATGGCGCTCTATCTGGGGTCGGAGGTGAGGGATTGGAAGGGGTGCGAGGCGGCGTGTTCCGGATGCAGCTATGAGTGCACACGATCCTGCAAATTCGGTGCCGTCCTGGCGAAAGCCAGGACGACGATCCAGATCCGCCCCGCCTACTTCACCGCGTCAAAGCACCAGGCCAGAATGCCCTTCTGCGCGTGCAGGCGGTTTTCGGCCTCGTCGAACACGACCGATTGCGGGCCGTCGATCACGTCATCGGTGACCTCTTCGCCGCGGTGGGCGGGCAGGCAGTGCATGAACAGCGCATCGGACTTGGCCAACGACATCAGCTTGGCATTGACCTGGTACGGCTTGAGCACGTTGTGACGGTGCTCGCCCTCCTTGTCGCCCATCGACACCCAGGTGTCGGTGACGACGCAGTCGGCACCGCGCACGGCGGCCTCCGGATCGGTGCCGAGCACGATCGGCGCATTGGTCGTCTTGATCCAGTCGCGCATCGCCTTTTTCGGGGCGAGCTCCGGCGGCGTTGCGACGTTGAGCTGGAATTTGAAGCGCTCGGCGGCGTGGGCCCAGGACGCCAGCACGTTGTTGTCGTCACCGGTCCAGGCCACCGTCTTGCCCTCGATCGGACCGCGATGCTCCTCGTAGGTCATGAGGTCGGCCATCACCTGGCAAGGGTGTGAACGGCGCGTCAGGCCGTTGATGACGGGCACGGTCGCATAGGCCGCAAGCTCCAGCAGCGCCTCGTGATTGAGGATGCGGATCATGATGGCGTCGACATAGCGCGACAGCACACGCGCGGTGTCGGCGATGGTCTCGCCGCGGCCGAGCTGCATTTCGGCACCGGTGAGCATGATGGGCTCGCCGCCGAGCTGGCGCATGGCGACGTCGAACGACACTCGCGTCCGCGTCGAGGGGCGCTCGAAGATCATCGCCAGCGTCTTGCCTTCGAGCGGCCTGACCGGCTGATGCGCCTTCTGCTTCGCCTTCATGGCGGAGGATGCGGCGAGCATGCGCTTGAGCTCCGACAGCGGGAGCTCGTTGATGTCGAGGAAGTGCTTTGGCGACTTGCTCATCAGCTTGCCGCCCGCTTGGTCTGACCGGACGAGATCGCCGTGCAGGCGCGCTCGAGCCGCCCGATGCTGTCCTCGATCTCGGCTTCGGTGACGATCAGAGGCGGCAGGAAGCGCACGACATTATCGCCGGCGCCGACGGTGAGCAGCTTTTCGTGGCGCAAGGCGGCAACGAGATCACCCGAAGGCACGACCGCCTTGATGCCGATCAGGAGACCCTCGCCACGCACTTCGCTGACGACATCAGGATGGCGATCGATCACGGAGGCGAGCTTCTGCTTGAGCAGCAGCGACATCTTCTGCACGTGGTCGAAGAAGCCGGGCTTGAGCATGACGTCGAGCACGGCGTTCGCAGCGGAAATCGCGAGCGGATTGCCGCCGAAGGTCGAGCCGTGCGAGCCGGGTGTCATGCCGGAGGCCGCTTCCGCGGTCGCAAGGCAAGCACCGATCGGGAAGCCGCCACCGAGCGCCTTCGCCAGCGACATCACGTCGGGCGTGACGCCGAAACGGCGATGCGCGAACAGATCGCCGGTGCGGCCCATGCCGGTCTGCACCTCGTCGAACGCGAGCAACAGGCCCTTCTCGTCGCAGAGCTGACGCAGCGCCTTGAGGAAGGCGGGTGTCGACGAACGCACACCGCCCTCGCCCTGGATCGGCTCGATCAGGATGCCGGCGGTCTGCGGACCGATCGCCTTCTTCACGGCCTCGATATCGCCATGCGGGACCTGGTCGAAGCCGTCCATCGGCGGGCCGAAACCTTCGAGATATTTTGCCGAGCCCGTCGCAGCCAGCGTCGCCAGCGTGCGGCCGTGGAAGGCACCCTCGAAGGTGATCATGCGATAGCGATCGGGATGGCCCTTTGCGGCGTGATAGCGCCGCACGACCTTGATCACGCATTCCAGCGCTTCAGCGCCGGAATTGCAGAAGAACACGAAGTCGGCGAAGCTTTCGCTGCACAGGCGCGCCGCCAGTTTCTCACCGTCCGGGCTTTGGAACAGGTTCGACATGTGCCAGAGCTTGGTCGCCTGCTCCTGCAATGCCTTGACCAGCGCGGGATGAGCATGGCCGAGCGCGTTCACCGCAACGCCCGACGTGAAATCGAGATAGCGATCGCCATTGGTCGCGATCAGCCAACAGCCTTCGCCGCGCTCGAAACCAAGGTCGGCCCTGGCGAAAACGGGAAGCAGATGCGGCGCGGCGCTGTTGGTCATGACCATCACTTGGATGTTGCATTTGAATGTTGAGACCTGCCTGGCGTGCCTTGCGCAGCGCACCATTGATCGGTCCGGAAAACGAAACGTGCCGCCTTTTAAGGGCGGCACGCGCCACTATCTTATGCCTGGCAAGACCGGTGTCAATGCCGCCTGGAAAGCCTCGCGAAACGCTGAATCCGTAGTCTTGCGGTGCCGATTTTGCGGGGTTTTCACCACGGAACATGTGGAAGCGAGTCGGCGGACTCTTGCGCGGGAGTCACGCCATATTGTAGCGTTTGGCCTGTCAGATACGACATCTCGTGCAGCGGTTCTGATCCTCTAAGTCCTCATGTACCGGCGTAAACGTTCGGGCGTCAGTAGCGCGCCCGGCGAGCCTTAAGGGATTCTGGCGGCACGGGTTTTTCAAGGCTTAGGCATTCGCTGTGAGGCCCCAGGATGGTGGCGCGCAGCGAGGGAAAGGGTGCAATGACGGTTTTGACCTGGTCCGACGATCGCGTCGAGCAGCTGAAAAAGCTCTGGGAGGCCGGACTTTCGGCCAGCCAGATCGCGGCCGAGCTCGGCAATGTGACCCGCAATGCCGTGATCGGCAAAGTGCACAGGCTCGGCCTGTCGGGCCGCGCCAAGAGCCCATCTTCGGCCGCGCCGCGGCCGCGCAAGGCGCGCCCAGCACAGCACATGATGCGGGTGACCCGGCCGATCTCGCGCGGCAACACCGCGCTGGCGCAGGCCTTCGAGGTCGAGGTGGAGGCCGAACCGGTCACCTACGACAACGTGGTGCCAATGAGCCAGCGGCTGTCGCTGCTGGAATTGAACGAGGCAACCTGCCACTGGCCGGTCGGCGATCCATCGAGCCCGGATTTCTTCTTCTGCGGCGGCAGGGCGCTGTCCGGCCTGCCCTACTGTGCCCAGCACTCGCGCGTGGCGTATCAGCCGGCCGCGGATCGGCGGCGGGCGCCGGCCAAGCCGAGCACGCGGTGAGTTTGTTCTGAGACCAGAAATGAGCCGTCGTGCGATCGCGGCTCTACAAATCCGATGTCGTCCCGGACAAGCGCGCCTCAAGCGCGCGTAGATCCGGGACCCACAGCCACCGCAAGCTGTGGCTACGGGGACTCGGAGTTACCTTTTTAGCGCAACAATCACTCCCTGTGGCTATGGGTCCCGGATCTGCGCTTACGCTTGTCCGGGACGACAGTGAGAGTGTGGCAGCCGCCTGCTAGAGCATCCGCCGAGCTGAATGAATCGAAAGGGATTCCCAAATCAGCTGTGAGGTGATTCAAACTGCCTGCCGGGGCTGGAGGCCGGCGGGCATGTCGAAGGCTCTTTCGCTGGATCTTCGAGTTAGGGTTCTGGCCGCGGTGAAGGCGGGGGCATCGCACCGCGAGGCAGGTGAACGGTTTGGGGTGAGCGCGGCAAGCGTGAGCCGGTGGGGAATGCGCGAGCGCCAGCAGGGTGATGCACGCCCGAAGGCGCTCGGTGGAGACCGCAGGTCCGGCCGCATCGAGGCGCACAAGGAGACGATCCTTGCGATGCTGAAGGCGACGCCGGATGTCTCGATCGAGGAGCTGCGCCGGAGCCTGGCCCAAAAGGGGCTGGTGTTCGGCGAAGGCACACTCCGTCGCTTCCTGATGCGGCACGGCATCACGCGCAAAAAAAGACCGCACACGCCAGCGAGCAGGACCGGCCGGACGTCGTAAAGCGGCGCCAGGATTGGCTCGAGGGCCAGCCTGCGCTTGATCCCAAGCGCCTCGTCTTCATCGATGAGACCTGGGCTTCGACCAATATGGCCCGCCGCTACGGCCGCTGTCCGCGTGGAGAGCGGCTGAAGGTCGGGATCCCCACGGCCATTGGAAGACCACGACCTTCGTGGCCGGAATCACCTCCAGCGGCATCATCGCCCCCTGGGTCCTCGACGGACCGATCAATCGCGACGCCTTCGAAGTCTATGTCGAGAAGGTTCTCATCCCCGACCTTCCGCCAGGCGCCATCGTCGTCATGGACAACCTGTCCAGCCACAAGGGACCAAGGATCCGCCAGATGATCGAAGCTGCGGGTGCAAGCCTGCTCTACCTGCCTCCCTACAGCCCCGACTTCAATCCGATCGAGAATGCCTTCGCCAAGCTCAAGGCACTCTTGCGTCAGGCCGCAGAACGAACCGTCGACGGCCTCTGGAGCGCGATTGGTCGCATCATTGATCGCTTCACATCAATGGAATGCCGCAACTACTTCATCGCCGCAGGATACGCTGCAACATGATCGGCGGATGCTCTAAAGCAACACCGCCTAACTTACGTCTGCTCCGCCTTTGCAAACCGATCATCCAGCGCATAGCCGGCGCCGCGGACGGTGCGGATCGGGTCCTGCTCGCGGCCGAGATTGAGCAGCTTGCGCAGGCGGCCGATATGGACGTCGACGGTGCGCTCGTCGATATAGATGTCGCGGCCCCAGACGCTGTCGAGCAGCTGCTCGCGCGAGAACACGCGGCCGGGATGCTCCAGGAAGAACTCCAGCAGGCGATATTCGGTCGGGCCGAGATCGATCGGCCGGCCAGAGCGCGCCACGCGGCGCTTGTCGCGATCGAGCTCGATGTCGCCATAGGCGAGCACGGTGGCGAGCCGCTCCGGGCTTGCCCGTCGCAAGAGCCCCTTCACGCGCGCGAGCAGCTCCGGCACCGAGAACGGCTTGACGATGTAGTCGTCGGCGCCGGTCGCAAGACCCCGCACCCGCTCGCTCTCCTCGCCGCGCGCGGTGAGCATGATGATCGGGAGTTGCTTGGTCTCGGGACGGGTGCGCAGCCGCCGGCACAGCTCGATGCCTGATAGTCCCGGCAGCATCCAGTCGAGCACGATCAGATCGGGGATGTGTTCCTTGAGGCGGGTGTCGGCGTCGTCGCCGCGCATCACCGTCTCCACGTCATAGCCGTCGCCTTCGAGGTTGTAACGGAGAAGCTCGGTGAGAGCTTCCTCGTCCTCAACCACCATGATGCGTGCGCCCATGTTGTCGTCGCTCCCTAGGTATTCGGTACCGTCGTGGCGAAGGTCGTCATGTCGCCCTTCGGCCGCTTGTCGGTGATCGCCTGACCCTCGATCATGTAGAACACTGTTTCGGCGATGTTGGTGGCGTGGTCACCGATCCGCTCGATGTTCTTGGCGCAGAACATCAGATGGATGCAGAACGAGATGTTGCGCGGATCCTCCATCATGTAGGTGAGGAGCTCGCGGAACAGCGAGGTGCAGATGGCGTCGACTTCCTCGTCGCCCTTCCACACCGCCATTGCCGCCGGCAGATCATGCGCGGCATAGGCGTCCAGCACCGACTTGACCTGCTGCTGCACGAGGTCGGTCATGTGCTCCAGGCCGCGGAACAGTTTTAGCGGATGGAAGTCCGTCTCCAGCGCCGCAACGCGCTTGCCCATGTTCTTGGCGAGGTCGCCGATGCGCTCGAGATCGGTGGCGACGCGCATGGCGCCGACGATCTCGCGCAGATCCACCGCCATCGGCTGGCGGCGGGCGATGGTGAGCACGGCGCGCTCCTCGATGCGTTTCTGCAGCGCGTCGAGCTCGGCGTCGGTGGTGACGACGCGCTGGCCGAGCGCGACGTCGCGGCGGATCAGCGCGTCGACGGAATCGACGATCATGCGCTCGGCGATGCCGCCCATCTCGGCGACCAGGCGGGTGAGCTCCTGGAGGTCGGTGTCGAAGGCCTTTGCGGTATGTTCAGTACCCATTTCCCGTCTCCTCAGCCGAACCGGCCGGTGATGTAATCCTGCGTACGCCGGTCGCTCGGCGACGTGAAGATCTTGCTGGTGTCGTCGAACTCGATCAGTTCGCCGAGATACATGAAGGCGGTCTTGTCGGAGACGCGCGCCGCCTGCTGCATGTTGTGGGTGACGATCGCGATCGTGTAGTTCTCGGACAGTTCCTGGATCAGCTCCTCGACCTTGGCGGTCGAGATCGGATCGAGCGCCGAGCAGGGCTCGTCGAACAAGATCACTTCAGGCCGCACCGCGACCGTGCGGGCGATGCAGAGGCGCTGCTGCTGGCCGCCGGAGAGCGACAGGCCCGAGGCGTTGAGCTTGTCCTTGACCTCGTTCCACAGCGCGCCGCCGCGCAGCGCCTTCTCGACCCGGTCGTCCATCTCGGACTTCGAGATCTTCTCGTAGAGGCGGATGCCGAAGGCGATGTTCTCGTAGATCGTCATCGGGAACGGTGTCGGCTTCTGGAACACCATGCCGACGCGGGCGCGCAGCAGATTGAGGTCGAGCTTGGGATCGAGGATGTTGGTCTGGTCGAGCATCAGCTGACCGGTCACGCGCTGGCCCGGATAGAGGTCGTACATCCGGTTGAAGATGCGCAGCAGGGTCGACTTGCCGCAGCCCGACGGGCCGATGAAGGCCGTGACGCGGTTGGTGCCGAGCGTCAGGTTGATGTTCTTCAGCGCGTGATGCTCGCCGTAATAGAAGTTGAGGTTGCGCACCATCACCTTGGCGGGCGCTTCCGGCAGCGGATGCGAGGCCAGGTGACCGTTGGAACTCACGGATACGGACAGGTCGGTCATTTTGCGGTCCTCTCGGCGCCGAGGATGCGGGCGCCAATGTTCAGGGCAAGCACGGTGAGCGTGATCAGCAGTGCGCCGCTCCAGGCGAGCTGCTTCCAATAGGCGTAGGGGCTCTGCACGAAATTGTTGATGGTCACGGGCAGGTTGGCCATCGTCTTGTTCAGGCCGAGGCTGAAGAACTGGTTCGACAGCGCGGTGAACAGCAGCGGCGCGGTCTCGCCCGCGACGCGGGCGGTGGCGAGCAGCACGCCGGTGATGAGGCCGGAGCGCGCGGCGCGGTAGGCGATGCGCTTGATCACCAGTGAGCGCGGCAGGCCGAGCGCGGAGGCCGCCTCGCGCAGCGCGTTCGGCACCAGAAGCAGCATGTCCTCGGTGGTGCGCAGCACCACCGGGATGACGATCACGGCGAGCGCGAGGCTACCGGCGATCGCCGAGAAGCCGCGCATCGGCACCACAACGGCGCCGTAGATGAACAGGCCGATGATGATCGAGGGCGCCGACAACAGGATGTCGTTGATGAAGCGGATCACCGAAGTCAGCTTGTCGTTGCGGCCGTATTCGGCGAGATAGGTGCCGGCGAACAGGCCGAGCGGCGCGCCGATGCCGACGCCGAGCACGGTCATGATCAGCGAGCCGACGATGGCGTTGAGCAGGCCGCCTTCGGACGCGCCGGGCGGCGGCGTGTTCTCAGTGAAGACCTGGAGGTTCAGGCCGCTAAGGCCGTTGTAGAGCAGCGTGATCAGGATCAGTGCGAGCCAGGTGACGCCGAAGACGGCGGCGGCGATGCAGAGCCCGCGGATGACGACGTCGGTGCGGCGGCGGCGTGCGTAAATCGGGTTCATGTCACTTCCCCGCCTTCTGTTCCAGGCGCAGCAGCATCAGCCGCGCGGCCGCGAGCACGAAGAAGGTCAGCACGAACAGGAGCAGGCCGAGCAGGATCAGGCCGGACTGGTGCAGGCCGTCACTCTCGGCGAACTCGGAGGCGATCGCCGCCGAGATCGTGGTGCCCGGCGCGAAGATCGACGAGGAGATCCGGAACGAGTTGCCGATGATGAAAGTCACCGCCATGGTCTCGCCGAGCGCACGGCCTAGCGCCAGCATGACGCCGCCGATGATGCCGACCCGGGTGTAGGGGATCACCACGCTGCGGACGACTTCCCAAGTGGTGCAGCCGACGCCGTAGGCGGCCTCTTTCAGCACCGGCGGCACCGTCTTGAACACGTCGACCGAGATCGAGGTGATGAAGGGCAGCACCATGATGGCGAGGATCAGCGCAGCGTTGAACAGGCTGAGATAGGACGGGGGACCTGCGAAGATCGCCCCCAGCACCGGAACGCCGTCGAAGACCCTGATCATGAAGGGCTGGAAGGTGTTGGCCAGGAACGGGCCCAGCACGAAGAAGCCCCACATGCCGTAGATGATCGAGGGAATGCCGGCGAGCAGCTCGATCGCCATGCCGATCGGGCGGCGCAGCCATTGCGGGCAGAGCTCGGTGAGGAAGATCGCAATGCCGAGACCGACCGGAATGGCGATCAGCATCGCGATGAAGGAGGTGACGAGCGTGCCGTACATCGGCCCGAGCGCGCCGAGCACGGGCGGATCGGCCGAGGGCGCCCAGCGCTGCGTCCACAGGAACGACAGGCCGTATTCCTTGATCGCCGGGAAGGCGCCGACGATCAGCGAAATGATGATGCCGCCGAGGATCAGCAGCACCGAGATCGCGGAAAGCCGCGTGATCCAGTAGAAGGTGACGTCGCCGAGCTTGAACGCGCTCAAGGCCTTGGCGCGGTCGTACGGTCCGGCGTCGTCGATTACATCGCTCTGAACAGCCATCTCTGCCACGCCGATCCCCTGTACCCGTTCTATATATGCTTGTTGCCGGACTTGTGCCCCGGATGCGGCGCGAGCAGCGAAGCGGCGCGACGCTGATCCGGGGCCCGGTTCTTGTCGGTCCCGGCGCTGCGCAGCAGCGTTTCACGCTGCAGCGCGTCCGGGCCATTCGCTTCAGCTCTTGATCTCGGCAGCCCAGGTCTTCTCGATCAGCTGGACGACGCTGTCCGGCATCGGGATGTAGTCGAGCTCTTCAGCCGCCTTGCCGCCGTTCTTGAACGCCCAGCGGAAGAACTTGATGGCTTCCTGGGAGGCAGCCTTGTCCGTCGCAGACTTGTGCATCAGGATGAAGGTCGCCGCCGTGATCGGCCAGGACTTGTCGCCGGGCTGGTCGGTCAGGATAACGTAATAGCCGGGAGCCTTGGCCCAATCGGCGTTGGAGGCGGCGGCCTGGAAGGCCTCGACGGTCGGCTGCACCGGCTTGCCGGCCTTGTTGACGAGACCGGTGTAGGTCAGCTTGTTCTGCTTGGCATAGGCGTACTCGACATAGCCGATCGAGTTCTTGGTCTGGCTGATGTTGCCCGACACGCCTTCGTTGCCCTTGGCGCCGACGCCGACCGGCCACTCGACCGCGGTGCCCTCACCGACCTTGCTCTTCCAGTCCGCGCTGGCCTTGGAGAGGTAGTTGGTGAAGTTGAAGGTGGTGCCCGAACCGTCCGAACGGCGGACCACGGTGATCGCCTCCGCGGGCAGCTTCACGTTCGGATTGAGCTTCTTGATCGCGGCGTCGTCCCACTTGGTGATCTTGCCGAGATAGATGTTGGCCAGCGTCTCGCCATCGAACACCAGTTCGCCGGGCTTCACGCCCTCGAGGTTGACGACGGGGACGATGGCGCCCATCACCATCGGCCACTGGACGAGGCCGTCCTTCTCGAGCTGCTCGGCCTTGAGCGGCGCGTCGCTGGCGCCGAAGGTCACGGTCTTGGCCTGGATCTGCTTGATGCCGCCGCCCGAGCCGATCGACTGGTAGTTCAGACCGTTGCCGGTTTCCTTCTTGTAGGCGTCAGCCCACTTCGAATAGATCGGGAACGGGAATGTCGCACCGGCACCCGTGATGTCGGCTGCAAACGCCGCCGTCGTCGATGCGGCGACCAAGCCGGCAGCGACGATAGTTTTGAGGAAATTCATGCTGGTCTCCATACAGGGGAGCGAAGCGCCATCCGCGCCCGATCGCGCTCCCCGCGCCGCCCCTTTAGGAGCGGTCGGCTGTGCTTTTACGAAGGTTTCGTGACAGCTGGATGACACCCTCAAGCGCTTGGAATCGCTTGATTTTCACGTCGATGCCGGAGGCCTGGCCTGGGGAAAACAAGCGGTAAAAGTGGCGCCCTGTTTGGGTACGCTTTCGATCAGGAGCCGGCCGCGATGACGGTTAAGAATATGTTTCACCAGCGATAATCCGAGCCCGGTTCCACCCTGCGAGCGGCTGTCGCCGACGTCGACCCGGTAGAAGCGCTCGGTCAGCCGGGGCAGGTGCTCCGGTGCGATGCCCGGACCGAAATCCCGGACCATGGCCCGGATTTCCTGAGATCCATCAGTGGCCGCGCTTGACGTCAGCGACACGATGACGCGTCCGCCCGAGGCGCCGTATTTGAGCGCGTTCTCGATCAGGTTCTCGAACAGGCGAAGCAGCTCCTCGCGGTCGCCCGCGATCATCACGGGGGCTTCCGGCAGATGGGTCTCGACATCGACCTGGCGTTCCCGCGCCAGCGGCTCGAGCCCGTCGGCGACCTGGAGGATGATAGGCAAGAGGTCGACCAGCGTGTCGGGGCGGACATGGGCCGACAGCTCGACCCGCGACAGCGACAGCAGATCGTCGATCAGGCGCGCCATGCGGGTGGCCTGATTGTGCATGATGCCGAGGAAACGCTCGCGCGCCTTTGGATCGTCCTTGGCCTGGCCCTGGAGCGTGTCGATGAAGCCCGACAGCGCGGCGAGCGGGGTGCGCAGCTCGTGGCTGGCATTGGCGACGAAGTCGGCCCGCATCTCCTCGACCCGCCGCAGCGGCGTCTGGTCGTGGAAGGTCATCAGCATGCATTTGTCGGCGCCGCCGAAGGTGGTCGGCACCGGCACCGGCGTGATCATGAGCTCCATCCAGCGATCGACCGGTACATGGTCGAGATAGGTCGCGCGGCGCGGCTCGGTGGTCGCGATCGCCTCGCGCAACGCCGTGATGATCTCCGGCGAGCGCAGCGCGAATTGGGCGAGCTCGTTCCTGCGCAGCGCCGGCGCAAGCTGGGCGGCGGCGGCATTGAGATGGATGACGCGGCCGGCGCGGTCGAGCAGCACCGCAGGATCCGGCATGCCGGCGACGACGGCGGCCACCGCTGCGCTCTCGACCGGGTTGATGCGCCTGACGTCGTCGCGCGAGGCTGTGGGATCGTGCAGGCGCCAAGGGATCAGCGCCGCGGCTGCGATGCAGAGGAACACGATCGCGGCGTGCAGCGCCGACAATTCGCCGAGCGAGACCACCACTGACAGCGCCAGCGCCGCCGCGATCAGGATGATGGTCGAGTGCCGCAGCCGATCGGACCAGGGCTGGGTGTTGGGAGAAGATGGGGCGTCGATCGCCATCGGGGAGGGCTTCTCCTTAAAGGCTTGCGCCGCTCAGGCGCCGCTGTCGCTGCGCTCTCTCACATAAGCGGCCTCACGCGCGGGGCCGGGATCGAGCTTGAGCGCCGCCTGCTGCAAGCGCTTCGAACGTGCGCCGATGATAACTTCGCGAAACGTCAGCAAGATTACAGATAGAACGAAGGGGGACAGATAATAGAGGACGCGGAACAGCAGCATCCCGCCCAAGAGCTCCTCGCGGTCCATCTGCCAGAGGCCGACCAGCATGGCGGCGTCGAACACGCCAAGGCCTCCCGGCGAATGGCTGGCAAAGCCGAGCAGTGTCGCCGAGACGAAAATCACCGCGACCACGACGAAGCCGAGATTGGGCTCGTCCGGGACCAGCACGTACATCGCGAGCGCACAGAAACCGAGATCGACGATGCCGATCGCGATCTGGAGCAGCGTCAGCGGGCCGCCCGGCAGCACCACGGTCCAGGGCCCGCGGCCGACCACCCGCGGCTGGGTCCAGACCCACACCACATAGGCGACCAGCCCCACGATGATCATCATCGCCAGCGCCCGGTTCAGCCAGGGCGGCAGCTGGTCAATCGCGGCGGCGGCCTCCGGATGGTAGGAGATGCCGAGGCCGAGCACGGCGGCATTGCCGAGCCAGAAGGTCAGGCCGGCGAGAAAACAGATTTTTGCGACGTCGATCGCGTTCAGCCCATAGGCCGAATAGATGCGGTAGCGCACCGCGCCGCCGGTGAAGACGCTGGCGCCGACATTGTGGCCGATTGAATAGCTGGTGAAGGCGGCGAGCGCGTTGATCCGGTAGGGCACGTGGGAATGCCCGATCGCGCGCGTGGCGAACAGGTCGTAGAAGGTCAGGGTGAAATAGCCCGCAGCCACAAAAAGCGCCGCCATCGCAATCTGGCTCGGCTCGGTGCTCTTGATCGCCTCCAGAACCTCGTTGCGATCGATGCCGCGGAGCATGTGGTAGAGCACATAGCAAGCGATGCCGATGACCGCGACGCTGATCACAACTCCAAGCTTATGCAGGATTTGCTTCTGGCGCAGAAACGTCGTCGCCCTGCGTATGGCTTCCAGCATCTAGACCTCGAACAACGCTTCAGCGGCCAGGTTGGCCGGCAGACAGGCGGACGACGCACCGGCACTCAACGACCCCTCGCCGCCGGCTTCGGCATCGCGCATGCCCCCTGCCCTTCCACTAGCGCGTTTTCGGGCGAAGTGGAATTCGCCAATTCGAACAAAAACACGTGCCTTCAATATTTTACGCAGGGTTGCGGGCTCCTGATGCACGGTTTGGCGCTTTCGGCGGCAAGGCTTGACGCGAATCTCCTTGGCAATCCTGCGCAGACGCCATGAAGTTTTGATGATTTCAACCGCACAATGTTCCGTCGCGGCTTAAGCCGACGTCAATCTATGGGGCGCGCCGGCCACCCATCCCTAGGAGTGAGGGTGCACGGCAATGTCACAGGGCAGCTGGCGGCGCGCTTCGCGAGACCACCCGGTCGCGTAGCCATGCACCAATGGTGCAACCCACGAGATAGCACGCGAACATGATCAGGCCGAGGTCGAGCCAGTAGCCGAAACGACCGCGGACCACATGTGACAACGAAGCTGCGACCAGACCCGCGGCAAGGGCGGCAAGCCACCGCGCGGTCACCTTCGAGGTGCCGTTGCCGCGCTGGACCACCGAGATCCAGCCCATGCAAAAGCCCAGCAGCAGCGAGCCGATCAGCCAACCCATATGGAACGAGACGAGGTAGGGCATCATCACCTCACCAGAAATTCGATGCGGCGGTTCTGCGCCTTGCCCTCGTCGGTGTCGTTGCCGGCGAGGGGCTGCGTGCTGCCGTGGCCGACCGCAGTAAAGCGGCTGGCGGGCAGGCCGGCCTTGACCAGATAATCGATCACCGCCTGCGCGCGCTTCTCCGAGAGAGCCTGGTTGAAGGAGTCCTCGCCGTCGGCATCGGTATGCCCGACGACCTCGATATTGGTGGCGGGGCAGCGCAGCGCCGTCTCGATCAGATGGTCGAGAATGCCGGCGGAATCCGGATCGATGTCGGCGCGCTTCGCCGCGAAGCGGATCTTGCCCTTGCCCAGGAGGTCCGAGAACAATTGCTGGCACACGGTGCCGTCGACCGGGCCTGCCGCAGGCTTCACCGTGATCTCCGGCTTGTATTGCCAATTCTTCGGAAAGTCCTTGCCGAGCCCTGCGCGGATGTCGTTGGCAGCACCTTCATAGAGCGCATCGCCCGACAGCTTCACCTCGCGATCCGAGACCACGAGTGTGCCGGTGGACAGCCGCGACAGCGCGCCGAGCGCTGCGACCACGGCGGTGTTGAAGGCGCCGGGCGCGCCGATGCTGGCCTTGAGATTGTCGACGACCTTCTCGTTGAAGAACTTTCGCGCGGCGCTGGTTGCGATCGCGGCGTGGATGGTTTTGTCCGGGACGTAGCCGGTCAGCGTCACCGTCGCGGCCACCGGATCCTTGTAGGCCTGGAAGATGTAGGGCGGCGCCTTGACGTCGTTGGCGGCGATCGAAAAACCCTCCGGCAGGTTCTTCAGCGCGGCCGCAATCGCCTCGCGACCGCCGAGCTCGCGCGCCATGCCCGACAGACTGACCTTGGTATCTGTGATCGTGATCTTGCCGTCCTTGAGCTTGCCGATCTGGTCGAGCAGCAACGTTGCGGCGGCCTCGAACCGTGGCGGCGCACCGCGCGCCAGCCCCATCTGATCGGTCACCTCGACGCCGGCGACTTCCTTGCGCGCCGCCTCGGTCAGCCGCGCCCGCATCGAGGGCAGCGGCGCGGAGCCCGACAGGGTCACCCGCACCACGTCACGTTCGGCATTCCAGACGAAGGGTTTGGCCTCGGGAACAAGGCGGGTCCGGTCGTCGACCAGCCGCACACCGGGGACGGTTTCGACCGCCGTCACGGCGTCCCGGCGCCCCTCCTCGGAGAAGGCGTCCGCGGCCAGGCTGACGTCGCGGCCGTCGACCGCGATCCGGGTCTTGTCCAGAACGGTATCCTTCAGCGCTGCCGAGCTGCGGGCCGCCAAGTCCGCCTCGACCGGCAAGGTGTTATTCCAGGCCGCAAATCCCCACATGACGGCCAGGGGGATCAGCCCCGGCCACCATTTGCTGGCCCACCTGAAAAGCTTCTGCATTCGACGACCCGAACTCTGGAACCGGAGACAAAACAAACCCTTGGCGGGCTGTCAAACCGGAAATGGTGCCCTTGTGGAGGCCCTGCGTGGACAACCGGAATAACTTTTTCTTCAAGGGTCCTTCCGTAAGTTGTGGGCGGAATGCCCGGGGGTCCGCCAGCCTGCAATGAAACAACTCCGCAACAACGTCATCCGCGCCGGGCTGGAAGCGCTCTATTTCAGCGGCGCTCATCACCTGCTGCGCCCGCTCTTGTCGGGTGTGGGTGCCATTTTCATGCTGCACCACGTGCGGCCGGCCCGTAAGGCTGCGTTCCAGCCGAACCGGCATCTCGAAGTCACCCCCGATTTCCTGCGCGCCACGCTGTGCCATTTGCGCTCACGCGACATCGACATCGTCGGCATGGACGAGCTGCATGAGCGGCTGGCGCAGGGCCGGTTCGCCCGGCGGTTCGCCGCCTTCACGCTCGACGACGGCTATCGCGACAATCTGGACTATGCGCTGCCGGTGCTGCGCGAATTTGACGCGCCTTTAGCGGTCTATGTCGCAAGCGATTTTGCCGAGGGCAACGGACGTCTGTGGTGGACGGCGCTGGAAGCCGTAATCGCCAAGGCCGAGCACATTGATGTGCAGATCGGCAAGTCCGCGTTGCGGCTCGATGCGACGACACTTGCGGCCAAGCAAGCGGCGTTCGACCGCCTGCACGACTGGCTGCGCGCGCTGCCGAACGAACATGACCTCAAGCGCGAGATCGAGGCGCTCTGCACCAAGCATGACGTCGACATGGAAGCGCTGTGCCGCAGTCTCTGCCTGTCCTGGGACGAGGTGAAGACGTTGGCCGCCGATCCCCTGGTCACGATCGGCGCGCACAGCATCAGCCATAGCAATCTCGCCAAACAGGCGGCGGAGATCGCCACGCAGGAAATGGCGATGAGCCGGGCACAGATCGAACAGGCTCTGGAGCGCCCCGTGCTGCATTTTGCCTATCCCTATGGCGACCGTGAAGCGGCCGGTGAGCGCGAATTTGCGCTCGCTGCGGCAGCCGGATTCAAGACCGCGGTGACGACGCGGCCCGGTATGCTGTTCGCCGAGAACGCCGGCCACATGACCGCGCTGCCGCGCGTCTCGCTCAACGGCAACTACCAGGACAGGCGGATTCTGCCGGTGCTGACCTCGGGCGCCGCGACCGCGATGTGGAACGGTTTTCGCCGGATTGCGGCGGCGTAGCCGTCAAGCTCCGCCGTCGTGGCAAACCTCAGGCGTCGTCCTGGCGAAAGCCAGGACGACGACGGGGGCGCATTCCTTGACTCTCCCCGGGCACCGGCTCACACAGCCTCCAACCCAAGGGAGGCACCATGTTCAACGATCTGTTCTCGCTCAAAGGCCGCGTTGCGCTCGTGACCGGCGGCTCGCGTGGCATCGGCAAGATGATCGCGGCGGGATTTCTCAGCGCCGGCGCGGCAAAGGTCTACATCACCGCGCGCAAGGCGGGGCCGTGCGAGGAGACCGCGAAGGAGCTCACCGCGCGATATGACGGCGAATGCATCGCGCTGCCGATCGACATCTCGACGATCGCCGGCGCCGAGCTGCTGGCGAGCGAATTTGGGAAGCGCGAGCCGAAGCTCGACATCCTCGTCAACAATGCCGGCGCGGCATGGGGCGCGGCGTTCGACGAATTCCCCGAAAGCGGCTGGGACAAGGTGATGAATCTGAATGTGAAGGCGCCGTTCTTCCTGACCAAGGCGCTGGCCGGCCCCTTGCGCGCGGCAGCCTCCGCCGAACGGCCGGCGAAGGTGATCAACATCGCCTCGATCGACGGCATCTTCGTCAATCCGATGGAGACCTATTCCTATGCCGCGAGCAAGGCCGGGCTGATCCACCTGACCCGGCGCATGGCGGTGAAGCTGATCTCGGATCATGTCGTGGTCACGGCGATCGCGCCGGGCCCGTTCCAGTCCGACATGAACCGCGCTGCGCGCGATCATGGCGACGAGGTCGCAACGCGCGTGCCGGCGGGGCGCATCGGCACCGACGAAGACATGGCGGGCGCCGCGATCTATCTCGCCTCGCGCGCGGGAGACTACGTGGTGGGCGCGACCATCGCGGTCGATGGCGGCATCGTCTATGCGAATCCGGGGATCAAGGGGAGCGGGTGGGATAGTTGAGGGTGAGGCACCGCGGTGCGCTCCCTCGCCCCGCTCTTGCGGGGAGAGGGTTGGGGTGAGGGGCCCCTCTCCGCGGACGAGATTGTCGACGCACCTGTACCCCCTCACCCGGATCGCATCTGCGATGCGATCCGACCTCTCCCCGCAAGCGGGGAGAGGTGAAGAAACTTACGACTCGATCTTCACATACTCGAAATCGCCGGGCTTGTTGTCGATGCCGACCTTCGGCGGCGAGATCCAGGAGGCGAACCTGCCGGTTTCGGTGACGGGCTGCATCAGGGAGGTGATGAAGTCGCCGTCGCTCGCCGACGGCAGCCACTCGTCCTTGCGCTTCGCCCAGGTGGCCTCGTCGATCAAAATGCCGTCGGGCGTGGCGTGGATGTCCTTGAACTCGCCGATGTGGCGGTGGAAGGCGACATTGGGCAGGGTCAGCTTGTAGTCGTAGCCCGCGGTCGAGATCACCTTGTTCCAGCGCAGCATGCCCTTGACGCAGTCCTGGCTGTAATCGTCGCGCAGGCGCATGTTGAGCGCGGTCAGTGCCGGCTCGTCGACCAGCTTGATTTCGCCGTTGATGAACTTCAGCACCGGATAGGTGGCGTTCTTGAGCTGGTGATCGTCCTCGATCTGGGTCTCGTGATAGCGCCCCTTGATGCCGGCATTGAAGGCATTGGCCGCGTTGGTCGAGACCTCAGAGCCGAACAGGTCGAGCGACAGCGTGTAGTGCAGGTTCAGCTTCTTCTGGATGGTCGGCAGGTCGATCACGCCGAGCGCGCGGACTTTTGCGATGTCGGTCGGGTCGGTGATGCCGGCTTCGCGCATCGCGTCGCAGGTGCGCTGCACGACGCGGGTGATGCCGGTCTCGCCGACGAACATGTGGTGCGCCTCTTCCGTCAGCATGAAGCGGCAGGTGCGCGACAACGGATCGAAACCGGATTGCGCGAGTGAGTGCAGCTGCATCTTGCCGTCACGGTCGGTGAAATAGGTGAACATGAAGAAGGACAGCCAGTCCGGCGTTGCCTCGTTGAAGGCGCCCAACATGCGCGGCGCATCGGCATCGCCGGAGCGGCGGCGCAGCAAATCATCGGCTTCTTCACGGCCGTCGCGACCAAAGTACTTCTGAAGCAGATAAACCATCGCCCAGAGGTGACGGCCTTCCTCGACGTTGACCTGGAACAGATTGCGCATGTCGTAGAGCGAGGGCGCGGTCTTGCCGAGATGGCGTTGCTGCTCGACCGAGGCGGGCTCGGTGTCACCCTGGATCACGATGAGGCGGCGCAGCATGGCGCGATGCTCGCCCGGCACTTCCTGCCAGGCCGGCTCGCCATAGTGCTCACCGAACGGCACGACGCGGTTGTCTTCCTGCGGCGCCAGCAAGATGCCCCAGCGATACTCGGGCATACGGACATAGTCGAACTTGGCCCAGCCGCGCGGATCGACGGAGTAGGCGGTGCGCAAGTACACCAGCGATTCCTGGAAGCCCTCGGGCCCCATGTCGCTCCACCAGTCCATGTAGCCGGGGTGCCAGCCTTCCAGCGCCTTGAGCACCTGGCGGTCTTCGGCGAGATTCACGTTGTTCGGAATCTTGGTCGAGTAGTCGACGTTCATGATGTTCATGTTCATGGCCGTGCTCCTTGCGATTTCGTTCCGTCATGCCCGGCCTTTGTGCTGGGCATCCACGTTCTTGCTTCCTTGAGCCAGGGACGTGGATGGCCGGGACAAGCCCGGCCATGACGCAGTGAATGTCGTTACACCCGCGTCATATCGAATTTCGGCTTCTGGCCGCTGCCGTAGCGGCGCAGCGCGCCTTCCTCGCCGACCGCGTTCGGGCGCTGGAAGATCCAGTTCTGCCAGGCCGTCAGACGCGCAAAGATCTTTGATTCCATCGTCTCGGGGCCGACGAAGCGCAGGCTCGCTTCCATGCCGGTGAGGCTGTCGGGCGAGAAGCTGGCGCGCTCCTCCAGGAAGACGCGCACTTCATCATCCCAGTCGATGTCGTCGAGCGCGAAGGTCACGAGACCGAGCTCTTCCGCCTGCTCGGCGTCGAGCGCGGTGCCGAGCGTCGCCTCCGCGCGCTCCACGTCGGACGGATCGGCCTGGAAGCGCGATTGAAGCCGCGTCAGGCCGTGGCTCATCGGATACGGGCCGAAATTCATCGCGGACAGTTCGATCGATGGCGGCGGGCGGTTGTCACCCTGGCGCGTGCCGATCAGCATGTAGGAGCGGTCGGCGGCGAACACGAGCTCGGCCAGCGTGCCGGCAAAGCAGGACCCGGGCTCGACCAGCGTCACCAGCGTGCGCGAGGTCACGTCGATGCGCTTGAGGACTCGCTTCCAGTAGTGCCTGATTTCGTTGACCAGCCAGTGCGCCTTGTTGGCCTCGAGGAAGGCGTCGCTGGCAAGCACATGGGCGCGGTCGCCATGGCTCTTGAACACCAGCATGGCGATCTCGAGCTCGTTGATGCGCAAATGCAAAATGGCATCGTCGAGCTCGCGCGCGAGCTGAAGCGGCCAGAACGAAGCCCCTTGCGCCATCATGCCGTCGATGTCGGCCGGCGGCGCCGCTTCCGGACCCTTGATCGAAATGGTGGCGATGCGCGCTGTGCGATCGATATCGACCGTGACGAAGCCGTAGCGGATGCTGGTCTCGTCGATCAGGCGCTTGAGCGGCGTTAGCGCGATGCCCTTGCCGCTGCCCTTGCGCTTCGAGGCAGCCGCGAATTCCTTTGCGCGCTCGGTGATCTTGGCCTCGAGCTTCGAGTTCGGCGCGATCTCATCGACGAGGCGCCATTGCACGGCGCGCTTGCCCTTCACGCCCTCCTCGATGGTGCAGAAGAAATCGGCGTGGTCGCGGCGCACTTTTCGCTTGTCGACGACGCGTGTCAGCCCGCCGGTGCCGGGCAGCACCGCGAGCAGCGGCACTTCGGGCAGCGCAACAGCGGACGAGCCGTCGTCGGCGAGGATGATGTGATCAGTCGCGAGCGCGAGCTCATAGCCGCCGCCGGCCGCCGAGCCGTTCACCACCGTGATGAAACGCTGGCCGGAATTCTCCGAGGAGTCCTCCATGCCGTTGCGGGTCTCGTTGGTGAACTTGCAGAAATTGACCTTGTGGGCGTGGGTGGAGCCGGCGAGCATGCGGATGTTGGCGCCGGCGCAGAACACGCGGTTTTTGGCCGAGCGCATCACGACGACCTTCACCTCGGGATGCTCGAAGCGCAGCCGTTGGAGCGCATCCGCGAGCTCGATGTCGACACCGAGATCGTAGGAATTGAGCTTGAGCAGATAGCCCTCGAACAGGCCGCCATTCTCGTCGACGTCCATGGTCAGCGTCGCGACGTCGCCATCGACCGCAAGCTTCCAATGCCGGTAGCGGGACGGGTCAGTCTGGAAATCGATGAATGTCGCGCCGCCTGCGAGGCGCCGATCTTCCCCGGCCATGGGTCACACCCCTGAGCTTGATTATGCATTTTCGCCGTAGCGTTAGATGCACAATAATGCATCTTTTTGGATGCGTCTAGCCCCTAACAGCCATTACATGCACTTTGTTTCATGCCTGGTCCAAGGCCGCGCCGATGTTGCGGGCGCGCTCGGGTCTCGGACGTGTCACGCCGCTACCGCCATCATGCGGCGCGTCCTTGCAGTCCCTGATCCTCGCGCAGGGCCGCTGTCGCAAATTGCCCAATCGCCTCAAGCGTCGCCGCCGGCGCCTCGCGATGCGGGGAATGCCCCGCGCCTGGAATGATTTTCAGATCGACCGGGCAGTAGCACTCCTGCTGCGCAATCTCGACCTGACGCAGGGTGCCATATTGGTCGTCCCTGCCCTGCAGGACCATGACGGGAACGCGGATGTAGGCGAGGTATTCGGAAATGTCCCAGTCGCGGAATTTCGGATCGAGCCAGGCGCCGTTCCAGCCGTAGAAGGCGTTGTCGACGTCCTGATGCCAGCGCGCGAGCTTTGCCTTGAGGTCCGTGGACTCGTAGGCGATCTTGATCGCGGCGATCGATTTCACCGAGATGTCCTCGACGATGAAATGCGGCGCGATCAGCACGAGGCCGCTGAGGCGATGATCCTGATGCGCGCCGGCATAGATCGTCGCGATCGAGGCGCCGTCGGAATGGCCGAGCAGAAGGCCGCGCTTGAAGGAGATCGCGTCGAGCAGCTTCGGCAGCACGTCCAGCGCCTCGCGCTGCATGTAGTCGAGTGGTCGCGGCAGCGCGACCTTGCTCGACTGGCCGTAGCCTGCCCGCGAGTAGACGAAGATGCCGGCGCCTGTGGCTTGCTGAAGCTTGTCCGGGAAGTCGCCCCACTGCCCGACCGAGCCGAGGCCTTCATGCAGCATGACGATGGTGGGCGCATCTGCAGCTTGCGGCGCGAGCCATTTGTATTCGAGGCGGGCGTCGCCGATGCTGAGGAAGCCGGTGGGGGTGAGGTTGATCATTGTCGAATTCCCATTCCTAGCCACTGCCGAGATGCCCACCCTCCCCTGGAGGGGGAGGGTCGATTCACAGCGAGCGTAGCGAGATGTGAAGCGGGGTGGGGTGACAGTCTGTCCACGGATGCGGTGCCCGCGTGGAGAGATCACCCCACCCCGCTTCGCATTGCGCTTTGCTCCATGCGAAGCGACCCTCCCCCTCCAGGGGAGGGTAAGGCGCGGCGAGTGCGGTACGCTCAGCACCCAGCATCAATTCGCCCCTTCCCGCAGCTTGAACCGCTGGATCTTTCCGGTCGCCGTCTTCGGCAGCGAGTCCACCACATCGATCCAGCGCGGATATTTCCACGGGCCGATCTTCTGCTTGACATGCTCCTTCAGCATCTCCTGAAGATCGTTCGTCGTTGCGCCAGGGCGCAGCACGACAAAGGCCTTTGGCTTCAACAAGCCTTCTGGATCGGCCTCGGGTACGACGGCGGCTTCCAGCACGGCGGGATGCGTGATCAACGCGCTCTCGACCTCGAAGGGCGAGACCCAGATGCCGGAGACCTTGAACATGTCGTCGGCGCGGCCGCAGAAGGTGTAGCGGCCATCAGTGTCGCGGACATATTTGTCGCCGGTCCGTGTCCACGGTCCCTCGAAGGTGCGGCGGCTCTTGTGGCGCTGATTCCAATAGCCCTCGCCGGCGGAGGGGGCATCGACCAGGAGCTCGCCGACCTCGCCGTCAGCCACATCCTGGCCGGCCTCGTTGACGAGCCGCACCGCATAGCCCGGCACCGGCTTGCCCGAGGAGCCATACTTGATATCGCCGGGCGCGTTCGACAGGAAGATATGGAGCAGCTCGGTCGAGCCGACACCGTCGAGAATGTCGACTCCGAAGCGTGCCTTCCAGCTGTTGCCGACGGACTCCGGCAGCGCCTCGCCGGCCGAGGTGCAGATGCGCAGCGCCTTGCCGCCGCGCTCATTCTTCATGGTCTCGTCGTTGAGCATGGCCGCGAACAAGGTCGGCACGCCGTAGAAGATCGAGGGGTTGTAACGGTTCATCAGGTCGAACATGCGTGCCGGTGTCGGCCGCTCGCTGTTCAGAATCACCGTGGCGCCGACCGACATCGGGAAGGTCAGCGCATTGCCGAGACCATAGGCGAAGAACAGCTTTGCCGCGGACAGGCAGACGTCGTTCTCGCGGATGCCGAGCACCTGTTTTGCGTAGGTGTCCGCGGTCGCCTGCAAGTTCGAATGCAGATGGCGCACGCCCTTGGGCATGCCGGTCGAGCCCGAGGAATAGAGCCAAAAGGCAGGCTCGTCGGGATGCGTCGCCGCGGTAGTGAACTGATCGCTCTCGCCGGCGATCTCCTCGGCGAGCTGCTTGTGGCCATTCTGCTTGGCACCGGAGACCACGACATGCTCGAGATCCGGCATGCGGCCGACGACGTCCTTGATGACGGGATAGAGCGCCTCGGACACGAACAGCACGCGCGCGCGGCAGTCGGCGAGTATGTAGGCGTATTGGTCCGCGGTCAGCAGCGTGTTGAGCGGCACCGGCACGATGCCGGCGCGGATCGCGCCGAGGAATACGATCGGGAAATCGACCGTATCAAGCATGATCATCGCCACGCGCTCCTCGCGGCGAACGCCGAGCCGACGCAGCATGTTGGCGGCGCGGCGGCTCTCACGTTGAAGCTCGCCATAGGTGAGCTGCGAGACGGTGTCGTCGAACACGAGCTTGCCTCCCCTGCCCTCCTCGACGTTACGGTCGAGCAGCCAGGTCACCGCGTTGTAGGATCCCTCGCTCACGGACGTCTCCCCGACTTTAGAATTATAATTCATAGAAAGACACCACAGCGGCTTGCTGTCAATGCCAGCAGGCACTATGTTTCATTAAAACGCGCCGCAGGACATCCGCTAAAGAAGCCTCATGACCGAAAGTCCCGACGCCGAATCCCGATTTCTCGAACAGCTCGGCCAGCGCGTACGCACCATGCGCGCGCTGCGCGGCATGTCGCGCAAAGTGCTCGCCAAGGTATCGGGAATTTCGGAGCGCTACATCGCGCAGCTCGAGAGCGGCAAGGGCAATGTCTCCATCGTGCTGCTCCGCCGCGTCTCCGACGCGATGGGCGCACATCTCGAAGACCTGCTTCCCTCGGCGGATCCGACGCCGGACTGGCAGATGTTTCGCGATCTGTTGCGCAAGGCGACACCAGCGCAGATCGCGCAGGCCAAGGACCTGCTCGCCGGCGGCAGCGCGTCTGCGCCGCGGCGCGCGCCGTTCTGCGGCATTGCGCTGATCGGCTTGCGCGGCGCCGGCAAATCCACGCTCGGCCGGATGCTGGCGAAGAAGATCGGCTGGAGTTTTGTCGAGCTCAACAAGGAGGTCGAGCAGCAGAACGGTCTCTCGGTCGCCGAGATCATCGCGCTCTACGGCCAGGAAGGCTTTCGGCGCATGGAGCAGGCGGCGCTGCAGCAGCTGCTCGCGCGCAACGAGCTGATGGTGCTGGCGACCGGCGGCGGCATAGTCTCCGAGCCCCTGACCTTCGACCAGATCCTGTCGTCGTTCTACACGATCTGGCTGAAGGCCGAGCCGGAAGAGCACATGGCCCGCGTCCGCCGCCAGGGCGATCTGCGCCCAATGGCTGACGATCGCTCAGCGATGGCCGAGCTGCGCAACATCCTCTTGAGCCGCGAGCCGCTGTATTCGCGCGCGACGGCGGTGGTGGATACCGCGGGCCTCTCCATCGATGCCGCGGCCGCGCGGCTAATCGACGCGGTGCGCCCAGTGCTGCAGAACGAAGCGCGCAGTTTTGGATTGCGCAGCGTGGCGCTGTAAAGATGACCGACAGCACCGTCACTATCTCCATGTTCGAGCGGATCGGCGGCAGTGCCACGATCGAGCTTCTGGTCGATCGCTTCTACCAGCGCATGGACACGCTGCCAGAGGCGAAAGTCATCCGCGCGATGCATGCGGCCGACCTCGGCCTGATCAGGGACGTGCTGAAGCGATATCTCACCGAATGGACCGGGGGCCCACGACTCTATTCGGTCGATAAGGGCCATCCGCGGCTGCGACAGCGCCACATCGGTTTTTCCATCGGCGATGCTGAGCGCGACGCGTGGATGGCCTGCATGCGCGGCGCGCTGGAGGAGACGGTGGCGGATCGTGCCGCGCGGCAGGATCTCGACAAGGCGCTGTCCGGCCTCGCCGACTGGATGCGCAACCGGAATTGATCCGAGCGTGGAGCTCGCCCACAGGAGCTGCGACGCGGTTAGATCGACCAGTAATGCGGATGCGGATAGGGCCGCGAGCGGTCGCCCCAATCGAACGCGTCGCCGTCGAATTCGCATGGGCCGCTGCTGAGCTGGTCCAGCGTCACCTCGGCCTGGAAGGCCTGACGTCCCGGATCATATTTCAGCGCGCTCCACTGCAGAGGATAGTGGTGATGAGTGCCGAGCAGCCGGCCGGTCTTGATCACGGCGTAGGCGACGGTTCCGCTCACCTTGTCGAGCATCAATCGCTCGATCGTGCCGAGCTTGCTGCCGTCACTCCCATAGACGGCGACGTGCTCGACGCGATCACTGGGAACCATGGTGTGTTGCATGGCGTGCTCCCTGATCTTGTCCGGACAGCATTATAGCACAGACGGCGGCGTGTAGGACGGCTCTGCGTCAGCCCAGTCCGCTCTTGCGTTGCACCTAAAGCTACAGAAGTTGCGAGCGCACCGCCTCCGCGCCGTCGCGCAACAGCGGCAGGAAGCGATCGAGCAGCTCCTGAGCGGGCACGCGGTCGACATGGGCGCCCATGTTGATGGCGGCAACGATCACGCCGTCGTAACGGCGGACGGGGACCGAGATCGAGCGGAAATGCGGCTCCGCTTCGCGGTCAACCAGCGAGTAGCCCTGTGCGCGGTCGGCGCTGATGCGCGCGAGCAGCGCCTTCGGATCGGTTTCAGTCTGCGGCGTCAGCGCCTGGCGGTTCATCGCATTCAGGCGCGCGGCGAGATCGGCATCGTCGAACTGGCCCAGCATGGCGCGGCCAACCGAGGTGCAGAAGGCCGGCAGCCGGTAACCGATCTCCAATCCGCCGGAAAATATCCGCGTCGGACCGCCGCGGGCGATAAACACGACGTCATCACCATCGAGCACCGCCAGCGAAGAGATTTCCTGCGCCGCGATTGCGATGCGATCGAGCACGGGCTGAAGCACGGCGATGATCTGACTCGAGCGCAAATAGGATGTAGCCAACGTCAGCACATGCGGCGTCAGCGAGAACAGCTTGCCATCGCCGGAGACGTAACCGCCGCGCTGGAGCGTGAGCAGCATGCGCCGCGCCGTGGCGCGCGGCAGATCGGCGGCACGGGCGAGATCGCTCAGCGTCATCGGGCCGGCCGTGGCGCCGAAGCACTGCAGCAGCCGCAAACCACGATCGAGGCTCTCGACGAAATCCGTCGCGCGCTCGTCACTCTCGCTGCGCTTCAGCTTGGGCATGGCTTCGGGACAATCCTGCAAAATAGTGCTTGCTGCAGCTCCAAGGCATGTCATAATTCGCCCATTCGTTCAATAGGCGAACAAACGCCCTCCACAAGGATGCACCCGCCATGATGAGCCAGGAGCAGAACGACCTGATCACCCGCACCGGTCCGAAGGATCCTTGCGGCAAGTTGATGCGGAGTTATTGGCAGCCGGCGGCGCTGGTGGACGAGCTGGAGGGTGCGCGGCCGATCCGTCCCGTAAAACTGCTCGGCGAGAGCCTGGTGCTGTTCCGCGACGAGCAAGGGCGTTACGGCCTGATCGATCGCCACTGCGCGCATCGCGGCGCCGACCTCGCCTTCGGGCGGCTCGAACATGGCGGACTGCGCTGCGCCTTCCATGGTTGGCTGTTCGACGCCACCGGCCAGTGCATCGAGACTCCGGCCGAGCCGAAGGACTCAAAACTCTGCCAGAACATCCGCCAGCGCTCCTATCCCGTGGTGGAGAAGAGCGGCATCCTCTGGGCTTATCTCGGCGAAGGTGAGCCGCCGGCATTCCCGGAGATCGACTGCTTCGTTGCGCCGGGCTCTCACACCTTCGCCTTCAAGGGCCACATGGCCTGCAACTGGCTGCAGGCGCTCGAAGTCGGCATCGATCCCGCGCACGCCTCCTATCTGCACCGCTTCTTCGAGGATGAAGACACTTCCACCGCCTACGGCAAGCAATTCCGCGGCGCCTCGGCCGGCTCGGACCTGCCGATGACCAAAATCCTGCGCGAATATGACCGCCCGATCATCAATGTCGAGCACACCGAATACGGTCTCAGGCTGATCGCACTGCGCGAGATCGACGAGGAGCGCACCCATGTGCGCGTCACCAATCAGCTCTTCCCGCATGGCTTCATCATCCCCATGAGCACGGAGATGACGATCACCCAGTGGCACGTGCCGGTCGACGACGAGAACTGCTATTGGTACGCGATCTTCACCAGCTACACCAACCCGGTGGACAAGACGAAGATGCGCGAGCAGCGGCTCGAGCTCTATGAGCTGCCCGACTACAAATCGCGCAAGAACAGCAGCAACGATTACGGCTTCGATCCGCACGAACAGCAGACCGCGACCTACACCGGCATGGGCACCGACATCAACGTCCACGACCAGTGGGCGGTGGAATCGATGGGCGCGATCCAGGACCGCACCAAGGAGCATCTCGGTCAGAGCGACAAGGCGATCGTGCAATATCGCCGCCTGCTGCGGCAGGAGATCGAGAAGGTTTCGTGTGGCGAGAAGCCGATGCTGTTTCTGGACGAAGCCAACGCACGCAGCATCCAGGGCCCGGCGACCATGGACGGCATCGGCCCGACGCGGGGCTGGGAGACCTATTGGATGGAAGTCGACGTCAAGCGCCGCCGCGGCGCGCCATGGACTGCGCCGGTGCCTAAGGACATTGCCGACAACGTGCATCGGCTGACGGCGGCGGAGTGACCTTAGTGCATCGAAGCCGTAGGGTGGGCAAAGGCGCAAAGCGCCGTGCCCACCATGCTTTCTTTCAGACGATAGGCACGCGGTGGGCACGCTACGCTTTGCCCACCCTACGGTAGCGGAGTCAACGTGATGGCCTATCCTCGTCATTGCGAGCGCAGCGAAGCAATCCAGAAATGCCCCCGCAGAGAGACTCTGGATTGCTTCGCTACGCTCGCAATGGCGGAGTATGTTGCAGCAGCTTCGCGTCGAACGACTAGAGGAGTGGAGAAGTGACTTTCGTCGCGCGTCATGGGCTGTGGTCGGATGAGCAGAGGGACGCGGCGACGCGCATGCGCCGCATCGTCGAGGAAAAGAACCTCGAGGTCATTCGCCTCGCCTTTCCCGACCAGCACGGCATCTTGCGCGGCAAGACCATCATCGCCTCCGAAGCTCTCGCCTCGCTGGAGAGCGGCTGCTCCATCACCACCACCATGCTCGCCAAGGACACCTCGCATCGCACGGTGTTTCCGGTATTCACCTCAGGCGGCGGCTTCGGCATGAAGGAGATGGAGGGCGCGGCCGACGTGCTGATGGTCGCCGATCCCACCACCTTCCGCGTTTTGCCTTGGGCGCCGGCGACGGGCTGGGTGCTGTGCGATCTCTATTTTGGCGACGGCCGTCCGGTGCCGTTTGCAACCCGCGGACTCTATCGCAAGGTGCTCGATGAGTTCGGCATGCGCGGCTACGATTTCGTTGCGGGCCTCGAAGTCGAATTCCACATCTTTAGACTCGACGACCCGCACATGCGCCCGGAAGACGCAGGCCAGCCCGGCACGCCGCCTTCGGTGAGCCTGCTCAGCCACGGCTATCAATACCTCACCGAGCAGCGCTTCGATCAGATGGAACCGGTGCTGGAGATTTTGCGCCGCGACATCGTCGCGCTCGGATTGCCCTTGCGCTCGGTCGAGGTCGAGTTCGGGCCGAGCCAGTGCGAGTTCACCTTCGCGCCGAGGAAAGGACTCGAACCGGCCGATAACATGGTGCTGTTCCGCTCCGCCGTGAAGCAGATCGCGCGCCGGCATGGCTATCACGCCACCTTCATGTGCCGGCCGAAACTGCCGAACGTGTTCGCGAGCGGCTGGCATCTGCACCAGTCGATCGTCTCGCGCACGACCGGCGAGAACCAGTTCATGGCCAAAGAAACGGCAAGGAAAACGGCAAAGGACGACGGCGAGCCGCTTAGCGCGTTCGGCAAGGCGTACCTGGCCGGCCTGCTCGACCACGCCCGCGCCTCCACCGTGTTCACCACCCCGACCATCAACGGTTACAAGCGCTACCGCTCCTATTCGTTGGCGCCGGACCGCGCGATCTGGGGCCGCGACAATCGCGGCGTGATGATCCGCGTGCTCGGGGCGGCCGGCGATGCGGCGACGCGCCTGGAAAACCGCATCGGCGAACCCGCTGCCAATCCCTATCTCTACATGGCCTCGCAGATCCTGTCGGGCCTCGACGGCGTCGATCGCAAGCTCGATCCGGGCCCCTCCGCCGATACCCCCTACGAGACCAAGGCGCCGCTCCTGCCGAAATCGCTGCGCGATGCGGTTTCCGCACTCAAGGACGATCCGTTCTTCCGCGAAAAGCTCGGGCCTGAATTCGTCGACTATTACACCCACATCAAGAACACCGAGATCGATCGCTTCCTCGCCGAGGTGACCGACTGGGAGCACCGCGAATATTTCGAGGCGTTCTGATCCGTGGGCGCCGTCGTTCCGGGATAGCGCGAAGCACCAGACCCGGAACAGCGAGATTCCGGGGGTTCGGTCCTGCGGACCGCCTCCTGAATGACGGCAGGTCGCGCTCACACCGGCGTGAGGCCGTTTCGTCCCGCCGGTTCCGACGACATCGCAAACCCGCCCCACGAAGCCATTTTCCGATAGCGGCGAAAATCCCCGGAAAGAAAGCGGGCGCAGACTACTGCCCATGATGAACAATGGAGTTCGATCATGTTGAGTCAGTTGTTCAGTGTGATCTATCGCCTCTCCTGCCGGTCCACCCTGATCGAAATCGGCACGCACCGTCTGGCACGTTAGGCGCTGGCCGGCGCGATCAGGTAAGACGGACTGACCAGATGACGGGGATTCCCATGCGCAAGCTGATCCTGATCCGCGATGTCGCTGCTGGCGACGCAAGTGCATGCCGGCGGGTCGCGGAGCCTGAGCTTGGCGGCAACAAATCCGAACCAGCAGGCAGCCGAGCCGTCGGTCACATCGGCTGCACCGCAGGCTCCGGCAGCAACGCCGCCGGCAAATATCCAGACAGCGACCACCACGCCGACGACTACGACCGCGCCGGCCGCGACTGCGCCGGTTGCCACAGCACCTGCACAGTCAGCCGCAGCGCCGGTAACCAGCACGACCGAAGCGGCCAAGCCAAAGCGCCGCCAGCCCTCGGTCGAAGCGCGTGTGATCCGCGAATTGCATCGGCACGGGATTTATTGGTGAGAGCACCCGCCTTCTCCACCGTCATTGCGAGGAGCCCTTGCGACGAAGCAATCCAGACTGCCTCCTCGGAGATGGTCTGGATTGCTTCGCTGCGCTCGCAATGACGGGGAGAGAGCGGGGACTCAGATCCCCAAATATTTGTGCTGGAGATCCGGCGCGGCCATCAGCTCGTCGGAGGTGCCGCTCCACACCGTCTTGCCGCGCTCGATGATGTAGTGGCGGTCGCAGATGCGAGCGAGGTGATCGACATTCTTGTCGACCACCAGGATCGACTGTCCGCGGCTCTTGAGCAGCGACAGGCAATTCCAGATCTCCTCACGGATCAGCGGCGCGAGACCTTCGGTCGCTTCATCCAGAATCAGGAGTTTTGGATTCGTCATCAGCGCGCGGCCGATGGCGAGCATCTGCTGCTCGCCGCCGGAGAGCTGGTTGCCCATGTTGGCGGCACGCTCGGCGAGGCGCGGAAACAGCACGTAGATCGCGGCCAGCGTCCAGGGATTGGGGCTGCCGAAGCGATCGGCGGCGGCGGCCACGAGATTTTCGCGCACGGTGAGGTTCGGGAAGATCTGGCGTCCTTCAGGGACGAGGCCGACGCCGAGTTTTGCAATTCTGTACGACGGAAGCTGTCGCACCTCGGCGCCCGCAAAGCGGATCGCGCCTGATCGCGCCGGCGTCAGGCCCATAATCGAGCGGATCGTCGTAGTCTTGCCCATGCCGTTGCGGCCCATCAGCGAGACCATCTCGCCGGGCTTGATCGACAGCGACAGCCCGAACAGCACCTGGGAGAGGCCGTAGCAGGTTTCGATGCCGTCGACGTCGAGCAGCGTGTCAGCCATGATGCGTCACCACATGCTGATCGCCGAGATAGGCGCGCTTGACGTCCTCGTTCTGGCGGATCGCGGCCGGATCGCCGGAGGCGATGACACGGCCGTAGACCAGCACCGAAATGCGATCGGCGAGCGCGAACACCGCCGGCATGTCGTGCTCGACCAGCACGATCGAGACCTCTTTGCGCAGCTCCTGGAGCAGCTTCACCATGCGCTGGGATTCGGTGACCCCTAAGCCGGCCATCGGCTCGTCGAGCAGCAGGAGCTTTGGCTTGCTCGCGAGCGCAACCGCAAGCTCGAGCTCGCGGCGCTCGCCATGGCTCAGCCTGGACACCACGACATCGGCGCGATGCGACAGGCCGACGCGATCGAGCGCGGCATGCGCGGCATCGCGCAGGCCCCTCTCCTTGCGCGCGTTGGCGAAGAAGCGGAACGACGTGCCGGCATGCGCTTGGGCTGCCAGCGCGACATTGTCGGCGGCGGTGAAATCGAGCAGCAGCGAGGTGATCTGGAACGAACGGGCAAGGCCCAGCGCGCAGCGCCGATAGGCCGGCAGATAGGTGATGTCGCGCCCAGCCAGCGAGACGCTACCGGAATGCGGTTCGAGATGCCCGGTGAGCTGGCTGATCAGCGTGGTCTTGCCGGCACCGTTCGGGCCGATGATGGCGTGCAGCTCGCCGCTAGCGACGTCGAGCGAGACGTTGTCGGTCGCGATGATGCCGCCGAAGCGGCGCACCAGCTTTTCGACGCGGAGCAGGGGTTCAGCCACGGCCAGCCCTCCCGAGCGCACCCATGATGCCGCCGCGGCCGAACAGGACGATGAGCAGCAAGAGCGGGCCCATGATCAGCGCCCAGTATTCGGTGATCTGCGACAGGAACTCTTCCAGCAGCAGGAACACCACCGCTCCCATGATCGGGCCGAACAGCGTGCCCATGCCGCCCAGGATCACCATCACCATGAGATCGCCGGAGCGGGTCCAGTACATCACGGCCGGGCTGACGAAATCAGTGTTGTTGGCGAGCAGCGCGCCGGCAAGGCCGCACATCGTGCCGGATATGACGAAGCAAACCAGCTGGTAGCGCTTGGCCGGAAAGCCGATCGCCTGCATGCGCTGCTCGTTGGAGCGCAGACCCTGCACGACGAGGCCGAAGCGCGAATTGACGATGCGCCAGATCAGGAAGATGACGCCAAACAGGCAGGCGAGGCAGAGATAGTAGAACTGCGTGCGATTCGACAGGTCGACCAGCCCCGAGAAGTCGCTGCGCTTGTAGATGGTCAGGCCGTCATCACCACCGTAGCGCGCCAGGCCCGAGGCGACGTAATAGGCCATCTGCGCGAAGGCGAGCGTGATCATGATGAAATAGACGCCGCGGGTGCGCAAAGAGAGCGCGCCGATCACGAGCGCATAGATCGCGGAGGCAGCGAGCGCGACCGGAAACTGAATGAAACCGGAACCTACGCCTTCCTGCGCCAGCATGCCGACGGCGTAGCCGCCGATGCCGAGATAGGCGGCATGACCAAAGCTCATCATGCCGCCAAAGCCCATGATGAGGTTGAGGCTCGCGGCCGCCAGCGCCAGGATGATGATGCGGGTGAACAGCGTCAGGATGAAGATGTTGCCGGTCAGGTGCGAATAGAGCGGCAGCAGCACGAGGCCCACCAGCATCAGGGCCGTGACGGCCTTGCTCACAGTGAAAGCCTTCATCGACGACTGGCCGGAAACAGCCCCTCCGGCCGCACCACCAGCACGATCGCCATGAGGAGGTAGATCAGCATGGACGACAGCGCGGGCGCGGCGGTGGAGGCGGCGGCGCCGCTCAGCACCTGCCGCAGCAGGTTCGGCAGGAAGGCGCGGCCGAGCGTGTCGATCATGCCGACGAAGATCGCGGCGAGGAACGCGCCGCGGATCGAGCCGATGCCGCCGATCACGATAATGACGAAAGCGAGGATCAGGATGTTCTCGCCCATGCCGATCTGCACGGTGAGGATCGGCGCCTGCATCAATCCGGCAAGGCCCGCGAGTGCGGCGCCGAGGCCGAACACCAGCGTGTAGAGCAGCTTGATGTTGATGCCGAGCGCGCCGATCATCTCGCGGTTGGAGGCGCCGGCCCGGATCAGCATGCCGATGCGCGTGCGCATCACGCCGAGATAGAGCAACAGCGCCACCAGTAGCGCGACGACGATGATGGCGAGGCGGTAGGCGGGGTAGTGGATGCCGGGCAGGATCGGCACCGGCACGGTGAGCCAGGCCGGCAGCGGCAGCGCGAGGCCGGCCGGGCCCCAGATCAGCCGCACGGCTTCATTGAAGAACAGGATCAGGCCGAAGGTTGCGAGCACGTGGTCGAGATGGTCGCGGCCATAGAGATGCCGCAGCGCGCTCATCTCGAGCACGATGCCGAGCACCAGCGTCGCGCCCAGCGCCAGCAGCGCACCGAGCAGGAAGCTGCCGGTCCATGCCGCGAAGGTCGCGGCGAAATAGGCGCCCATCATGTAGAGCGAGCCGTGCGCGAGGTTGACGAGATCCATGATCCCGAACACCAGCGTCAGGCCGGCGGCGAGCAGAAACAGCAGCAGGCCGAACTGCAATCCGTTCAAGAACTGTTCGACGACGAGCAGCATCAAGACTCTTTCAGGCGCACGCGGTGTCGCGCCGATGTTCGAACACAGTCGCCATCAGTGAAAGAGCTCCCCCTGCCTGTTCAAGGCCGAAAAATGGGTAATGGCAGTATCGTTCCGAGGCAAGAGCGATTTGACACCAAACATGCACTTTGTTGCATCTCGGCGTGCGCGGCCGAAACCTGCTCGGCAATGCAAAAAGGTTGCCGCGCGGCATGGGGCAACCTGCCGCACCCAAACGATCACCCTCCCCCGGCAGGCCGAGGGAGGGTGCGAATATCGTCGAAATTCGGCGAGAAATGCGTCTAGTGCGACGTCATCTGCTGGGGAAAGTCGTCCGGTTCGGCGAGCACGCTGTTGGCCGTCGAGGCCTCGAGCGCGGCCATCCGGAACAGGTAGGCCAGCGTCGCCAATCCGGAATCGTCCGCCATCTGCGCCAGCTCGAGCGCCATGTCGGACATGTAGCCGAGGTTCTCGTCCTTGGTCTGCGCCATGATCTGGCTGTCCCGCATCAGGTTCGACATCTCAGGCGCTCTTTCGTTGCGCGGCAAGGCCGCGGAGGTTGGCACGGGCAATGCAGTCGATCCGCGGACCGTCCTGCTGGACGACGCTCGTCATTCCGATACGGTCACGCACGACATCGAGCGACTCCTGACGGACCTCGATCGTTGCCGCCATGGTCCAGGAATTTTCCACCAGCGCCGGCAATCCCAGCGGCGTCACGATGAATCCGATGTCGTTGAAGCGCGGCAACCACCACGTCTCCATGACGAGACAGAGACGCTCGATGCCCTGATCGAGACAGAACTCCTGCGCAGCCGCCATCAATTGTAGATTGAACGCGCCGTCGCGGCGCTCGCGCGACACGAAGAAGCGCGACCACTCCCAGACCAGCGGGTCCGACGGGCAACCACGCACCGCCGCGAGATGCGGGAAGACTTCGCTCATCATCGTCGGTCTGGTGGTGGGATACAGGCGGGAGCCGCCGAGCACCCGGCGGTTTTCGAGAGCCAGCAGGTAGACCGCGTCCTCATTGTCGTAGCTATCGATCTCGCGGCCGTCGGGCTTGCGTAGCGCCTCCCATTTCCGCTCCTCGACAAAAATCTCGTGACGAACCCGAAAATACTGTTCGAGAACGTCTTCGTAGAGATGCCGATTGACGGCAGAAATCACATGAATCATGAACTCCCCCATGGCTCGAAATGAGGGGGAGCCTCAGCGAAAAAGGCAAAGTCGACTATTGGGAAATTTCCCAGTAGGCGAGGATTTCAGGGATTGATGATTCTGTGGCGGATCGCGATCGCGACCGCATGCGTCCGGTTGACCGCACCGAGCTTGCGCGCGGCAGTTGCAAGATGCTCTTCCGCCGTGCGTTGCGTGATGTGCAGGATCTCGCCGATCTCCCAGGCGGACTTGCCTTGCGACGCCCAGGCAATCACCTCGCGCTCGCGTGGGGTCAGGCGCATCGACGGATGCGGCACCGGATCGAGCAGACGGCGAATGTGATCGAAGCCGTACATCCCGATCAAGTGCAGCGCCGGCTTGCTGCGCGCGTTGAGATCGAGGTGGACGCCACCGAGCGAGACGCCGGCCTCGTAGCCGGTCAAGCCGTGGATCGGCACGACGAAGCCGCGCGACATGCGGAAATCGGCGGCGCGCCGCATCACCTCCACCGCACCCGGCTCCAGCTCCGGATCGTACGGCGCCTCAGACCACTCGAAAGGGTTCACCGTCTGCCGGCATTTGCGGATCACGGGGTCGACACGGTCGTAGCTCTTTTGGATGTAGAGGTCGAACCACTCCGCCGGCCACTTCTTGGCGAGCACCATCTGGGAAAAGCGTTGATCGGGATTCGGCAAGCCCGTTACGATGATATGCTCGAAACCGTATCGGCCGAACGCGGTTGCAAGCGCGTCCATGGCGTCCGGAACCTTGGTATAGGCTCCCAGGCCTTCGATGAAGTCGAGCGCCTCCCGGCCATAGTCTACGGCGGACATCAGTGCATTTCCTGACTCTCGCCCTGCCGTATAGCACGTATTTGGGGGCTGCCTCAATTCGCTGCTCCCGTAGTTTGCCGGTGTTCCGTCCGCACTGAAGATTTAATCTACTTGTGGAAGAAGTGAGGTCAAGATACACCTGAACGCGTCCGTAGCGGGAAAACCACGATGCAAGACGAGGACATCGCCCTCAACAGCGTGCTCGGCCTGGAATTGAACCGCGTGTTTTTCGCCGTCCGCCAAACGGCAAACAAGCAGAAGATCATCGAGTTCGCGCGCGAGGTGCTGCAAAGCGAGCGCGCGGAGCTGGCGGACAGCCTCTTGCCCGAGGGCCCGGCAAGCTAGCCAACGCAGTTGCAGCAAACGACGCGTCCAGCGCGAGCGACGCCCTTGAACGTGCCGATTTTCGTCGAAACAGTTTGACCATTGCCTTCCCTTCTCCCCTTGTGGGAGAAGGTGGCGCGAAGCGCCGGATGAGGGGTTGTCTCCGCGCGTTCAAATGCGAGAGCTCGCAAGGCGGAGAGAACCCCTCACTCGTCTCGCCGCTTCGCGGCGAGCCACCCTCTCCCACAAGGGGAAAGGGAAGGCCCCCGCCACCACGATCATGCTTCGGATGCCCAGGACATGATGACGCTGCGCCAGGTTGAAGTGATCCGTGCCGTGATGGTGACGGGCACCATCGGTGGCGCGGCGAAGCTGCTCAACGTCTCGGCGCCGGGGATCAGCCGCCTCGTCAAATACACCGAGCGCTCACTCGGCATCCGCTTCTTCCAGCGCCAAAACGGGCGCTACTTCCCGACGCCGGAAGCCGAGAACATCTTCGAGCAGATCAACGGCGTCTACAAGAAGGTCGACGACCTCTCCGAGATCATCTCCAAGATCGGCCGCGGTGGATTGTCGGAGCTGCGCATCGGCTCGGTGCCGAGCATCTCGCAGGTGATGGTGCCGCGCGCGATCGAGCGCGTGCGTCGCCGCTATCCCGATCTCGGCATCGACATCAACATCCTCAAGCTCGAGGAAGCCATCGACTATCTGATGCTCGGCCGCGGCGAGTGCGTAGCGATGAGCTACCGGCTGGAGCATTCCGGGCTCGACTTCATGCCGCTCGCCTCGGGCGAGCTCTATTGCATCGTGCCGCCAGGTCACGAGCTCGCCGGCCGCAAGCAGGTCTCCGCCGCCGAGATCACCCGCTATCCGCTGATCGGCATCGATCCCAACGATCCCTACGGGCGGATCATGGCCGAGATCTTCGCGCGCAACCGGCTCGACTACAACATCACCATCCGCGCGCGCTTCGGCACCACGGTCTGCGCGCTGGTGAAGGCCGGGCTCGGCATCGCCATCATCGACCAGTTCACGGTGGCCCATGGCGGTTATCCCGGAATCGAGCTGTTGAAGATCACCGAGCCGACGCGGTTCGACACCTACATCGCAGTGAAGCGCGGCGCGCCGTTGTCGCTCCATGCCGAGTACTTCATCGACGCCCTGCGCGCTGAGATGCGCGCGGTCGAGCCGTCCCGCGGCAACAGCAAGGCCGGCCCGGCACGCGCGCGGAAGAAATAACATTATGTTAGGTTTGCCGGATAAAAGGGTAATTGTGTTACGCCAGGGAAAGACTATCGTCAGAGCTGGAATTGCGCGGATTTCCCCGCTAATGGCCGGGACCGGACGCTCCCAACGAGACGATAGCGAACCATGTCGAAGCGCGGATACGCCGCCAGCAAGAAGCTTCTCACCGGCCTGATCGGCGCGCCAATCGCGCATTCCGCGTCCCCCGCCATGCATGAGCGCGCCGCCGAGGCGCTCGGCCTGCGCGGCCACTACCAGCTCATTGAAGTGGCCGGCGCCGATGCGACCGGGCTCCGCATGATGCTCGAAGGAGTGCGGCGGCTCGGCTTTGCCGGCGTCAATGTCACTTACCCTTACAAGGAAGCCGTGGTCCCGCTGCTCGACGCGCTGGCGCCGGGCGCTGCCGCCATGGGTGCGGTCAACACCGTCGTCGTCAGGGACGGCCGGTTGACCGGCCACAACACCGACACCACCGGCTTTGCGCGCGCGGTGGCCCCGCTGCTGGCCCCGTCCGCCAATGCCGTCGCCGTGATCGGCGCCGGCGGCGTCGGCAAGGCGATCGCGTTTGCGCTGGCGAGCCTGGACGTGACCGACATCCGCATTTTTGACAGCGAACCTGCGCGCGCCGAGAAACTCGCCTCGCTGCTTGCCAAGCAGGGCGGCACGAGGATGGCCGGAAGCGTCGAGGATGCGCTCGATGGCGCAACCGGCCTCGTCAACGGCACGCCAGTCGGCATGCTGCCGAACCGCGACACGCCAGTGCCGGCGGCGCTGCTCAGGGCAGACCTGTGGGTTGCCGATGCCGTCTATTCGCCGCTGATCACGCCGCTGCTTGCCGCAGCGCGAGAGAAAGGCGCTCGGATCATGACCGGACGCGAGCTCGCGATCTTCCAGGCCGCCGACGCCTTCGAACTGTTCACGGGCCTTGCCCCATCGACCGAGATCATGGGAGAGGCTTTTGATACCGTGATGGCCGCGCGCAGCGCCGCCTATCAGGCAGCTTGAGACGAAGCGGCCGGGCACAAGGCCGCTTGCAAGATTTGAAACGGGAGGAGAGGACGATGAAATCAACGCTACTGGTGGGCGCGCTGCTCACCGCCATGACGGCAACGAGTGCCTTTGCCCAGGCGATCAAGCTCGCCGACGTCGCCGAGCTCTCGGGCGGCGGCGCCACCGTCGGCACCAATTGGAAGAACGGCATCGACCTCGCGATCGAGGAGATCAACGCCAAGGGCGGCGTGCTCGGCCGCAAGCTGGAGGTCACCCACGCCGACTCGCAGTCCAACCCCGGCGTCGCGCGCGCCCAGGTGCAGAAGGCGCTCGACGCCGAGCCCTATGTGCTGCTCGGCCCCGGCTATTCCGGCTCGGTCAAGGTCACCGCGCCGCTTGCCGCCGAAGCCGGCATCGCGCAGATCATGGGCGGCGAGGCCGCCGAGCTGACGCAAGCAGGCAACAAGTTCCTGTTCCGCACCTCGTTCGGCCAGCAATCCTCGATGCCGAAGGTCGCCAAATACATCCATGACGAGATGAAGGCGAAGTCGGTCGCGGTGGTCTGGGTCAACAATGATTTCGGCCGCGGCGGCCGCGACGTCATCGTGAAAGAACTCGACCGGCTCGGCTCCAAGGTGGTCGCCGACCTCTCGACCGAAGCGGGCCAGGCCGATTTCGCCGCCGACGTCGGCAAGATCAAGGCTGCCAATCCCGATGCCGTGTTCGTCTACCTGAACGAAGAAGAGAGCGCGCGCATCCTGAAAGAACTGAAGCGCCAGGGTGTCACCGCGCCGCTGATGGGCGAGACCACGCTGATCGGCCAGAAGGTGATCGAACTCGCCGGCGATGCCGCCAATGGCGCGCGCGGCCATGTCGGCCTCACCACCGACGCGCCGGTCGACCTCATCAAGGCGTTCCGCGAGAAGTTTTCCAAGAAGTACAATTACGTCCCCGATCACAACGGCCTGAAGGGCTATCTCGCCGTCTACATGGTGAAGGCCACCACCGAGAAGATGGGCAAAGTCGACCCGAAGAAGTTTGCCGACACGCTGCACGGTCTGACCATCAAGGCCGCGGACGAGCCGGGCATCCTGATGGACGTCACCTTCAGCGACACCGGCGACATCGACCGCCAGAGCTTCCTGGTCGAGGTGGTCGAAGGCAAGCAGGTGGTGAAGCAGGTGCTGCCGAAAGTGAAGTGAGGGACGTGGTCCTTCACCTCTCCCCGCACCCGTCTCGCCGAAGCTTTAGCGAAGGCGGATGCGGGGAGAGATGTCTCCTCTCCCTCTCCCCGCCCTTCGCGGGGAGAGGGTGGGGTGAGGGGTGCTCCGAGCAGACGGTGAGAAATGATCTTGCCGAGACGGTCCCTCACCCCGCCCTCTCCCCGTAAGAACGGGGAGAGGGAGACGACAGAGCGGGGCTAGGGACACGAGAGGAAACATGTCCAATCTGTTCGATCTTCTGGTCGCGGGACTCGCCACCGGCGCGATCTATGCGCTGGTCGCGGTCGGCTTCACGCTGCTGTGGCAGACCTCGCAGACCATCAATTTCGCGCAAGGCGAGTTCGTGATGCTGCCGGCGTTCCTGATGCTGGCGGTAATGCATGCCGGCGCGCCGTTCTGGCTCGCGATCATCCTCGGCATCCTCTTGTCGATGATCCTGCTCGGCCTCGCCTTCAAGATGCTGCTGGTCGATCCGATGATGCGCCACGGCGTGCTGCCGCTGGCGATCGCGACCATGGCGCTGGCGATCGGCATCAAGGAATCCGTCAAGCAGTTCTTCAGCGCCGAGGCCTCGCCCTTCCCGTCGATCGTGCCGACCGGCGACATCTCCATTCTCGGCCATGCGGTGTCGCTGCAAAGCATCGGCGTGCTCGTCGTCGCTATTCTCGCTGTCTTCGGACTGACGGCACTTCTCAACCGCACCTCGCTCGGCCACCAGATGCAGGCGGCAGCGCAAAACCCGACGGTGGCGCGCATCATCGGCGTTCCGGTCGAGCGCATGATCCTGCTGACCTTCCTGATCAACGCCTTCCTGGTGGCGCTGGCTTCGCTGCTGATCACGCCGATCTATCTCGCCAAATTCTCCTCTGGCGAAGTGCTGGGCCAGGCCGCCTTCATCGCCGCGATCGTCGGCGGCTTCAACCAGGTGCGCGGCGCGATCGCCGGCGGTCTCTTGATCGGCGTGCTCGACAATCTCGCGGCCGCCTATGTCTCGACGCAGTACCGCGCCGCCGTTCCGATGATTTTCCTGATCGCCGTCATCCTGTTCCGGCCGCAGGGCTTGCTCGGCCGCGCCGAGGAGCGCACCGTATGAGCGGCTTCGCCAAACCCCTGAAGATCGCGCTCGGCCTTGCTGTCATCGCTGCGCTGATTATCGTTCCCATGAACTTCAACCGCTACGGCCTGTTCATCCTGAGCCAATGGGCGGTGATGAGCATCGCCGCGATGGGCCTCAACCTCACGCTCGGCTATGCCGGCCAGGTCTCGCTGGCGCAGGGCGCGTTCGTCGGCATCGGCGCCTATGCGGCGGCGATCATGACCACCCATGGCTGGCCGCTGCCGGCGGCGATACTGGTCGCGATTGCCTCAAGCTTCGCGGTCGGCTGGGTGCTCGGCTATCCGGCGTTGCGCGTGCAGCATCACTACCTCGCCTTCGTCACGCTCGCCTTCTCCACCCTCGCCTTCCTGGTGTTCCGCAACGAGAGCTGGCTCACCGGCGGCATCTACGGCATCTCCAACATCCCGCGCCCGCACATCTTTGGGCTAGCGACCAACAAGCCGCTGCCGTTCTACTATGTCTGCCTCGGCTCGCTCGCGATCGTGTCGCTCGCAGTGTGGTGGCTGATCCGCTCGCCCTGGGGCCGCGCCTTCATGGCGCTGCGCGAAAACCCGCTGCGCGCGCAATCGCTCGGCGTCGACACCCGCCGCTACACGTTGATGGCGTTTGCGATCGGCTCGGCGCTTGGCGGCGTCGCCGGCGCACTCTATGCGCCGCTGACGCAATATATCGATCCCGTGCCGTTCAACCTGTCGCTCTCACTCGATCTGCTGATGATGGTGATCGTCGGCGGTGCCGGCTTCTATTTCGGCCCCTTCCTCGGCGCGATGATCGCCGTGCTGCTGCCGGAATGGCTGCGCTTCACGGAGGGCTATTATCTCATGCTCTACGCAGTCGCCGTCATGCTGCTACTGATCTGGTCGCCAACCGGCATTTTGGGAATTCTCGACCGCGCCATGGCGGCACGGCGGACCAAGGCAGCGTCCGCGCTGCGTGCCGTCGCAAAATCCCGCCTGGAGACGGTGCAATGAACGCGGTCCTCGAGGTTACGAATATCAAGAAGAACTTTGGCGGCATCAGCGCCGTCGACGGCGTCTCTTTCGATGTGCGCGAGGGCGAGATCCTCGGCCTGATCGGCCCGAATGGTTGCGGCAAGTCAACCCTGTTCAATTGCATCCTCGGCCAGCTCACGCCATCGGGCGGCGAGGTCAAGCTCGATGGCAAGCTGGTCACGGGATTGCGTCCCTCCGAGCTCAACAAGCTCGGGGTCAGCCGCACCTTCCAGCTGTTGCAGGTGTTCCCAAAGCTCTCGGTGCGCGAGAACCTGATCCTCGCGGGCCAGGAGCACCAGGGCAACATGGCCTCGCGACTGGTCGGCCGCTCCGATGCCGGGCTGACTGAGGCCGCCAACCAGATGATCGGCTTTTTCAAGCTCGACCATCTCGCGGACGAGCCGGCCGGCGGCCTCTCCTATGGCCAGCAGAAGCTGCTCGATGCCGCCATGGCCTTCATGGGCGGCCCGCGCCTCGTGCTGCTCGACGAGCCCGCCGGCGGCGTCAACCCGTCGATGCTGGCGGACCTCAAGGACCGCCTGGTCGCGATCAACCGCGAGAAGAACGCCACCTTCGTCGTGATCGAGCACAACATGGAATTCGTGATGTCGCTGTGCTCGCGCGTCATGGTGATGGCGGAGGGCAAGGTGCTGGCGATGGGACGGCCGGACGAGGTCCGGAAAAACCCCGCCGTGATCGAAGCCTATTTGGGTCATTGAAGGAGCGGACCATGAGCGACCCGATCCTCTCGGTTCACAATCTCGTCGGCGGCTACGGCAAGATGACGATTTTGAACGGCACGACCTTCGCCGTACCTCAAGCCACGATCACGACGATCATCGGCCCGAACGGCGCCGGCAAGTCGACCGTGTTCAAGGCGATCTTCGGCCTGCTCAAGCTGCGCGAGGGCAAGATCAGCTTTGCTGGCCGCGACGTCACGAACTTGAGCCAGCGCGCGCTGCTCAATGCCGGCATCTGCTACGTGCCGCAGGGCCGCAACATCTTTCCCGAGCTGTCCGTGCGCCACAATATCGAGCTCGGCGGCGTCGCTGCCGGGAAGGGCCTCGACCTGCCGAGGCGGATCGAGGCGGCACTCGACCTATTCCCGGCGCTGCGGCGGAAATCGACGCAGCAGGCCTCCACGCTCTCCGGCGGCGAGCAGAAACAGCTCGAGATCGCCCGCTCGCTGCTGCTCGAACCAAAGCTGGTGCTGATCGACGAGCCTTCGATCGGCCTGTCGCCGCTGATGGTGCAGCAGACCTTCGACATTCTCAAAAGCTTGCGCGACCGCGGCGTCACGATCCTGATGATCGAGCAGAATGCCCGCTCGGCGCTGGAGATTTCCGACATCGGCATCGTGCTCGAGCTCGGCCAGACCCGCATGATCGACGACGCCAAGCGCATTCTGAACGATCCCCGCATCGGCCAGCTCTTCCTGGGCGGTGCCATGGAAGAGAGCGCGGCATGAGCGCCAAGATACGCATCGCCGTTGCCGGCGCGGGCCTGATCGGCCGCCGCCATATCGAGCTGATCGAGGCATCGCCGGATTGCGTGCTGGCCGGCATTGCCGATCCTTCGCCGGCCGCTGGCGATTTTGCGCGGGCGCACAACACACCCTGGTATGCCGATCATCGCGCATTGCTGGAGCAGGAGAAGCCGGACGGGGTGATCATCGCCTCGCCGAACACGCTGCATCTGCCCATGGCGCTCGACTGCGCCGCGGCGGGCGTGCCGGCGCTGATCGAAAAGCCGGTGACCGACAGCGTCGCAGCGGCACGTCGCCTCTGTGAGGCGGTCAAGCGCAGCGGCGTGCCGATGCTGGTCGGTCACCACCGCCGCCACAATCCGATCATCAAGTCGGCCCGCGAGGCTGTCGCGACCGGCAAGCTCGGCCAGCTCACCGCCGTGGCCGGGCTGTGGCTGCTGAAGAAACCCGACGATTACTTCGAGGTCGCCTGGCGGCGCGAACAGGGCGGCGGGCCGCTGCTGATCAATCTGATCCACGACATCGACAATCTCCGCTTCGTCTGCGGCGAGATCGCCGAGGTGCAGGCGCTGACGTCAAACAAGGTGCGTGGCTTTGCGGTCGAAGACACCGCCGCGCTGCTGCTGCGCTTTGCCAATGGTGCGCTCGGAACGGTGACGGTCTCCGATGCAACGCCGGCACCCTGGAGCTGGGAGCTGACGGCGGGCGAGAACGCGGTCTATCCCAGACAGGACCAGCCCTGTTACGTCTTCGCAGGCACCAACGGCTCGCTGTCGGTGCCGACCATGGAGCTGTGGTCGTATTCAGAAAATCCCGGCTGGCACGCGCCCCTGGTTCGCGAGCCCGTCGCACTCTCCGCTTACGATCCGCTCGCCGAGCAGCTCAGACATTTCCAGGCCGTGATCGCGGGCCGCGAGCAACCGCTGATCTCGGTCGAAGATGCGATGGGCACGCTCGCGGTCGTGGAAGCCGTAAGCGAAGCCGCGCGCACGGGACGCACGGTATCGCCGGGCCGGATCATGGAGCAGGCAGCATGAACAAGCGCTCGATTGCAACGGTTTCCCTCTCCGGCGCACTGGACGAGAAGCTCCGCGCCATCGCAGCCGCCGGGTTCGACGCGGTCGAGATCTTCGAGAACGATCTGCTGTCGTTCGGCGCCAGCCCGCGCGAGGTCGCGCGCCTCTGCAAGGATCTCAATCTCGAGATCTGCGCGTTCCAGCCGTTCCGCGATTTCGAAGGCATGCCGGAGCCGCAGCGTTCGCGCAACTTTGCCCGCGCGGAGCGCAAGTTCGATTTGATGCAGGAGCTCGGCACCGATCTCCTGCTGATCTGCTCCAACGTTTCGCCCGCCTCGCTCGGCGGCATCGACCGCGCCGCGGACGATTTTCGCGAGCTCGGCGAGCGTGCGGCGAAGCGTGGCTTGCGCGTCGGCTACGAGGCGCTGGCCTGGGGACGCCATGTCAACGACTACCGCGATGCGTGGGAGATCGTGCGCCGCGCCGATCATGCCGCGATCGGCATCATCCTCGACAGTTTTCATGCGCTGGCTCCGGGATTTCCGACGCGCGCGATGGCCTCGATCCCCGGCGACAGGATTTTTCTGGTGCAGCTTGCGGACGCGCCAAAGCTCGAGCTCGACATCCTCTCCTGGAGCCGGCACTTCCGCTCCTTCCCCGGCCAGGGTGACCTGCCGGTCGGCGAGTTCATGGCGGCGGTCGCGGCGACCGGCTATGCCGGGCCGCTGTCGCTGGAGATCTTCAACGATCAGTTCCGCGCCGGTTCGGCGGCGCAGACCGCGATCGATGGCCTGCGCTCGCTGATCCTGCTCGAGGACCAGCTCGCACCAGATTGGCCAAAGCTCGCCCACGAGCCGCTGGCGCCGAAGGCCGGGAGCTACGGTACCGGCTTCGTCGAATTCGCCGTCAACGAGACCAAGGCGGGCGAGCTTGCCCGCCTGTTCGCGCAGCTCGGTTTCCGCAAGACCGGCAAGCACCGCAGCAAGGCGGTGGAGCGCTGGTCGCAGGGCAAGGTCGAGCTGGTGATCAATTGCGAGACCGACGGCTTCGCGCATTCGCATTACGTCACCCACGGGCCCGGCGTCTGTGCGATCGCGCTCGACGTCGACAATGCGGGCCTTGCCATGCAGCGCGCCGAAGCGCTCAAGGCGCGCACCTTCTATCAGCCGGTCGGGCCGGGCGAGCTGGAGATCCCGGCGATCCACGGCGTCGGAGGCAGCCTGCTCTATTTCCTGGATCAGGCCGGCAAGAACTGGGATACCGATTTCGAACCGGTCGCGAGCGAGACGAGCGCGGATGCACTGCTGGCGGTCGATCACATCGCGCAATCGATGCCCTATGACGAGATGCTGTCCTGGCTGTTGTTCTACACCGGCATTCTCGACCTGACGCGGCTGCCGCAGATGGAGATCGCCGATCCCAGGGGGCTGGTGCAGAGCCAGGCCATCATCAACGCAGACCAGAGCCTGCGCTTCGTGCTCAACGGTTCGTCCGCCAACCGCACACTGCCGTCGCGCTTCATCTCGGAGTTCTTCGGCTCCGGCGTGCAGCACGTCGCGTTCTCGTGCCGGGACATCTTTGCGACGGTCGCGGAGATGCGCAAGCGGGGCGCGGATTTCCTGGACATCCCTGACAATTACTACGACGACATCGAAGCCAAATACGACCTCGCGCCCGAGCTGATGGCGCAACTGCGCGCCAACCACATCCTCTACGACCGCGAGGGTAACGGCGAATTCTTCCAGGTCTATACCCACATCTTCGACGAGCGCTTCTTCTTCGAGATCGTCGAACGGCGAAACTATCAGGGCTTTGGCGCGGCCAATGCCGGCATCAGGCTCGCAGCGCAGGCCCGCGAAGTGCGCCCGTCGAGCGTGCCAAGAGCGTAGGTGTCTTCGCCTCTACCCGCCTGCGGGGAGAAGCCGACGCGCGTAGCGCGGCGGGTGAGGGGCACTCTCAGCGAGTCACCTGACAATCGGGGGCAACGCTCTTCCAACGCGTCATTGCGAGCGCAGCGAAAATCCAGAGTTTTTCCGCGGAGGGATTCTGGATTGCTTCGCGGAGCCTGTCATCGGGCCGCGCTTTGCGCGGACCCGTTGGCTCGCAATGACGGTGTGGGAAGCATCGAGGAATTCGACTGTCTCCGTCCCCGCGGAGGCTCCCCCTCACCCTACCCTCTCCCCGCAAGCGGGGAGAGGGAAAGAAGCAGCGGGGATGGGGAGAGGAAACAGATCAGCTCACTTCATCTTGCACTTGTCGTGGAAACGATCCTGATCGTGCTCGACGATGGTGGCGACGGTCTTCAGTGCGAGCTGGCCGTCGGCGTCCTTGACCACGTCCTGCAGGTAGAAGTTCTGGATTGGGATGTGGTTGTTGCCGTATTTGAACGGGCCGCGCACCGATTTGAAGTTCACCTTCTCCATTTCGGCCTTCATCGCGTCCTTCTTCGAGGTGTCGCCCTTCACGGCGACGACCGCGCTGTTGATCAGGTTCGCGGCATCATAGGACTGCGCGCCGTAGAAGGTCGGGCGCAGGCCGGTATACTTCTTGCGGTAGTCGGCGACGAATTTCTTGTTCTCGTCGTTGGGCAGATCGTTGACCCATTGCTGAGCGCCGGGCACGCCGAGCGCGTTGTCCTTCTGCAGCGGCAGCGACAATTCGTCGATCGTGAAGGCGGTGTAGAGCGGAATCTGCGCTTTGATGCCGGCCTGGGCGTATTGATTGAGGAACTGGACGCCGGCCGCGCCCGGATAGAACACGAAGATCGATTCGGCCTTGGAGTTCTTGGCCTTGGTGAGCTCGGCGGAGAAGTCGAGCTGGCTCGGCCACACCGTGTATTCCTCACCCACGACCTGACCCTTGAAGGTGCTCTTGACGCCGGCCAGCATGTCCTTGCCAGCGGCGTAGTTCGGGCCGATCAGGAACACCGACTTGACGCCTTTCTGGTTCATATAGGTGCCGACCGCCTGCGGGGTCTGGTCGTTCTGCCAGGAGGTCGAGAACACGTAGGGCGAGCACAGCTCGCCCGCGAGCTGCGAGGGACCGGCATTGGCCGAGATCAGGAAGGTCTGCGAATCGACCGCGGTCTTGAGCGAGGCCAGCAGCACGTTCGACCAGATGTAGCCGACGATGAAATCGACCTTGTCGGATTGCACCAGCTTCTCGGTCTTCTGCTTGCCGACATCCGGCTTCTGCCCGTCGTCCTCGTAGATCACCTCGACCGGCTTGCCGCCCATCTTGCGGCCGAGATGGTCGAGCGCGAGCTCGAAGGAATTGCGCATGTCATTGCCGATTACGGCGGTCGGGCCGCTGAAGGTCGAGACGAAGCCGATCTTGATGGTGTCGCCGGCGAATGCCGGATTTGCCAGCACCAGCGCCGCTGCGCCCGCCAGCCAGAATGCCGTCCTCATAACCACTCCCATCCTTGATTATCGATCCCGGAAACGGGGTGATCGCCGCACCGGGCCAGTCTTTATTGAACGCAAAATCTGTCGAGCCGCCAATGGCTCAGCGTCCGTCCCTGCACCATATTTCGCCAGAATTGGGGATGGCAAGAAATATAATTCTACTCACTTCGGCCAAGGCATGGTCAAGGCTGCGGCACTTTTTCGCGGCGGATCGATACACCAGGCCTATGCGGCGATTGATGACGGCTATTGGACCGCGGCGCCCAATCCGCACTTAAATGAGAAGGTAGAGCAGCGAGATTCGAGGGGCACATCATGACCACGACACCGCACCGCGTCGTCATCGTCGGAGCCGGCTTTGGCGGGCTGGAGACGACCTACCGGCTCGCGGGCGCGCCGGTCGAGATCACGCTGATCGACCGTCGCAACCATCATCTGTTCCAGCCGCTGCTCTACCAGGTCGCGACTGCTTCGCTCGCGACCAGCGAGATCGCCTGGCCGGTCCGCCATCTGATGCGGGGCCGGCGCGAGGTGACGACGCTGTTTGCGACGGTGAGCGGCGTCGACACCGACAGGCGCTGCGTGCTGATCGACGACGGCAGCGAGGTGCCTTACGACACCCTCGTGCTCGCCACCGGCGCCCGGCACGCCTATTTCGGCCATGACGAATGGGAGCAGTTCGCGCCCGGCCTGAAGACGTTAGAGGACGCGACCACGCTGCGCCGGCACATCCTGGTGGCATTCGAGCGCGCCGAGCGCGAGACGGATCCGGAGAGGCGCGCGGCGCGGCTGACCTTCGTCATCGTCGGCGCCGGCCCGACCGGCGTCGAGCTCGCCGGCACCATCGCCGAGATGGCGCACCACACTCTGCCCGGCGATTTCCGCAACATCGACACGACGAAGGCGCGCGTCGTGCTGATCGAAGCCGGCCCGCGCGTGCTCGCGGGCTTTGCCGACGACCTCTCGGCTTACGCGCAGGCCTCGCTGGAGAAAATCGGCGTCGAGGTGGTGCTGGGGCAACCCGTGACCGAGATCGACCGCGACGGCGTGGTGTTCGGCGGCACGCGGCTCAACGCCAAGACCAGGATCTGGGCCGCCGGCGTGCGCGCTTCGCCCGCTGCCGAATGGCTGGGCGCACCAAGCGATCGCGCCGGGCGCGTGCAGGTCGAGTCCGACCTGACGATTCCGGGCCATCCCGAGATCTTTGCGATCGGCGACACCGTCAACATCAACGCCTGGGAGGGCAAGCCGGTGCCCGGCATCGCGCCCGCGGCCAAGCAGCAAGGCCGCCATGTCGCCGAGACCATCAGAGCGCGGCTGCGTGGCGAGACGAAGGGCGCCTTCCGCTACAAGCACGCCGGCAGCCTCGCGCAGATCGGCAAGCGGCTCGCGGTGATCGACTTCGGCCGCATCAAGCTGCGCGGCACCATCGCGTGGTGGATCTGGGGCATCGCCCACATCTACTTCCTGATCGGCCTCCGCCACCGCCTCAGCGTCGCGCTCAGCTGGCTCTGGATCTACTCCCGCGACCAGCGGGCGGCGCGGCTGATCACGCAGGGGAGCAGCAAGGTGGTTGGGTGATCTTCTCCCTCTCCCCGCTTACGGGAGAGGGTCGGAGTGAGGGGGGAGTCTCCGCGGGGACGGTGAGAGTTGAATCCTTCGATGTTCCCCCATCGTCATTGCGAGCGCAGCGAAGCAATCCAGCATCCCTCCGCGGGAAGACTCTGGATTGCTTCGCTGCGCTCGCAATGACCTGCTGAAAGATCGTCGTTCCCAGAGACACCTGTCTCGCGGCGACTCCCCTCACCCGCCGCGCTACGCGCGTCGGCCTCTCCCCGCAGCGGGGAGAGGCGAAGGAGACCGCGCTCGCGGCTACAATCACCTCACCAGCTCGCAGCCGCCCTCGGCCAGCGGGCGGAACGCCTGGTCCGCTGGGATGGTCGAGACCAGCTTGTAATAGTCATACGGATATTTCGACTCCTCCGGCTTCTTCACCTCGAACAGGTACATCGGATGCACTACGCGGCCGTCCTGGCGGATGATGGTGTCGCCGAACAGCTTGTCCTTGCCCCTAAACTTCTTCATCTCGGGCACGACGTTCTTGGCATTGTCGCTGCCGGTGGCGGCGACGGCGTTGAGATAAGCGAGCATGGAGGCGTAGACGCCGGCCTGGTTGCCGCTCGGCATCTTGCCGTTCATGCCCGGACGCGCCGCGAAGCGTTTTGCAAACGCGCGGGTGTCATCGTTCATGTCCCAGTAAAAAGCTTCCATGAGCTGGAGCCCTTGCGCGACCTTGATGCCCATGCCGTGAACGTCGTTGATGAAGAGCAGGAAGGCGACCAGCTTCTGGCCGCTCTGCTGGATGCCGAACTCGGCGGCCTGCTTCACAGCGTTGATGGTGTCGCCACCGGCATTGGCAAGGCCGATCACCTGCGCTTTCGAGCTTTGCGCCTGCAACAGGAAGGACGCAAAATCGGAGGTGCCGAGCGGATGCTTGGATGAGCCGATCACCTTGCCGCCATGCGCACCGATGTATTTCTGCGCTTCCGACTCGATGCCCTTGCCCAGCGCGAAATCGACCGTGAGGAAATACCACTCCTTGCCGCCGCGCGACACCATCGCCGCTGCCGTGGTGTTACCAGTCGCCCAGGTGTCGTTGACCCACTGGATAGTGTTGGGCGAGCAGGCCTTGCCGGTGAGATCGGAGCTTGCGGTCGAGGACGCCAGGAACGTCATGCGGCTGTCGCGCAAGAGCGTGTTGATGGAGAGCCCGACGGCCGAGTTCGGCACGTCGACAATAGCGTCGACGCCTTCGACATCGAGCCATTTGCGCGCGATGGCGCTGCCGACATCGGCCTTGTTCTGGTGATCGGCATAGACGATCTCGACCTTGATGCCTTTGCCGCCGCCGTTGAAGTCTTCCGCCGCCATGCGCGCGGCCTCGACCGAGCCCATGCCGTTGGTGTCCTGGAAGATGCCGGAGATGTCGTTGAGCACGCCGATGCGCACGACATTGTCGGATATCTCGGCGCTTGCCGCGCCGGTCACCAGGCTCGCAGCCAGTGCGAGCGCCCACTTCAGATGCTTCATTGTTTCCCTCCCCTGTTGGATGTGTTGCCGCGCCGATCGTTGCCGGCGCGATTCAAGCTTCAGACCTGCCGCTCCGGCAGCTTCACGACGAGCCCGTCGAGCGCGGGCGTGACGTGGATCTGACAGGACAGCCGGCTGTTCGGCAGCCTCTCGCTCGCGGTGCCATCGAGCAGCGCATCCTCGTCGTCCGCCATATCAGGCAGGCGCGTCAGCCAGCTCTCGTCGACATAGACGTGACAGGTCGCACACATGGCGTTGCCGCCGCATTCGGCCAGAATGCCGTCGAGGCCGTGGCGGGTCGCGGCCTGCATGGCGCTCTCGCCATCGCCGGTCTCGACGCGGTCGAACTTGCCGTCCGGATGGATGAAGGTGATGGCGGGCATAAAACTCCTCGTCAGGCCGGGGTGATGGTGACAGGCAGGCTATCGAGCCCGCGCAGCGTGTTGTTGAAGCGGCGTTTTGGATCGCCCGTGATCTCGATCTTCGCGATGCGTCGGGCCAGCGCCATCAGCATCACCTCGCCTTCGAGGCGGGCGACGAGCTGGCCGACGCACATATGGATGCCGGAGCCGAAGCCGACATGGCCGGAGGTGCGGCGGGTGATGTCGTAGCTGTCGGGCTTGTCCCAACGCCGCGGATCGCGGTTGGCGGCGGCGAGGAACATCAGCACTTTCTCACCCTCGCCGATCTTCGCGCCGGAGAGCTCGACTTCCCGCGTCGTGGTGCGGAAGAAGGTCTGCACCGGGCTTTCGAAGCGCACGGCCTCCTCGAAAGCGGCGCGCGCGAGCGAGAGATCCTCGCGCAGGCGCTGCCATTGATCCGGGAAGCGCGCGAGGCAATAGACTGCGGCGCCGATGCCGTTGACCGTAGTGTCGAGGCCGGCCGACAGCAGCGAGCGCACCAAGAGCGGCGCTTCGGTCGCGGAGATCTCGCCGTCGTCGACGCGGGCGTGGATGCAGGCGCCGAATCCGCCGGGCGCCAGATTCTCGCGCTGGCACTGCTCGGCGACATAGGCCTGGTGCGGCGCCGAGCGTTCGATCGCCTCCTGGCGCAACTGGTTGGGCGGGCCGAAGGCGTTGAACACCACGCTCGCATAGGGAATCAGATGCTCGCGTCCCTCCGGCTTCAGCCCGAGCGCATCCGGAAAGATCGAGAGCGGATAGGCCTCGGCAAGATCCGCGATCGCATCGAAGCTGCGCTTCTCCAGCAGCGCATCGACCCGCGCCTCGGCCGCCGCGACAAAGCGGTCGCGCACCTGCTTCATCACGGTCGGCGACAGCACTTTCGACAGCACGGCGCGGGTGCGGGTGTGCGCGGGCGGATCGGCCTCCAGGATCAGGCTCGGCGGCCGCCACGGCGTCTCCTTCTTGAAATCACTGAGGCCGACGCCACGGCTGGAGCAGAACGTGGCGGGATCGTTCAGCACGGCATGGACCTCGGCATAGCGCGCCACGCCGTACACGTTCCATTTGTCGAGATAGACGACCGGGCCTGCCTCCCGCAGCAATTCATGCGTGGGATAGGGATCGGCGAAAAAATCCATCGCGAAGGGATCGACGTCGAGATGCGGGACGGCGGCGACGCCAGCTGATACGGAGGAGCCGGATGCGGTCATGGAAGACCTCCCTCATTTTGATCTTGTGAAAGGGCGGCGCATGCCCTTAGGTCTCTCGGCCCGCCGCGAGCCAGAAGCCCGACATGCCGCCGTCTTCGACCAGAGTCCGCCAAAAGCCTGCGCCCAACGATGCGGGCCCGACGCTCGATCTCGATCGTTACGTCCCGGCGTTCGTCACCTTCATCGCCAACAAGCTCTCGAACAGCGCGACCGCGTTCTATCAGCGCCAGTTTGGCGTCAACGTCACGGAATGGCGGATCATGTCGCTGCTGGCGATCGAGCCCGGCATCCCGGCCTCGCGCATCTGCCACGTCATCGGCTTCGACAAGGGGCCGGTGAGTCGGACGCTCGCCGGGCTCGAAAAGCGCGGGCTGGTGTCGATCCGCACCGACCCGAACGATGGCCGCACCCATTCGATCTCGCTCACGGCGAAGGGCCGCGCCACCCACGACAAGGTCATCGTCGCCGCGCTCGAACGCGAGCGGCGCCTGTTGTCCTGCCTTAGCAAGGACGAGCGCGAGGTGCTGATCGACCTGCTCCGCCGGCTGCACGAAAATCTCGGCGCGGTGACCGGCGGCACCGAGCCCTGACAGGCCGCGCGCCGGCTGTCCACTCTCCTCGTGTCCAGGCATGCGTCGGCACTTGCCGACGGCACCAGTCCGGCCGCGCATTGTTTCCTCCGAGATCGGACGCGGCGGTTCCTCCGCCGTCGTCCTTGTCCAGGAAACGGTTCGCACAAATTAGTTGCTTAGGCAACAAAAGAATCGGCAGGATAATGCGGCAGAACGGTTGGCCTATTGGGCGAGGGATCTCCTGTTCTAAAGAGCAACCTCAATCCAGCTTCGCCTCCATCCCCCGCTTTACCGCGGGCCGCGCCATCAGCGCATCGTACCAGCGCTTGACGTTGGGGAAGTCGGCGAGATCGACCTTGTGGCGCGGGTGGCGCCAGGCCCAGCCCAGGATGGCGAAATCGGCAACCGAGAGCTCGCCGGCGACGAAGTCGCGGCCCTCCAGCCGGCGGTCGAGCACGCCATAGAGCCGGCGCGTCTCCGCCATGAAGCGCTTCAGGCCATAGGCGCGGTCCTGTTCGTTCTCGAGCGCGATGAAATGATGCACCTGGCCGGGCATCGGGCCGAAGCCGCCCATCTGCCACATCAGCCATTCGTAGACGGGGATGCGCGCGGCAAGCGATTTCGGCAGGAATTTTCCGGTCTTTTCGCCGAGATAGAGCAGGATCGCGCCGGATTCGAAGATGCTGACGGGCTTGCCGTCGGGACCCTCGGGATCGACGATCGCGGGGATCTTGTTATTGGGGGAAAGCTTGAGGAACTCCGGGGCCATCTGCTCGCCCTTGGTAATGTTCACCGGGATCACCTTGTAGGGCAGCCCCATCTCCTCCAGCGCGACCGAGATCTTGCGGCCGTTCGGTGTGTTCCAGGTGTGCAGTTCGATGGTCATGCCTTGCTTCCCTTCCCCCTGACAGGTTCGGCCCTCACCTACTCCAGAAGGTTGCACCCCCACAACCGGCGGGCCGTGATGGCCGATCCCTGTTGACGGGAGACGCCCCCTCTGGAATGTCGCGGCGGTCGCGGATAAATTCCGCCTCCTTCAAAAACGCTGTTCGAGGGACCGTCGTGTCGAAATCAGCCTCCCGCGCCCGCCTGTTCGAAATCATCCGCCGGCGCTCCTTTGGCCGCGGCGAGGTGACGCTCGCGTCGGGCCGCAAGAGCGATTTCTACTTCAACCTCAAGCCGACCATGCTCGACCCCGAGGGCGCGACGCTGCTCGCCGAGCTCACTTACGAGGCGCTGAAAGACGACAAGCTCGATTTCATCGGCGGGCTCGAGATGGGCGCGGTGCCGCTCGCCGGCGCGCTGGCGCAGATCTCCTGGATCAAGGGCCATCCGATCGCGGCGTTCTTCGTGCGCAAGAAACCGAAGGAGCACGGCGCCAAGCTCGCGATCGAGGGCTTGCCCAAGGGCGAGACCTTGGCGGGCAAGCGCGTCGTGATCGTCGAGGATGTCACCACCACTGGCGGCTCGGCGATGAAGGCGGTGGAATCCGTGCGCGAGACCGGCGCCAATGTGGTGCTGGTGCTGACCATGGTCGACCGCGAGGAAGGCGCCACCGACACCTTCGGCGCGGCCGGCCTGCCGTTCCGCTCGCTCTACAAGGCGTCGGAATTCTTGAAGGCTTGAGGCCGCGAAACAGCCCTGGCCGTTACGCTCGGGCGTGGCCCGGAAGCAACGATCTGTCGGAAGCTGTGCCCGGCCTCAAAGAGGTCACGGCCTCGACTTGAAACCGCCTCCGCTCAACTGCTCATTTACCATCCCGCATTATGGTGAATCATGTGCCAAGACCTCGCTGGTCTCGGCCAGGTTCAGTAGCGTCCGTGGAGTGAGCGTTGCGTACAATCTCGTCCCATGCGCGCCGCCGGCGTCGCGCGATGCTTGTGGCCGCCAGCCTTGCAGCACCGCTGCTCGCGGCCCCGGCTCCGGTTTCGGCCGAAGGCCTGTTCGACTTCTTCTTCGGCGGCCTGCAGCAGCAGCGCCCGCAGCGCGAGGTGCCGCAGCAGGCGAGCTCCTACACCGATCCCTTCACCGGCCAGCAGAATGCCGCAACCCCGCAATATGCGCCGCCGACCCGTTCGGCGGCGGCCGGCGGCTCCGGTCCGGCCTTCTGCGTGCGCAGCTGCGACGGCAAATATTTTCCGCTGATGCGCGGGCTCGTCTCGCCGGCGCAGATGTGTCAGGCGTTCTGCCCTGCCAGCGCGACGAAAGTCTATTTCGGCTCCTCGATCGAGGGCGCCGCGTCGCAGACCGGCGAGCGCTACGCCGACAGTGAGAACGCGTTCGCCTATCGCAAGGCGCTGCGCGCCGACTGCACCTGCAACGGGCGCGAGCCAGTTGGCCTCGCCCCGGTCGACCTCGCGCTGGATTCATCGCTGAAGGCCGGCGACGTGATTGCGACCGCCGACGGCCTCGTTGCCTATACCGGCATCCGTGTCGGCAACGACCAAGCTGCGGACTTCACTCCGGTTGCCTCCTATCCCGGCCTCACCGCGCAGGTCCGCGCGCGGCTCGGCGAGATGAAGGTGGCCCCGGTGCGCGCCGAGACCGTGGCGGCGGATGCGCCAGCCGCGGAGATCGTGCGCGAGGCGTTGCCCGACGTGACCGTGCCGAAGACGCAGAAGCCGGCGAAGCGGGCGGGATTGGATTAGTCGCGCCCGCCTACAACAAAGCCGTCATTGCGAGGAGCTCGCGACAAAATTGCAAAGCAATTTTGCGCTGATGCGACGAAGCAATGACGGAGATTGTTGCGCTACCTCCCAATGATCACCCCGATCACGTTCGGCGCCGCCAGATATTTCTCCTCGATCGCCGCGCGCGCAGCGGCACGGTTTTCCGGCGTCAGGAGGCCGCGCTTCTCGGCCAGGATCATCCAGCAAAAGCCCCACCAATCGGTCAGCATGCCCTGATCGTCGACGAGGTCATAACCCTGCGCGGCCGCGAAGATGCGCGCTTGCGCTTCGTCCAGCGTATCGAGGAACAGATGGTCGTCAGTCGAAAACAGCTCATCGCTGATGTCGTCGATGGTGTAACCCCAGATCGACTGGCACACCGCGTTGAACTCGCGGTCGAACTGGTCGTCATCGATCCTCTGACGCCGCGCCGCCCGATGCAGTCGCGACAGCGACCGCGCGAAATCGGCGATCCGGGTGAGGGCAAATTGATCGAAGGCAATGGTGGACATGTAGTCCTCGCGAAGTCTGAAGGACGCTAGATATTGTGTCGGCGAGATGCCGAATCACAATGATATATCAAAGACTTGCTAAAGTGTTCTTAATTTGTTCCGATGCTCCGGCGCTCTTGTTGAGAACGTCGTCCTGGCGAAAGCCAGGACCCATTACCCCGGTCGGCGTTGTCTTTGCGAGCTGGAGCCATGAGCACAGGCAGCTACGTCTATATCCTCGCAAGTCGTCATCACGGTACGATTTACGTCGGCGTCACCAACGACGTACGCGCGCGGTTTGAGTTGCGTCGCTCGGGGCGAGGCTCCAAGTTCGTGCACAGATGCAAGGTAGTCCGGCTCGTCCATGTCGAGGCCCTTGCGACACCGCAAGAAGCGATCGCACGCGAGAAGCAACTGAAGTTCTGGAAGCGCGACTGGAAGATCAAGTTGATCGAGCAGGAAAATCCGGATTGGAATGACCGGGCGGGCCTCATCTAGCAGTTGGGGTAATGGGTCCTGGCTTTCGCCAGGACGACGCGCGGAAGCAGACTCGCCTCGCCCCAACGCCCTCAATTCACCGCCGACATCAGCCTGTCTCCGCACGCACTCGCATAAAACTTGCCGCCGCATTGGCGCTTGATGGCGGCACAGCGGGCTGCTGGCGTTGCGTTTTGCGGGAGCGAGACGGCGCAGCTGAGGCCGTCGGCGCTGCGGCCCATTTTGCTGGCGGCGGAGGCGGCGGTGGAGACGCTGATGCAGACAATGAGCAGGGTCGCAGTGGCGATTTCGATCAGCAGTCTCATCAGAGGTCTCATGGGTCTCCTCCACAGTGATGGCTGAATTGGCCGCCATTGTAGCAGCAAATCCGTGTTTCTCCGTGCTGGTCCGGGTTCCCAAATCGGCCCGTTCCTTGCATAAATTTGCATCAACGCAGTGCACGACCGCGCCAGCGATGGTTCCGGTGCAGGGGCATGACGCGTAGGGTGAGTGGTGTTCGTTCGACCAGGAAGTGACGACCTTGCAAGATCAATCGTTCCAGCCAAATTATCCCGCCCCCGGCCAGCCCATCGACGAGCTCGCGCTGGCTGAGATCAAGGGTGCGATCCTGGCGAAGCTGCGCCTTGCCATCGGCAAGGACGCGGGCATGGCGACCAGGCACGATTGGTACCAGGCCGCGGCGCTCGCGCTGCGCGACCGCATCGTGCATCGCTGGCTCACGGCGGAGAAGCGCAGCTACGACGCCGGGCGCAAGCGCGTCTATTATCTCTCGCTCGAATTCCTGATCGGCCGCCTCTTCACCGACGCGCTCAACAACATGGGACTCCTGAAGATCTTCGAGCTCGCGCTCGGCGATCTCGGCGTGTCTCTGCCAGAGCTGCGCAAATGCGAGCCGGACGCGGCGCTCGGCAATGGCGGCTTGGGGCGGCTCGCCGCCTGCTTCATGGAAAGCATGGCGACGCTGTCGATCCCCGCGATCGGCTATGGCATCCGCTACGATTACGGCCTGTTCCGCCAGATCATCAATCAGGGCTGGCAGCAGGAATATCCGGACGAATGGCTGAGCTTCGGCAACCCCTGGGAATTGCAGCGGCCGGAGGTCATCTACGACGTGAATTTCGGCGGCGGCGTCGAGCATGTCGACGACAAGGGCCGTGACCGCGCCATCTGGCACCCGGGCGAGACCGTGCAGGCGATCGCCTATGACACGCCGATCGTCGGCTGGCGCGGCCAGCACGTCAATGCGCTCCGCCTGTGGTCGGCGCGCTCGCCCGATCCGCTCAGGCTGGATGCCTTCAACAAGGGCGACTATGTCAGCGCCAGCGCCGAGCAGGCGCGCGCGGAAGCGATCTGCAAATTCCTCTATCCGAACGACGAGAGCCCGGCGGGCCGCGAGCTGCGGCTGCGCCAGGAATATTTCTTCGTCTCCGCCTCGCTCCAGGATCTGGTGAAACGGCATCTCGCCTCCGACGGCCAGCTCCGCAGCCTCGCCGGCAAGGTCGCGGTGCAGCTCAACGATACGCATCCGAGCCTCGCCGTCACCGAACTGATGCGCATCCTTGTCGACCTGCACAATTTCCGCTGGGACGAGGCCTGGAAGATCACGGTCGCCACACTCTCCTACACCAATCACACGCTGCTGCCCGAAGCGCTCGAGACCTGGCCGGTCGAGCTGTTCGAGCGGCTGTTGCCGCGGCATCTGGAGATCATCTACCGCATCAACGTGCAGCATCTGGCGCTCGCGGAGGCGCGCTGCCCCGGCGACATCGACTTCCGCGCTTCGGTCTCGCTGATCGACGAGAGGAGCGGCCGCCGCGTGCGCATGGGCCAGCTCGCCTTCGTTGGCTCGCACCGCATCAACGGCGTCTCGGCGATGCATTCCGACCTGATGCGCGAGACCGTGTTCCACGATCTCAACCATCTCTATCCCGGCCGCATCACCAACAAGACCAACGGCATCACCTTCCGCCGCTGGCTGATGCTGGCGAACCCGAAGCTGACCGATCTGTTGCGCGAGACCTGCGGCGATGCCGTGCTCGACGATCCCACCCAGCTCAGCCTGATCGAAGCCCGCGCCAGCGACGTCGAATTCCAGAAGAAATTCCGCGCCGTCAAGCACGCCAACAAGGCGGCGCTGGCGCGGCTGATCGGCGAGCGGCTCGGCATCAAGGTCGACCCGAGCGCACTGTTCGACGTGCAGATCAAGCGCATCCACGAGTATAAGCGCCAGCTCCTCAACGTCATCGAGACCGTCGCGCTGTACCAGGCGATCAAGGACGATCCCAACGGCAATTGGGTGCCGCGGGTGAAGATTTTCGCGGGCAAGGCGGCGGCGAGCTATCGCTACGCCAAGCTGATCATCAAGCTGATCAACGACGTCGCCGAGGCCGTCAACAACGATCCTGCGATCGGCGGCAAGCTCAAGGTCGCCTTCCTGCCCGACTACAATGTCAGCCTGGCCGAAGTGATCATTCCCGCAGCCGACCTGTCCGAGCAGATCTCGACCGCCGGCATGGAAGCTTCCGGCACCGGCAACATGAAGCTGGCGCTGAACGGCGCCATCACCATCGGCACGCTCGACGGCGCCAATATCGAGATCCGCGACCATGTCGGCGCCGAGAACATCGCGATCTTCGGACTGGAAGCCGGCGACGTGATGATCCGGCGCAAGCAGGGTCTGGATGCATCCGACGTCATCCGCAATTCGCCGAAGCTCCAGCGTGCCATCAATGCGATCGGGACCGGCGAATTCTCAAACGGCGATCCCGGCCGCTTCGAATCCATCGCGCATGCGCTGCGCCATCTCGACCATTACATGGTCAGCGCCGATTTCGATTCCTATTACGAGGCGCAGCGCGCGATCGATGCGCGCTGGCAGGTGGCGCCGGCCTGGACGCGCGCGTCCATCCTCAACGTCGCGCGCATGGCGTGGTTCTCGTCCGACCGCACCATCCGCGAATACGCCGAGGAGATCTGGAACGTGCCGGTCAATCCGACCACGCCGCTGCTGCCAGATCTGCGCGACGTCGCAGGCTGATTTTCCGCAGCGTGAAATCGGCCTTACCTGCGAGGTTATTGCACCTTGCAAGGCGGATGATGATATGATTGTCGTCATCCCCAAGCTGGCGTCAGTGATACGGACACCCTAGCTTCAAACACCGTCATTGCGAGCGCAGCGAAGCAATCCAGATTCTTTCCGCGGGGACAGTCTGGACTGCTTCGCTGCGCTCGCAATGACCGTCGGGGAGACACCGAGGAACACAATGCACGCCAAGCTCCCGCATCCTTTCGACGACGCCACCCGCATCACCGCCGGTGACTCCAGCTGGCAGGGGCACACCAGCGACGATTACTGGGCCTTTGTCGGTCCGTTCGGCGGCGCCACCGCCGCGACCATTTTGCGCGCGCTGATTGATCATCCCGAACGTGCCGGCGATCCGCTCGCGCTCACCGTCAATTACTGCGCACCGATCGCGAAGGGGCCGTTCGATCTCGATTTACGGCTGGTGAAGGCCAACCGCTCCAGCCAGCATTGGAGCGTCGAGATCAGCCAAGGCGGCGGCGAGGTCGCAACGCTCGCCACCGCCGTATTCGCCGAGCGTCGGCCGTCCTGGGAGCACGGGGTGGCGAAGTGCCCGGACGCCAAGCCGTTCGAACAGACGCTGCCATTCCCGAAGATCGCGGCGTCCTGGGCCAACCAGTATGAATTCCGCTTCGTCGAGGGCGAGATGCGGATCGGCCCGCCGCAAACCGAGCCCGCCAGCACCTATTCGAAGATCTGGATCAGCGACCGCACGCCGCGCAAGCTCGACATGCTGTCGCTGATGTCGATGTCGGACGCCTTCTTCGGCCGCATCTTCCATGCGCGGCGCGAACTGGTGCCATTCGGCACGGTGTCGCTGACGACGTATTTCCACACCGATGCCGAAGAGCTGGCGGCTGAAGACATCACGCGCGTGCTGGCGACGGCCGATGCGAAGATCTTCCACAAGAGCTATGGCGACCAGAACGGCGAGCTGTGGTCACCGAACGGACGACTGCTCGCGACCACGACGCAGATCGCGTATTTCAAGGCGTGAGCTGCTCCCGCAGGCTCGTCATTGCGAGCGAAGCGAAGCAATCCAGACTGCCTCCGCGGAAGGATTCTGAATTGCTTCGCTGCGCTCGCAATGGCGGTGGAGAGATATCGCGGAAAACAAAAAGGGCGGCCTTGCGGCCGCCCTTTTGCATTCCAAGCGCTGCGATCCTACTCCGCCGCTAGCTTCACGTCCGGCGCGGCGGCGCGCACTTCAGCGTCGACCTGGGCTTCGAACTTGGCGAAGTTCTTCTGGAACATGCCGACCAGCGCACGCGCGGTCTTGTCGAACTCGTCCTTGTCCTTCCAAGTGTTGACCGGGTTGAGGATCTCAGCCGGCACGCCCGGCAGGGCGGTCGGGACCGCGAAGCCGAAATATTTGTCGGTGCGGAATTCGACGTTGCGAAGCGAGCCGTCGAGCGCAGCGGTGAGCAGCGCGCGCGTCACCTTGATCGGCATGCGGGAGCCGACACCATACTTGCCGCCGGTCCAGCCGGTGTTGACCAGCCAGCAGTCGACATTGTGCCGGGCGATGAGCTCGCGCAGCATATTGCCGTAGACGCTAGGGTCGAGCGGCAGGAAGGGCGAGCCGAAGCAGGTCGAGAATTCCGGTTGCGGCTCGTTGCCGAGACCGCGCTCGGTGCCGGCGACCTTGGCGGTGTAGCCGGACAGGAAGTGATACATCGCCTGCGCCGGCGAGAGCTTTGCGATCGGCGGCAGCACGCCGAAGGCGTCGGCGGCAAGCATCACCACGTTCTTCGGCTGCGGCGCGCGGCCGGTGCGCGATGCGTTCGGGATGAAGTCGAGCGGGTACGCCGAGCGCGTGTTCTCGGTCTTGGAGCCGTCGTCGAAATCGACGACGCGGGTGTCCTTGTCCAGCACGCAATTCTCGAGCACCGCGCCGAAGCGCGTCGATGCAGCAAAGATCTCGGGCTCGGCTTCCTTCGACAGCTTGATGCACTTGGCATAGCAGCCGCCTTCGAAATTGAACACGCCGTTCGGGCCCCAGCCGTGCTCGTCGTCACCGATCAGGGTGCGGTTGGGATCGGCCGACAGCGTGGTCTTGCCGGTGCCTGATAGCCCGAAGAAGATCGCGGTGTCGTCGTTGGCGCCGACATTGGCCGAGCAGTGCATCGGCATCACGCCGCGCTCGGGCAGATAGTAGTTCAGCGTGGTGAACACCGACTTCTTCATCTCGCCGGCGTAGTAGGAGCCGCCGATCAGGACGATCTTGCGGGCGAAATCAATCGCGACGACGTTCTCCGAGCGCACGCCATGGCGCTTCGGATCGGCGCGGAAGCTCGGCATGTCGATGATGGTGAGCTCCGGCGTGAAGCTCGACAGCTCGACGGCCTCGGGGCGGATCAGCAGCGTGCGGATGAACAGCGAGTGCCAGGCGAGCTCGGTGAAGACGCGCGTCTTGATCCGGTAGGCCGGATCGGCGCCGCCATAGAGATCCTGCGCGAACAGCGTCTTGCCTTCGGCGTGCTTGAGGAAATCCTGATGGAGCGTCTCGAACTGCTCCGCGGTGATCGACTGGTTGCCGGCCCACCACATCTTCTTGTCGGTGGTGGCATCACGCACCGTGAACTTGTCCTTCGGGCTGCGGCCGGTGAACTCGCCGGTGTCGGCGCAGAGCGCACCGTCGGCGGACAGCACCGCCTCGCCTGCTGAGAGCGAGTATTGATAGAGTTGTGGCGCACCGAGGTTCCAGTGAACCTGCTTGAGATTCTTTAAGCCGAATTTGTCGGCGCCGAAGGCACCGTTGCGCACGCCCGTCTCTTGCACGAAAAAATCCTCCTAGAACCCGCGACACTTAGCGCGACCAAACTTTGGCGCCATCGCGGTCACCGTGAATATAGGCCATTTAGCCTCGGTTGGGCGACCTAAGTTGGGCGACCTAATACTGATGAACGCTGGCGTTGCCAAGCTGATCCCGTAGGATTTGGTTTATTCAAAGACCGCGCCAAACGTCGCGCATGTCAGCTCTGAGCAGGCGCATTCAAAAACTTCGAATGATCGCGCAACCAAATGCGCATTTGCGCGTTACTTGAGGTTATTGCGACGCACAATGCCCGACGTGGCTTCCTATCGTACCTCACCTTCGCCGATGAGTGCGAACGGCCCCCACATCGCAGGGTAGGCGTTGCGCGGTGACGAGGCGTCATCGAGATAGCTTAACATCGCGCGGCGCAAGGCTTCGGCGCGACCGATCTTCGGTTCGTTCTTGAGCAGCTCGAACGTCGAGGTGGTCAAGCGCGTGGCAGCTTCCGAATCCACCGCCCAATGCGAGACCAGGAGCGCGCGGGCACCGGCATAAAAGAACGAGCGCGCCAATCCCGACAGGGCTTCGGCGCCCGGCTTGTCGCCCGCGATGGTGTTGCAGGCCGACAGCACAACCCAATCCGCATTGAGCTTGAGCTGGGCCACTTCGCTCGCGGTGAGCAGGCCGTCGTCGAGCTCCGATGGCTGATCGGGAATGGAGAGTGCAAGCGAGGGCTCACCCACTCCCTTGATGTCTCCCGCGACGAGGCCGTGGGTGGCAAAGTAGATGATGCCATATTGAGCAAGCGCTGCACGCTTGAGCGTCGTTTCGCTGGCGTCGCGACCGAGATGGATGTCGGCATCGGTCGCGCCGACATCCCTCGCCACCGCGTTCAGCTCGTCCGCAGTATCCGGCAGTTGCGGCAGCGCCTGCGCCAGCCGCGCACGATCGACGCCGGCACCACGCCAGAAGTCGGTATAGGCGATGGTCGCAATGCTGCGCGCCGCCACCTTGCCGCTTGGGGCACGATGCTCGGCCGGCCCCTCCAGCGCAGGGTTGAACACGGGATCGCCGAAGCCGGTCATCGGCTTGATGCCTTGATCCCTGCGCGCAAAAGCGCGCAGCGATTTCAGGCTGATCACCGACGGCAGCACCGAGACGGCCTGGCGCCGCAACAGCCAGGCGGCGCTGCGATAGCCTTCGAGCCTGTCCGGGATCGCCGCTTGCGGCTTCTCCGTGACCAGCAGATGAAACGGCAACGCGGTCAGCGCCGCCGACGGCACGACCAGCAAATTGCGTTTGTCTTTCGTCAGCGCCTCGGACCGAGCAGCGCGACATAGAGCTCGTTCGCGAGCGCAAGGTCGAACAACCCGACTTTGCCGGAGGCATCGTGCGCCTTGCCGACGTCCAATCCCCGGCGGAAGGCGGACACTTTCTGCGCCAGCGTATCAGCGCCGAGCGGGATCTCCTTCCAGTCGACGCCCTCGCGGGTAATCGCGATGACGTAGCTTTGCTTGTCGACGACAGAATAGAGCACCATCGACTCGTCGACCGACAGCAATGCCTGGATGTCCTTCACCGCCAGCGGCAGCGGGTTGGAGAGTGAAGAATAGTCGGGAAACTCGACGGCGAGGGTCTTCTGCAATCCGCTGCGCTCGCTCGCGATTGCCGCAATCCGCGCGCGGCTGCGCTGTTCGGCCGCGCGGTCGCGTTGAGCGGAAGGCTTCGACACCGCAGCGATGATCGCCTTGTCGAGCGCGTCGGACTCGGCCGCGAGATCCTGATCTTTGCGCACGAGCTCGGCGAGCCGATCGCTGCCGGCGGCCAACCGCACCGCGAGCTTGTTCACGGCGGAGGCGGCAGAGGATTGCGTGCCGCGCTGGATCGCCGCGAGCGCCTCGTCCAGTGCCTTGTCGTCCGGCAGGAGATGCTGCTGCCGCGCGGAAAACAGGATCGGCAACACGACGCGCAACTGCGCACGATTGTTGGCGAGCGTCTTTTCTGCGAGCGGCAAGGCGTCGGCAGTCCGCCCGGACATCTGGAGGAAATAGGCGAAATTGCTGGTCGAGATTGCGACGTCAGGGTGATCGGCGCCGAATGCGCGCTCGCGGATCGCCAGCGCGCGGCGATACAGCGGCTCGGCCTCGGCATAGCGCTGCTGGTGCTGATAGAGACCCGCGAGATTGTTCAGCGAGCGGGCGACGTCGGGATGCTCCGGCCCCCACACCTTCTCGCGGATCGCGAGCGAACGCTTGATCGGCGCTTCGGCATCAGCATCGCGATTGAGGTCGCGATCGACCTGACCGATGTTGTTCAGGACTGTCGCAACCGCGGGATGCTCGGGCCCGGCGGCTTTCTGGTAGACCGCAAGCGCCCGCTGGAACAGCGGCTCGGCGTCGGCAAACTGCTCCTGCTTGACATAGAGCGTGGCCAGATTGTTGAGGGCCTGGCCGACATCGGGATGCTCACGCGGCAAGCTCTTTTCGCGCACGGCGAGCGCGCGCTTGAACAGCGGCTCGGCCTCGGCGAAGCGACCCTGCCGCTGATATAGCGCGGCGAGATTGGTCAGTTCGGCCGCGACCAATGGAGTGTCGAGGCCGAGCGACTTTTCCATCAATGCGATCGCGCGCTTGTAGAGCGGCTCGGCCAGATCGTCGCTCCCCTGGCCGGCATGGACCTGACCGAGATTGTTGAGCGCAGCGGCGAGCTCGCGGCCGTTGTCGCTCTTCTCGAGGCTCGCAACCATCGCCTGCGCGAGCGGGAGCGCCTCCGAATACTTGCCGGCACTCATAAGCGCGTTGACCCTGGCGCCCTGCGCCGCGAGATTGCCCTTCTGGGCAAGGGCAGCCGTGGACAGCGATGCGCTCGCCGCGAGCGCGAGACCTGCGATCAGCGCCACTCGATTCCATCTTGCCATGAACACTCTCGCTGCCGCCGTCGGACCGATCACGGTCTTGGGTCGCAGCGATGAGCGGCGACGTTCAAAGCGTTGCGCCCTGGTCCATCTTCTTGCGCGCCTCACCAGCGAGGCGGACCAGCATCTTGCGCAGTGCCGTGCCATCCGTCACCCGCTCCGGGAAGTCCAGCCGCAGCGCGGTCTGCTCCATTTGCATATCGAGGCCTTCCGGATCGCAGCCGGTGCAGCGCCAGTCGCCCTTGGCGGCGCCGAGGAGCCTTGTGGCATAGAGGTTCATGGCGTCGCGATGGTCGGCATTCATGTGCTCGACGGCGCCCTGTTCCGCCGCCAGCAGATCCTCGGCGCCGGTGAGGTCCGTGAGGAACTGCTCGGGCTTGAGGTCGACGATCCGGCCGAAGCCGGCGACCAGATGGGTTCCCGTGGGCCGGATCCGCAAGAAGGAGAAATCCTTAAACGAAACAAAGCCCTCCGCCGACGGATGGGCATTGAGATACCGTCGCTGGAGCAACTCCTTGTCGGTGCCGGCCTGTTCCGCCCGGCCGGACAGCATGATCCGGGCCCCTTCCAGGGGATCGCCGGCCACGCGCTCGTCCAGCATCAGCGAGATCCGGCTGTCCGCGCGGATGTTCCGGGTATGCACGGCGAGGCGCGAGATCAGCAGGATCGGCGAGCCATCGGGATGGCTCGCCAGATTGACCAGGGAACAATAGGGATCGCCGCTACCGGCCATCAGGGTTGCCAGCGCCCCCTGCCGCGACCGTCGCAGCAGCGATTTGGCGAGTTTCGCGGGGTCGAAATCCGGGGTCGGTTGCATCGGCTTTCTCGGGGTCAGGAGGTTGCAAGGGAGGCCTTTTTTCGGGTAAACGGGGCCAGGTTATGGGTCGAGACGCGGCGGATCTGCCGCGTTTCGTGGAACTTGGTCACACTTCAGCCTAGCTTGCATTGCTCGGTGACAAGGTTCGTATGCCGAGTTCGGCACCCATTGTATGCGGCGCATCACTGGATTGCTCGCCGTTTCAAGCCACGACCCAAACGGAAAGCAGAAAGCAGAGGCTCATGCCCACAATCGCTTTGGTCGACGACGACCGCAACATTCTCACATCCGTCTCGATCGCGCTGGAAGCCGAAGGCTACCGCATCATGACCTACACCGACGGTGCCTCCGCGCTTGACGGTTTTCGCACCACCCAGCCCGATCTCGCCATCCTCGACATCAAGATGCCGCGCATGGACGGCATGGAGACGCTGCGTCGTCTCCGGCAGAAATCCGATCTGCCGGTGATCTTCCTGACCTCCAAGGACGAAGAGATCGACGAGCTGTTCGGCCTCAAGATGGGCGCCGACGACTTCATTCGCAAACCGTTCTCGCAGCGCCTTTTGGTCGAGCGCGTCAAGGCGGTGCTGCGCCGCTCGGCGCCGAAGGACCCGACCGTCGCGCCGAAGGAGAACGACGCCAAGGCGCTCGACCGCGGCCTTTTGCGCATGGATCCGGAACGGCATACCTGCACCTGGAAGAACGAGCCGGTGACGCTGACCGTCACCGAATTCCTGATCCTCCAGGCGCTGGCGACCCGGCCCGGCGTGGTGAAGAGCCGCAACGCGCTGATGGATGCGGCCTACGACGACCAGGTCTATGTCGACGACCGCACCATCGACAGCCACATCAAGCGACTCCGCAAGAAGTTCAAGGTGGTCGACAACGAGTTCGAGATGATCGAGACGCTCTACGGCGTCGGCTACCGCTTCAAGGAAGCCTGAGGCGGCAGGCAGCTTCACCAAAGACGAGAGCATCGCCGGTTCTGATTCCATCGGGACCGGGATCGCTCTAGGATGCGGGGACCTTCTCAACGAGCTGTCCTAACGCGGGCGTAAGCATTGCTTGACCGAACGCAGCCTGATCCAAACCAGAGCGCCGAGGATGTCGCATCCCACGGCGTTCCGGCGCACGTTGCCGAAGACAAGCCGCAGGGTTGGCGGCCGCTGAACTGGTTGAAGCGCGCCGGCCAGTTCTTCTTCGCGCTGTCCTTCTCGAGCCTGACCCGCCGCATCGTCTCGCTCAACCTCGCCGGCCTCGTCGCGCTGGTCGCCAGCATCCTCTATCTATCGCAATTCCGCGCCGGCCTGATCGACGCGCGGGCGCAGAGCCTCCTGGTGCAGGCCGAGATCATCGCCGGCGCCATCGCGGCCTCTGCGACCGTGCAGACCAATGCCATCACCATCGATCCCGACCGGCTGCTCGATCTGAAGCCGGGCGAGACCTATGGCGGCTCGGACGAATATTCGCCGCTGGACTTCCCGATCAATCCGGAGCGCGTGGCGCCGGTGCTGCGCACGCTGATCTCGCCGACCAAGACGCGCGCGCGCATCTACGATCCGAACGGCAGCCTGCTGGTCGACAGTCGCAATCTCGAAAACGTACTGCGCTACAACCTGCCGCCACCGGCGGAGAAGCCCGGCATCGTCGAGCGCGGCATGGTCGCGGTGCGGACCTGGCTGAACCGCGGCGACCTGCCGCTCTACCGCGAGCTCGGGCCCGAGAATGGCAATGGCTACGCGGAGGTGGGTGACGCACTCCAGGGCCAGAAGCGCTCGATGGTGCGGGTCAATGCGCGCGGCGAGGTGATCGTCTCGGTCGCGGTCCCCGTGCTGCGCTCGCGTGCCATCCACGGCGCCTTGATGCTGTCGACCCAGGGCGACGACATCGACCAGATGGTCACCGCCGAGCGCCTCGCCATCCTGAAGGTCGGCGGTGTTGCCGCAACGGTCATGATCATGCTGTCGCTGCTGCTTGCCAGCACGATCGCAGGTCCGGTGCGCCGGCTCGCCGACAGCGCCGAGCGCGTCCGCCGCCGCATCAAGGCCCGCATCGAGATCCCCGATTTCACCCGCCGCCGCGACGAGATCGGCCACCTCTCCGGCGCGCTGCGCGACATGACCAGCGCGCTCTACAGCCGCATCGAGGCGATCGAGATGTTCGCCGCCGACGTCGCCCATGAACTGAAGAACCCGCTGACCTCGCTGCGCTCGGCGGTCGAGACGCTGCCGCTGGCGCGCAACGAGACCAGCCGCGCACGTCTGCTCGAGGTGATCGAGCATGACGTCAAGCGGCTCGACCGTCTGATCTCGGACATCTCGGACGCCAGCCGCCTCGATGCCGAATTGCAGCGCCAGGATGCGATCCCGGTCGACTTGCGCCGCCTGCTGACGACGCTTGCGTCCGTCGCCAACGAGACCAAGCTCGGCCACGACGTCGCGGTCGAGACCCGCTTCGAGGGCCGCGGCCCGACCGACACGTTCGCCGTGACCGGCCACGATTCGCGGCTCGGACAGGTCGTCTCCAACCTGCTGTCCAACGCGCAATCGTTCTCGGAAGCCGGCAGCAAGGTGCGCCTCGCCTGCCGCCGCGTGCGCGGCGAGATCGAGATCGTGGTCGACGACGAGGGCCCCGGCATCCGCGACGACGCGCTGGAGCGCATCTTCGAGCGCTTCTACACCGACCGTCCGCATCAGGGCTTTGGCCAGAACTCCGGCCTCGGATTGTCGATCTCCAAGCAGATCGTCGATGCCCATGGCGGGCGCATCTGGGCCGAGAACCGCGCAGGCCCGCTCGATGCCGACGGCGCGCCGACGGTCACGGGCGCGCGCTTCGTGGTGAGGCTGCCGGCGCTATGAGCGACGGCGGCCCCAGCGTGCACGCCTCCGCCGTCAAGGTCGGAAATTTTGCCGTGCTGATCCGCGGTCCCTCGGGCTCCGGCAAGTCGCGCCTTGCCTTCGATTTGATCATGGCCGGCCGGTCGGGCCTGGTCGAAAGGGCCGTTCTGGTCGGAGATGACCGTGTCCATCTGGCGACAGTCGGCCATGAAATTGAAGTCCGCCCCGCTCCGGTATTGGCTGGCCTGATCGAGATCCGGGGCTTGGGAATCCGCCGCTGCGACTTCGTGGAGCATGCGACGGTCGGCCTCGTGGTCGATCTGGACGCGGCGGATGCCGAGCGCCTGCCTGCGACAGAATCGCTGAAAACCAGCATTTCTGGTGTCGAAATACCGCGAATCCCTGTTAGCCGCGGCTATTCGCCCCTCCCATTGGTTGTTGCGGCCTTGACCACTACCAAGAGTTCATCTTCCGTTAAGCCCTCAGCCGATTGTTTGAAGGGAAATGGTAACCATATGAACCCCACTATCGCGACCGAATAGACCGGCGCAGCTCCCCTCATCCATCCGTCTAGATTCAGGGAGATACGCAACATCCCCTCTTGCGCAGGGGCTCTGGATGGTCAAAGTGGCGCGTTCGTGCGGCGCACCAAAAGCGCCCGCGAGGAGTTTTCCGATGATTGGTCTAGTACTTGTGACCCACGGGCGCCTTGCCGACGAATTCAAGGCAGCGCTTGAGCATGTCATGGGCCCACAAAAGCAAATCGAAGCGATCACGATCGGTGCCGAAGATGATTCCGATCTCTGCCGAAGCGACATCATCGAGGCGGTTAACCGCGTCGATTCCGGCGACGGCGTCGCGATCCTTACCGACATGTTCGGCGGCACGCCGTCGAACCTCGCAATATCCTGCATGAGCCGGCCCAAGGTCGAAGTGCTCGCGGGCATCAACCTGCCCATGCTGGTGAAGCTCGCCAAGGTGCGCGAGGAGCGTCCGCTGCCCGACGCGATCGCGATGGCCCAGGAAGCCGGCCGCAAATACGTCACCATCGCCAGCCGCGTGCTCGCCGGCAAATGAGCGACGACGCGCCGCAAGCCGCAACGGGCGTGCCCGCGGGGGCGATCTCCAAAGAGCTTCTGATCATCAACAAGCGCGGCCTGCACGCCCGCGCCTCGGCGAAGTTCGTCCAGGCGGTCGAGCGCTTCAACGCGCAAGTGTGGGTGACGCGCGGCGGCGAGACCGTCGGCGGCACCTCGATCATGGGCCTGATGATGCTGGCCGCGGGTCCCGGCACGACCATCACGGTCGCGGCTGCCGGCGACGAAGCCGAAGCGGCACTCACTGCGATCACCGAGCTGGTTGAAAGCAAGTTCAACGAGGAAGGGGTTTAGGCCCTTCTCTCGCACGCGCCGTGTTGCGCTCCCTCGCCCCGTTCTTACGGGGAGAGGATTGGGGTGAGGGGCCTCCCTCCGCGCATGAGATCGTTGTGAGACTTGTACCCCCTCCCCCGGATCGCAAGAGCGATCCGACCTCTCCCCGCAAGCGGGGAGAGGTAAAGAGAGCTCACTTCCCCGGCGGCACGATGTAGATGTTCCAGCTCATCGCCGGACCGGCCTTGCCGTGGGTGAAGCGACGCGTGGTCATCACCATGCGCTCGGCGTTCGGCGCGACCTCTGAGACCCACTTCTCGAACTTGGGCAGACGTTCGTCGGTCGGATCGAACACGCCGATGAAGCCGTAGGTCCTGACGTCCTCGAGCGAGGTCAGCCCGGACGCCCAGGCTTCGTTCGGCGTGAACGGGCTGGGGTGATCGGGGCTGTAGAACACCATCGGCTGAATCGTCTCCATCGTCCCGGCGACGACCGCCCAGCGCGAGGCAAAGCGCGCGTGCCATTCCTGCGTCAGCTCGCGCGCCAGCTCCGAGCGCGCGCCATAGGTCGCCGTGTTGCCGGCATTGGCCGCCATCTCGCGTGCGGCGATCCAGGGCGAGGCGGCGAGCGTGGCGACGCTGAGCACGAGCCAGATCGCGGCGATGTTGAACAGCACCGAGCTCTGCACTCGCAATGCAGGGATCGCGACCAGCGCCAAGGGCACCAGGAAGAACAGCGAGATGCCCCAATCGGTCTTCATGTAGATGCTGAACACCAGCGCGCCGAGCGGCGGGCCGAACGCGACGATGATCTGGATGATCCAGACGTTCAGCGCCTGCGAGAGGTTGACGCTCGGATTGGTCCCGCGCGCCCAGGCTCGCGTGATGATGCGCAAGGGCGCGCGCATGAGCAGCGTGAGCCACGGCGGCACCAGCGCCATGGCGAGCGCTGCGAGCGCGACCGGCAGGGCCAGCAACGCGAAATTATGCAGGAAGTAGCCGGCGACGAGCTGATGCACCTGGCTGCTGTCCTGGAGGCTGTAGGTGTCGCCGGCATAGGTCAGCGGCACGAAATGCGCATCCGCCAGCCAGACGATATGTGGGATCATCGCCACCACCATCGTCGCGATCGCAACCCATGGCGCCGGCGACGACAGGAAGCGCAACCGCTCGGGATGGATCAGCGCGGCAAGGCCGATGGCGCCGATCATGGTCAGCACCCAATATTTGGTCATGAGCGCCAGCGCGCCGGCCAGCCCGAGCAAGACTCCGGATGGCCAGCTCCGCTTCGCGAAGGCGTTGAGATAAGCGAGCACGAGCAGCGGCAGCGTGACGAGCTGGAGCAGATCCGGGTTGTACTTGAAACCCTTGAAATTGAAGATCGGGTAGAGCGCGATCATCACCACGACCAGGAACGCACGCCGCGCGTCGACCACGCGCAACGCAACCAGCCAGCAGATCACCATGCCGGCACTGACGGTCGCCATCGCTAGCGCATAGGTCGCCCAGTCCGCCGCCGGGAACAGCTTGAACCAGAGACCGGCGATCCAGCCCGACAGCGGCGGATGCTTGCCATAACCCCAGAGGAATTTCTGGCCCCAGCCATAGGCTTCTGCGACGTCCATGTGAACGTCCTGCGCCGCCTTGAGATTGATCAGGATGAAGGTCCAGAGCACCGCATGCAGGATGGCGAGCTGGATCACCAGCCACAGACGGGCCTCGGGACGGATCGCGCAGGCGACCAGCCAGGCCCGGAAGCGATGGTAACTCACCCGGGTTTTCTGACGCGCCCTGGCGGTCGGGAGGGATGTGGTTGACATGGGGCGCTTGGGTAGCGCGTTTTGCGCGCGAGTGAAATCAGCTTGGCGTGAACGAACGCCCGCTCCGCCCGGAAAATCGTCGCGTTCACCGGGCCAGCAGTTCCGGGCGATATTCAAAGTGCATGGTGTCGTAGTGATACCATTTGCCGCCCCAGATGAAGCCATGACGTTCGAAGATGTCGACGATCTCTTGCGGCATCCTGTTCTTGTACGGAATCGACTTTCCCCGGCCGGACCAAAGCCAGTAATCGGAATATCGCAGGTTCAGGTCGATCGCGGCGGCATAGCCATGCATGCTCATCTTGCCTGTGTCGGCGACGGGCCGACACGACAGCACGCCGGCAATCGGAAAGGCGGCAGCCTTCAGCGCCGGCTCGAGCTTGTCGATTTCCGCCGACACCTCCCTGAGCCGATCGGCGACGCCGTTGATCCGCGTTACCTTAATCGCCTTGCCCCATGATCGCGGCAGCCAGACGATGGTGACGAGATTGCGCTGGACTGCGCCGGCATGGCAGTCGCCATACATCTTCCTGAAGAACGCTTCGTTCCTGAACCGTCCGGGATCGGCGTTCACTCCCGGGGCTGCGGAAACGCCAACCGGATAGGACAAACGGAGCTGGTCGATGATCGAGGCATCGCGCAGGCGCTGATCAAACGACTTGTCGTCGATGCCGTCGTCGACCGGCATTGCGGTGCCATCGCGCCAGACAATTTGCTTGCCGTCGTGACCGGACAGAGCTTCGGGATAGGCGCGAACCAGCCGATCGAGAAGCTCGGCTCTGGTCTGGGCCTTCGCCGAGGCAGAGGCAAGCACGAGAATGACAACGACGTGTGCTGCCCGCAGCGCGATCATCGGCGCTTGCCGGCCTGATCGAGCAGCGCGACATTCGCCTCCTCGATCGAATTGAGCTTGGGATTCCATGTATTGGGCGAATACCATGAGAAGCGCTCAAAGCGGGCCTTGAGATCTGCCGCTTCGAAATATCGTCCGCGTCGCGCAAAGATCTCGTTGCGCGCGATACGGAGTTCGTCGTTCGAAAGCCCACGCAGATCAGCGGACGTGAGCAGACGTCGATCGGAATCGGGAAAGATGAAGCCGCTCTGAGACGGGCCGCCGGATTCATAGCGTTCGATCAAGGCGACATTTGCCTTCTCGACGGCGCTGAGCTGAGGGTCCCAGGTCCGGGGTACGTACCAGGCGAACTTGCTGAACCTTGCCGTCAGATCTGGCGCGCTGAAGTAGCGCCCTCGCCGTGCAAAGATCTCGTTGCGCGCAAGGCGCAGCTCATCCTTGCTCAGCGTCCTCAGATCGGCATCGGCAAGCAGCCGGCTATCGGAATCCGGAAACAGGAAATCCGACTGCGTCCTCGTCACCGGAGCGGAAGACGGAAGGTTTGAGGTGGGCGCTGTGACCGTCGCCGGCACGTCGACTGCCGCCACCTGCCCTGCCGCTGCGCCCGAAAAGTAGAATGAGCCGTCGATCGGCGAGGTGGAAACCCAGGGCTGCTGGGCGCTGCCGGTCGCACGCTTGACGATGAGCCCCACCTGATTGAACGTCTGCAGCACGTCGAGCCCGGGTCGCTGCATCGTTTCGACCAGCGCCCGCGTGTAGGGACTATGCCCGTCGGCGCCGTCGAGCGCGACGTTTCCAGGCTGGGTGGCGTAGGAGAGCAGCGTTCCCTCCGGAGCGCGGATCTGCGCCAGGCCGCCGTCGGAGCCACGCAGCCCACGCCCGCCAAACGGATTGTTCCTGCAAGCATCGAGGATGACGATGTTCAGCTTGGTTCCTGCTCCATCCATCTGGCGAAGCACCAGTGCGGCATCGACCATCTGGAAATCCACGTCGGTTTCGCGCGTCGGATTCGCCGTGATCGGCACGAGATAGTTCGCCCCGCGAACCTGGATGCCGTGCCCGGCGTAGTAAAACAAGGCGACGTCGGCGCCGATCAATTGATTGCCGAAGCGCTGGACCGCGTTGTCGAAGCCCGCCTTGTCCAGCTCGATCTGGGCACCCCCGCCGACCAGAGTGAAGCCGAGCCGCTGCAACGTATCGGCCACCAGCTGCGCGTCGTTCGCCGGGTTCTCCAGCCGCGGCACGCTCCGGTAAGCGGAGTTGCCGATGACGAGGGCGACGCGCTTTTCAGCGGCGGCCGGGAAGGCGAAACATGCGGCAAACAACAAGGCAGAAAGAATCTTCTTCCAATACATGGCCCGCTTCCATGACAGAAAGCTGGAGGAATAACAGAGCGCGCCCCTGAAATCGATGGCCGCGGAGCTCGGGAACGACCGCAGCCGCTAGAACGGGGGCGGCCTGCGACACCGCCCCGATGCCGAAACCGAAATATTGCCCCATCCGAGCGGTTCAGCCGAGCACAGGGCTGCCGAGCGCGTCGCCCCCTGCTGCCGCGGAGGTCAAGTGAATGGTTGCCGCACGGGGATGTGAGTGGTATCCCGCGCCCATGACGACCGTCCCCATTTCCAACATCCGCAATTTCTCCATCGTCGCCCATATCGACCATGGCAAATCGACGCTGGCCGACCGCCTGATCCAGATGACCGGCGGCCTGTCCGACCGCGAGATGGCGGGCAAGGAGCAGGTGCTCGATTCCATGGACATCGAGCGCGAGCGCGGTATCACCATCAAGGCGCAGACGGTGCGCCTCGCCTACCGCGCCAAGGACGGCAAGGATTACATCTTCAACCTGATGGACACGCCCGGCCATGTCGACTTCGCCTACGAGGTCTCGCGGTCGCTGGCGGCCTGCGAGGGTTCCCTCTTGGTGGTCGACGCCAGCCAGGGCGTCGAAGCGCAGACGCTCGCCAACGTCTACCAGGCGCTCGACAACAATCACGAGATCGTCCCGGTCCTGAACAAGGTCGACCTGCCCGCCGCCGAGCCCGAGAAGATCAAGCAGCAGATCGAGGACGTCATCGGCATCGACGCCTCCGACGCGGTGATGATCTCGGCCAAGACCGGCCTCGGCGTCCCCGACGTGCTGGAGGCGATCGTCACCCGCCTGCCGCCACCAAAGGGCGATCGCGACGCGACGTTGAAGGCGCTACTGGTCGACAGCTGGTATGACGTCTATCTCGGCGTCGTCGTGCTGGTGCGGATCGTCGACGGCACCATGAAGAAGGGCCAGCGCGTCCGCATGATGGGCACGGGCGCGGCCTATGACGTCGAGCGCGTCGGCTTCTTCACGCCGAAGATGCAGCAGGTCGACGAGCTCGGCCCCGGCGAGATCGGCTTCATCACCGCCGCGATCAAGGAGGTCGCCGACACCCGCGTCGGCGACACCATCACCGACGACAGGAAGCCGGTCGCCGACATGCTGCCGGGCTTCAAGCCGGCGATCCCGGTGGTGTTCTGCGGCCTGTTCCCGGTCGATGCCGACGACTTCGAGACGCTGCGCGCCGCGATGGGCAAGCTGCGGCTGAACGATGCCAGCTTCTCCTTCGAGATGGAGACCTCGGCCGCACTCGGCTTCGGCTTCCGCTGCGGCTTCCTCGGCCTGTTGCACCTCGAGATCATCCAGGAGCGGCTGTCGCGCGAATTCGACCTCAACCTGATCGCGACCGCGCCGAGCGTCATCTACAAGATGAAGCTCACCGACGGCACCGAGCTTGAGATCCACAATCCCGTCGACATGCCCGACGTGGTCAAGATCGCCGAGATCGACGAGCCCTGGATCGAGGCGACGATCCTCACTCCGGACGAATATCTCGGCAGCGTCTTAAAACTGTGCCAGGACCGCCGTGGCTCGCAGAAGGAGCTCACTTACGTCGGCTCCCGCGCCATGGTGAAATACGATCTGCCGCTCAACGAGGTCGTGTTCGATTTCTACGACCGCCTGAAGTCGGTCTCCAAGGGCTACGCCTCGTTCGACTATCACCTCACCGACTACAAGCCGGCCGATCTCGTCAAGATGCAGATCCTGGTCAATGCCGAGCCGGTCGATGCGCTCTCTATGCTGGTGCATCGCACCCGCGCCGAAGGGCGCGGCCGCGCCATGGTCGAGAAGATGAAGGAGCTGATCCCGCCGCACATGTTCCAGATCCCGATCCAGGCGGCGATCGGCGGCAAGGTGATCGCGCGCGAGACCGTCCGCGCGCTGCGCAAGGACGTCACCGCAAAGTGCTACGGCGGCGACATCACGCGTAAGCGCAAGCTTCTGGAGAAGCAGAAGGAAGGCAAGAAGAAGATGCGGCAGTTCGGCAAGGTCGACATCCCGCAGGAAGCTTTCATTGCCGCGCTGAAGGTGGATAGCTGAGGCGGGGCGGGCCCGTTTCAAGCGTAGCGAGATTGGTCGGTCCGGGGACGTTTGGGGCCCGAAAACAAAATTATCGAAAAACAACCCCATGCACAGTAGCCGGGGTCTTGTTTGGATTGCGCTTTTTCGATTTTACGAAATTCGTTTGACCCGTCGGGCAAAACAGGGGCATGATGGCATCATCGAACCCGTGCTTGCAGTCCTGTATCTATTCCGGACCTCTTTGCGCGATCCTCGCTCCATCGGTGATCCGGTCGCTCGGGTGCAGCACGACGCGGTCCCCAGCGGTCAGGCCTAGTCGAATCTCGGCCATGCGGCTGTTGCGGTGGCCGATCTGAACGAGAGTCGTTTTTGCACGATCGTTCTCGTCGGCAAAAACGGCCCACTGATCGCCTTTCCGGAACAAGGCGCTCACCGGCACGGTCAAAGCATCCTGAGTACTCCAGGTGGTGACGTGGACGATGACCCGATAATCATGTCCGAGTGAGGCCCACGCCTCAGGCGGGTCGCTGAAATCGATGGTCACGCGGACTCGCTGCTCCTCGATGCCCAGCGCCGAGACTTTCAGGAAGCCGGCTGGGTCTACCCGGACCACCTTGCCCTTAATCGGCTTCCCGCCCCAGCCGTCGATGCGGACCGGCGCGCCGACCTTGATCTGGACCGCGTCGGTTGAGAGCAGGTCGGCCACGACTTCGAGATCGAGCGGGTTGCCGATATCGACCAGCGGCGTCCCGGGTAGGACCGTCGCCTCGCTGTCCTGGATGACCTTCAGCACCCGTCCGCTTGCCGGCGCGAGCACCCGGACGCAGCAGACCGGCTCCGCCGACGGCGTGGCATTGGCCGGGTCCATCAGCCGCGCCGCCAGGCTGGTCCGCACCGCGCGACGCATGTCGACCTGGGCCTTGGCGCTGGCCAGGGCGGCCTCATTGGTGGCGACCTCGAACTTCGCCTTGTCGAAGGCCTGGGCGGAGATGGTCTGTGTCCGCGACAGTGCCTGCGCCCGCTGGAATTCGGTCCTTGAAAAGTCCAGCGCGGCTTCGATCCGCTTCACCTCTGCCTCCTGCTGCTGGATCGCCGCATCCGCGGCCAAGACTTCGGCTTGGAGCTGATCCCGCGAGCGCACGTCGATGAAACCCGGAAGCGTCGGCTGCATCAGGGCGATGACGGTCTGATTGGCGACGACCTCGTCGCCGACGTGAAGCGAAGGTCCCTGCTCGCCGAGCGGATGCGAAATCCTCAAGACCTTTCCCGCGATGGGCGCCGAGACCGTGTAAACATGGCGGACATGGGTTTTTCCGTCGTCATCCGCCGTGACTTCGATCGGCCCTTTCGAGACGGTCGCAAGATCCACCAGAACCGGGCGGGGCCAGGCGAACCAGGCCAGGCCTCCCGCGACCGCTGCCAGGACCGCAGCACCGATGATACGTTTGGTCCACTTTGCCGGCATGGCTAGTCTCGCGTTTTGAGGACCGCGACGAGGTCCAGTTTGTCGATGCGTTCGCGGATAACGACTGCGGAGGCGGCGGCCGCCAACACCACGACCGAGGTGGCGATGACGTAGGTCGAATGTTCGACGACGAGACGCACGCGCATCAGTTCGCCGGCCAGGTTCGTCTTCATGACCCAAGCGAGGGCGTAGCCCATCACCCATCCCGGCGGCTGGGCGATCAGGGTGAGGATGGCGAGCTCCAGCAGCAGGATGCGCAGCACCTCGACGCGCGTGAAGCCGAGCACGCGCAGGCTGGCCAGCTCGCGCGCGCGTTCGGACAGCGAGATGCGGGCGTTGTTGTAGACCACGCCGAAGGCGATCACGGCGGCGAGGCCGGTGTAGATGCTCGCCATCGTGGTGACGAGCAGCGCCACGGTCTTGCGGAAGTTCGCCAGCGAGACGCGCTGCAGCGCCACGCCGCCGACCGTCGGCATGGACTTCACGGCGGCGTAGAAGTCCTCCGTCCGGGTCTCGTCGAGGCTGAGATTGACGCTGGTCACGACGGGCGGCTCGCGCATCAGCTTGCGCAGTGCCGCGATCTCCATCATGCCCCTGATGCCGAAATAGTCCTCGACGGTGGCGACGACCGGCACCGTGACGGTTCGCCGGGCTCCCTCCAGCAGATCGATCTCGACACTATCGCCGGGCCCGACGCCGAGGATGTGGGCGAGCATGCCGGAGATGGCGAGGCCCGTCTCCGGGAGCACGACCGGCCGAAGCTCGACGTCGATGATACGCCGGAGGTCGGCGTCGGCCGGCCGGCCGCTGATGACGATGCGGCGTTCGACGTTGCCGTGGCGAATCCGGACCGGCACCTCGCGGAACGGCTCGGCGGCAAGAACGCCTGGTAGCCGGTTCACCTGCTCCACGACATTCGCGATCCGCTTCTCGGCAAAGCCGACGGTTACGTCCTGCCGGTCGGCGAGGAAATAGGTCACGTCGGTCAGGTGCTCCATGCTGTCCCGCGTGAACAGCGAGACCACAAGGATCGCAGTCGCCAGCGCCATGCCGAGCGCGGTGAAGAAGGCCCGCACCGGATGCCGGGCAATGTTGCGGATCATCATCAGCGTCGGCTGTGACAGGATCTGCTCGAGCTGGATGCGCGCCGGCAGCAGCCGCCGATAGACCGGCGGGGCCGGCGGTTGCATGGCGACGGCAGGAGGCAGCTTCACCACCCCGCGTAGCGCGCGGAACGCGCCGATCGCGGCGGCAGCCGCGCTGAGCGCGCCCGCAGTGACATGGAGGTCCGGCGCCTTTGCGAACACCAGGAACGGGAAGTGGAAGAAGTCGCCGAACAGCGCGGTGATGCGCAAGCCGAGCCAGGTGCCGGCGACGCCGCCCAGGAGGATTCCGATCACGACGATCAGCGCCACGAACTTGAAATAGTGCAGCACGATGCTGCTGTCGGCATAGCCGAGCGCCTTCAGCAGACCGATCTGCTCGCGCTCGAGCGCGACCAGCCGGGTCAGAGTGAGATTGACCAGGAATGCGGCGACCAGCAGGAAGATCGGCGGCAGCGTGCGGCTCATGTTGTTGAGCATGTCGAGCTCATGATCGAGCCAGGCGTGCGAGATCTGGTCCTTGCGGCCATGAGCAGCCTGCCCGCCATAGGGGTCGAGCAAGGTGTCGAGCCGCGAGATCACCTCGCGCTCCGAGGTGCCGGGCTGCAGCTTCACCGAGACCGCCGAAAAAGCGCCGTCGAGATCGTAGACGCCGGCGAGCGCCTTCTCCGACATCCAGACGATCGCGTAGCGACGGTCATCCGGCATCAGATCGCCCGGCCCGACGGTGTAGACGAACTCGGGGGACAGCGCGGTGCCGACGATGACGAGCTCGCGCTTCTTGCCGTTCAGGATGGCCGAGAACCGCGCCCCCTCGGAGAAGCCGTGAGCCCGTGCAAACGGCTCGTTCACGACGACCTCTTCGGTCCGTCCGGCCTCAGGAAGACGTCCGGAACGCATGTAGAGTCGATTGAGGTGCGGCTCGCCGTTATCGGGCAGCGAGACGAACTGGGCGCTGGCGGGCTCGGAGAAGCCGGGAATATCCAGCAGCGCCAGCTTGGCGATGCGGGTGTCGACGACGGCGACACCGGGGATCTCGCCGATCCTGGCGGCGAGCGCCTTGGGCGCGCGCTTCGCTTGCGCGAACACGTCGGCGAAGCCATAGCGTTCGTAATAGGCGATCCGGGTCTCTTCCAGGGAACGATGGGAGCCGACCGCAAGCACCAGCGTCGCAACGCCGCCTCCAACGACCAAGGCGACGGCGAGCACCTGAGCCCAGAGCCGCCTGACGTCGCGAAACAATTTGATGTCGAGCGCTGTCATGTCGTCACCAGGTGAGCTCGGCGGCTTGCCGCCGGCTCGCGTTCTTCTGGATCCGGGAGATCCGACCGTCGGCGAAGAACAGCACCCGGTCGGCGACCTCCTGGATGCTGGCATTGTGGGTGATGATGACCGTGGTGGTGCCGAGCTGCCGGTTGACCCCGAGCAGCGCTTCGATGACGCGGATGCCGGTTTTCGAATCCAGCGCCCCGGTCGGCTCGTCGCACAGCAGGACCGCCGGTCGTTTCGCGACCGCGCGGGCAATGGCGACGCGCTGCTGCTCGCCGCCGGATAGCTGGGCAGGGAAGTGATGCATCCGCTCCTCGAGCCCGACGAGAGCCAGCGCGTCGGCTGGCCGCATCGGGTTCCTCGCAACCTCGGTGACCAGCGCAACGTTTTCATACGCGGTGAGGCTCGGCACCAGATTGTAGAACTGGAAGACGAAGCCGACATGGTCGCGGCGATACTTCGTCAGCTCGCGATCCTCGAGATCCGTCAGGTCAAGGTCGCGGAAGAACAGCCTGCCGCCGGTCGGTCGGTCGAGGCCGCCCATGATGTTGAGCAAAGTCGTCTTGCCGCTTCCGGAGGGGCCGAGCAGCACGACCACCTCCTTCTCGGCGATTTCGAGATCCACGTCGTTGAGGGCATGCACCACCACCTCGCCCGAGACGTAGGTCTTGGTCAGCGCTTTCGCGGTGAAGACTGGCACGCCCATCGACGTCCTTTCAAGCCAGTGCCGTTCGCGGGCATCTCCTCGCGCGAGGGTCAGCCGTGACGATAGCCGCCGGAAGAGCCCTGACCGGATTGCCGGTTGAGATGGGGAAAGAACGCCGGCACCTGCGCAGCGTACCGCGCATAGGTCTCGCCGAACTGGGCCCGGGCCTCGTGCTCCTCGTCTCTGGCAAGCTTCACATACATGACGGTCAGCACCGGAAACATCGCCAGCGTCAGAAGCGTTGGCCACTGCAACAGGAAGCCGAACATCACCAGCACGAAGCCGACATATTGCGGGTGCCGGACGTAGTTGTAGGGGCCGGTGGTGGCTAAGCTGCGGGTCTGCTGCGCGTCGTAGAGCACTTTCCAGGCGGCGGAGATCAGGACGAACCCGGCGCCGATGAAGATGAAACTGAGAATGTGGAAGGGTCCGGCGTGCGGATTCGTCTTCCAACCGAACATCATCTCGAGCAGGTGGCCGGCATCATGCGAGAACCAATCGACATTCGGGTAGTGCGACTGCAGCCAGCCCGACAGAAAGTAGATGGTGAGCGGGAAGCCGTACATTTCGACGAACAGCGCCACCAGAAACGCGCTGAAGGCGCCGAAGGAGCGCCAGTCGCGGGAGGTCTGCGGCTTGAAGAAGCTGTAGGCGAACAGGATGAACACCGCCGAGTTGACGATGACGAGGCTCCAGAGGCCGTAGGTGGGCGCGGCGTCGTGCATCACGCGCTCCTCGAATCGTTCGGCCGGCCGCTGCCGTGATGGTGAGCATGTCCGCCGTGCATGAAGAGATGCATCAGCGGACAGGCGAGAAGCGGGAGCCAAATCAGGAGCCCGAGCACGTGAGCCCTGTGCTCGGTGAACAGGAGCGCAGCGGCGATGGCCAGAAATCCGATCAGGACCAGGCTGGCCTTTGCTTTGACGGACATGCCCTCCTGCGGGGGCGCTCGATACCCGGAATGGTCCTGCACTGACATTGGCGCGCTCCTATGATTTATAGAGCATAGGAGCACCGCTGCTACCCTTGTTGACGCAGATCAACCGCTCTCAAACTGCGGCGACAGAGCTACGAAGCTCATTCCTTGACCTTGCTCAAAGCCGATGCGCCGCGGAGGCCTACCATGAAAGCTCCCGCAATCCGGAGCACCGAACATGATCACCAAGAAATTCGTCGCCGCCATTGGCATCGTTTCCCTGCTGGCCGTTCCTGCGGTGGCTCAAACCACGGACAAAGAGAAGAATGGCCATCACTACAGCGGCGGGCCGAAGACCGAAGTCCCGCATCACATGGGCAGCAAGAAGGAGACCACCGGCGCCTCGACGAAGTCCTCATCGGGCGGTCATCATTACACCGGCGGACCCAGCACCTCGACGCCTCACCACATGGGCGACAAGAAGTAAGACCATCGTTTCGGGGGCGTGAGCCCGAATCCACTTCTCCACCTTGCTTGCCGCACGACGGATTCCGGGCTCGCGCTTCGCGCGCCCCGGAATGACGGCGAGCGCTGCCAAGAGACGATCAACAGCGGCAATATCTGAAGCAACGTTTTTTAACGGGGATCGTGGTGCTTCCAATAGTAGCATTCCTCGTCCACGCACTGTTCGAACAGCTGGCCGGATAGGACGGGATGAGCTCTTGCCAAACCCATCGCTCAATTTGGCGGAGGCAGAATCGAGATGAGCTCGATCCGATTTGTGAGGATGAAGCTTGATGGGTTTCGCTTCGCTCTACCCATCCTACGAGCTGGCTGCCACAAAGCTTGTCTCCAACGGCCTTGGCAATAAGCACCGCGGCGAATAATCTAGCCGCGCTTATGCTGAAACAGGCGTTTATCTTTTTATTATTCTGGGGGAGATCTCAATGAAGCTCGCTCATATTTTGGCGTCGATTGCGCTGGTCACAATCGTCGTGGTGAATCCTGTCGCTCTCGCACAAGAGCCTCCAAAGCTGAAAGTGACTCCATTGCAGAAGGAGCCGCTGACGGGGCAATCGGACAAGGAAGTTATCTCCCTGATCGTCGAGTGGCCGCCTGGCTCTGGCACCGGCCTCCATACCCATCCCGGCGACGAATACACGACCGTGCTCGAAGGCGAGGTCATCGGTCGAAAAGAGGGCAGTGAGGCCAAGACCTATACGGCGGGACAATCCTATCACAATGAACCCGGCGTCGTTCACGAAGCAAACAACAAGGGAAGCGTTCCTGCAAAAACATTCAACGTCTTCGTGGTTGAGAAGGGAAAACCAGTAACTGAACCAGTGAAGCGGTAGAGATTCTCGAATCTGCGATTTCCGTTCTTGGACCTCTATCGTTGGCACCTCTGCCTTCAGTTGGTCCAAGGCGCTTTCCGAGGTCGCACGCATGAAACGGCGCGAATTCATTACGGCCTTTGGCGCTGCGGCAATGACTTTGCCATTGCCCGCTCAGGCGCAGAAATTGGCAATGCCGGTGATCGGCTCTCTCAATCGCCCGAGCCCCGGGTCGGAGACGTTCGGAGAGGCGTTTCGCCGCGGCCTCAAGCAAATGGGATTTGTTGAAGGCCAGAACGTTTCCATCGCGGGACGTTGGCCCAACGCCAATGAAGAACTGCGAGACGCCGCAGCCGACTTGGTTCGTAAGCGCGTCGCTCTCATCTTTACCGCCGACAATGGCGGGGCATTGGCCGCCAAAGCGACGACCTCGGAAATCCCTATCGTGTTCGTGGTGGGCCTCGATCCAGTCGCTATGGGCCTGGCTGCCTCCATCAATCGCCCGGCCGGTAATGCCACTGGGGTTGCGTTCCAGGTGAGCGCGCTGGAGCCGAAGCGGTTCGAATTGCTGCATGCTCTACTACCCCACGCGTCTTTGGTGGGGGTGCTGGTCAATCCGGACAATCCAAATGCGGATGTAACAGGCCTGCGATCAGCCGCATCTTCCTCGGGACTGCAACTGCTTGTTCTGGAGGCGCGAAACCTCCCCGAGCTCGAACAGGCGTTTGCGACATCGGTCGAACGTCGAGCAAACGCGCTGCTTGTAACCTCCGACCGCCTCTTCAATCTTGAACGTCGTCGTGTCGTTGATCTAGCGGCGCTTAGCGCCATACCCACAATGTACCCGTGGCGCGATTTTGCTGACGCCGGCGGCTTGATGAGCTACGGCAACAGTCTGACCGACGCCTTTCGACAAGGCGGGATCTATGTCGGCCGCATTCTGAAGGGGGACAAGCCGGCCGACCTGCCGATTTGGCAGCCCACCAGATTTGAGTTCGTGATCAACCTCAAGGTCGCAAAGACGCTGAACCTCGAAATCCCGCCCGGTCTGCTGGCGTTTGCGGACGAGGTGATCGAATAAGACTAACGTCCGCTTGGGCCATACCGGACAATGCAATGGGCTAGTCGATGACCGGTGGGCTCGACCCGAATCTCGTAGGATGGATTGAGCCCTTGCGAAACTCATCACCCCAATGGGCGAACGCAGCATCTAGATGAAGCTTGATGGGTTTCGCTTCGCTCTACCCATCCTACGGGCTCAAGCGTCTTGGCGTTTTCGCGCAGCCAAGACCCATAGCGGTCACGCGAAGTCGGAGATAAAACAGCGTTCGGGAAACTGGACATAAAACCAATGGCTTTTTGGACAGCGGGCGCGGTTGGGTTGGTGATCGCCTATCTCCTCGGGTCAGCCCCCACGGGCTATCTGGTGGGGAAACTGCTCAGGGGCATCGACATTCGAGATCATGGCTCCAAGTCCACCGGGGCAACGAATGTCTTGCGGACCCTCGGTAAATGGCCTGCCTTGTTCGTGCTCGTGGGCGATGTGCTGAAGGGCGTGAGTGCCATCATCGCCGCGCGTTGGTTCTGTCCTTGGCTTTATGCAGAACTATCCCCGCCGCCGACAGCGTCTGATCTGCAAATCTGGGTGCCATGGGCTGTTTGTCTGGCTGGAATTGCCGTGCTGTTGGGACATAGCCGATCGATCTGGCTGAACTTCACCGGCGGCAAGTCTGCTGCGACCGGGCTCGGTGTGTTGCTGGCGATGTCGTGGCCCGTGGGATTGGGGGCTGCAGCCGTCTTTGGCGGTGTGCTGGCTATGACCCGGATCGTTTCCTTGAGCTCGATGCTCGCGGCGTTGACGGCAATCGTTCTCGTCTGCGCGGTCGAGCACCCATTGCCGTATCGGTTGCTGGTTATCGGAGGCGGCTTTTACGTGATCATCCGCCATCGCGCCAACGTTCAAAGGCTTTTGGCGGGAACGGAGCCGCGTCTGGGTCGAAATGGCGGGGATGCGAAAGCGGAAGCGCAGGTTTAGCAAAGGACTTATTTGGAGCCGCTCATGGCCCGAGGGCGAAGATCGCGATGGCGCCGGGCACGTCAGCAGCCGGGGCCAGACCGGACGTGGTGGTGACGCGGCCAAATCGACGCGAATGACCCCAAACGGACCTCAACTATCATCCACCAAGCTCCCGTTTAGGTATCCAGAGCGCACGAACGATTGCCGGGACCCCTGCACGGCAACGTAAGAATTGTGAGGAACGGATCGACCTCATCCGACTTTGTCGTCACGTACCCCTTCCGTGGTAACGCCCTCGGAGCGTTGATTTACCCCCTGCGGACCGGCCCGACCGATGGGGCGATAGGTGCGCAAGTGGATGATCCTCTTCGCAACAAGCTCTTGGCCCTTCTTCCGCTACGGGACCTCGAGTCTGTAAGGGAGAGGTCGTCGGTCGTCGGGTATGCCCAAGGCGATGTTGTTGAAAAGGAGGGCCAGGAAATCACGGCCGTTCACTTCCCGCTATCGGGCATGTTCTCGCTTTTGGTCGTGCTGAAAGATGGTCGGACGGCCGAAACGTCCGTCGTCGGGCGGGAAGGCATGATCGGAGCCCGTGCGGGCCTTGGGCCGCCGCGCAGGTCCCTCGTTCGCGTCGTCGCCCAGCTACCGGTTCAAGCCTTGAAAATTTCAGTGAAGGAGTTTCGGAACTTGGTGGCGCACAGCGCGCCTATGGCGGAGCTATGTGTCAGGAGTGCTGACGTGTTGCTCGACCAAACCAGGATGACAGCTGCCTGTAATGCGCTGCATGGCGTCGAGCAGCGCTTCTGTCGGTGGTTGCTACACACGGCGGACCGCGCGGAAAGCGATCACTTCGTACTGAAACAGGAGCTACTGTCCGAGATGCTGGGCGTGCACCGCACATACATCACGGATGTCGCAAACAGGCTGCAAAAACGAGGAGCCATTGCCTATTCGCGGGGAAAACTTCAGATCCTGGATCGCAGCCTCGTGCGAGATTTATCGTGCGAGTGCTATGGCCTTCTCAAGCGAAATAGTTCCTAGCATTTCTTTCGAGCTCGCGAATATTTACGTCGACAACCAGACATAACGGGTATCTACTTCTTCGATCACCGCACCGTCCTTAAGGCAGTTATCGGTGAAGAGAACGCCGGTTGCGCTCCCGCCCCAACTTAAATGGAGCAGCGCCGATGCGACGCCGTTTCAAACAAACCAGCACCCTCGAACAGCGGCTGCTCGAACAGGCAGAACGTCTGCGCCAGCGGGCCCAAGCCACTCCGCCCGGCGTTGAACGCGAAGGACTTTTGCGTCGTGCGCGCCAAGCCGAGACCGCTTCCCGCGTCAACGACTGGCTTCGTCCAAGGAATTGCGGCCGCCAACCTAGCGCGGAGCAGCAATTCAATATGGTCGGATACCGAGCATTTATTATCGGCGAGGATAGTCACATCTGCGATGCGCGGGTGATTGAGGCGGCCAGTGATGAAGCCGCTGTCAAGGCCGCACGGCGCTTCATCAACCGCCACGGCATCGAGATATGGCAACTCGGTCGCAAGGTCGCGATCCTTGACGCCGATGATGCAGCGCCGAGTGCTGCCGCCACGCTCCCGCCTGCGAAATAGCGAAGCAACGCGATGCTCATTCTAATCGACAATCCGGAGCGCCGCGCCGAGCTGATCTCGCGAGTTCGGGCCCGTATCGAATGCGAAATTGAAGAGGTGAGCGAAGCGCTGTGCGAAGGTCGCCCAGCGACCCGCTCCTTACGCTTGCTTGAGACGCTCACGAAAATCCTGGCAGAGCTGGAGGTGCAAAAGTAAGCCGCCTCGGTTGGCGGCCTTTTTCATTTCGAACGTCACCTGTTGGCCCGTCGCGACATTGCACTGCCGCGCGATCCCGGTCGCTAACGGGGCATAGGATGTGCAGAGGACTCAGTCGTTCAGAGATGAGCACGCGGCAATAGCCATCCCATGATCTTCTGATACGGATCGCGACGACTGCGGACGAATGCGTTCTCGTTCTGCTGAGCGGCTGTTCTGGCGAATTCAGAAATCCCCTCCATAGACTGCCGTTTATCCTTCGGAAGCTTCGCCCATTGGCGAATGATCTTCCGGCGGGCTTCGCGTTGCTTTTCCCTTACGTCAGGCATCGGGACGCTCCTTGAAGAGGATTTATTCCGGTCGACCTAGTATTGTTTGGGCTCACTAGAACTTCAACGTCCAATCAAGAACTCTTAGCCCCTCTGATCGTGCGGCGCTATACACGGGAGCGAGTCTCATATTGGCTTTGCAGGCCCGCCGTCCTAGAATTGCGGCGATCGCAGGATGGACGAAATGCAGTATGTTTGCGACGCGCCGAAGGGCAAGACCTGGTTCCGTATCGAGACGGAAGGTGAAGCGATGCATGAGTCGCGCCTGATGGGTCACACAGTTGAGAAATATTTCCGCCGCGAGCGGGAGAAGGCAGTCCAGTCCTGGCGTCCCGAGCGGCCCAACGCGATCGAGCGCGACATCGGCCTCGAGGCCCATATACAGCGAGAGATGCCGCTTTTCCTCACGCTGCGCGACAGGGAGGGCAATGCACTGACGACAGCGATGCTGCCACCCGGTGGCAAGGATCGCGGCGGGTTCCGGATCATCATCGTTGCCGCATCCAATGCCGATCCTTATCCTCAGCAGGACGCGGCCATCGCTGCATTGGGAGCGCATTTCGGTCTCACACTCGATCGCAACCGCTGCTTCCCCTACGGCCGCCAAGGAGCCTGACAAGTATCGCCGCTTGATTGGAGCGATGTCGGCTCATGGCCCCTTCGCGTCATTTGCTGCGGTTGCACACCAGGTTGGACTTGGCATTTCACCCGCACTGTTTCTAACCTACCGCGTAACACTGGGCATGGTTTACGGCTCACTCAATTCCTGACTTGTTTGAACCGCAAACTGAAAGAGGCCGCCAACTGAAGCGGCCTTAGTATCGCTCCCAATTCCTTCGGCTCGGGCGCTCTTTTGTGAGCGCCGGGGGTCACTCTTCTAGTCCGGTACTGCTAATCGCAACGGCGGACCCTGCGGACCGAACCGTCGTCGCGCTCGATCGTGACGGTGCGGCATCCACCGCGATATCCGCGATCATATCCGTAAGCGCGATAAGCGGGTCGATCGTACTCTCGGTAGTAACGCCGCTCCGGGCCCACTCTCACGCCGCCGAGCGGAGTTTCAACGGCAACTTGAGCTGACGCGGGCGCGATGGAGATCGACGTGGCGATAGCGAAACCAGCAACCGCCATTACACCGGCCAATAACAGAGTTCTCATACGAGTTCCTCCTAAGTTCTCGCAATTGCCTTCCAACATCCCAGGTAGGGCAAGGTTCCTGCACGAAATTCATCCAAACGGCGGGCGGCTCAGACTTAGGTCGCCCGCCTCGGACGGAACACGAACGGTGCTGGCCCGCCGCGCATATTCCTGAACCAAACAAATACCGACCGGAATGTCTGTTGAGGGTCAGCCTCCGAAGAACTCGCTTTCAGCACAACGAGTCAGCCTTACTTCAATCAGCCGACATCAAGGCGGAGTTTGCAGAGGTCTGCATCGAGCCAAAGCGGCGGTGCATTTCTGCAGCTACACAAGAGGACGAAAGGTTCGAGCCCCTGGCGGAAATGCCGGCTAAACATTCGCCGCAGCCCGCAAACTGCATTGGCAAAAATCGCGCACATCCTCGGATTTTCGAAAGGCATGGTGCAAGTTGACGATTCGACCAATCAACTTGATCCCGTCTCTAAAGTTGTCCTCGGGATGCCGACTGAGGTGCTTCAGCGGCCGGTGCACACTGGCTCCTAGACGATCTGAAGCAAGTCAGGTCGAATAGGAACAATTGGTGAACTCCGCCGTTCGTAGCGCACCGGCCGATGAACGTTCCAGGTCAGCCAAGAAGGCAGCTCAAACTCGCAAACGCCGCGTGGCGTGAAGGAGGCACAATGTCGACATGCGAAACCTGCGGCAATGACTATGACAAGAGTTTTCAGGTGGTGATGAACGGCCAGGCGCACACGTTCGACAGCTTCGAGTGCGCAATTCATGCCTTGGCGCCAACGTGCAAGCATTGCGGAACGCGCATCGTGGGACACGGCCTGGAAAAGAGCGGCACCTACTATTGCTGCGACCACTGCGCCCAGAAGGAGGGCGTGACCGACCTCCGCGATCGTGTGTAAAGCCAGGAATAGGCTCGGCGGCGTTGCACGCAGCTTCCTCGGGAATTTTGGCGCTCACGCGGGGGACGGTGAGATGAAACGGACTGCCGTTGCCAGGCGCCGCTTTCGCGAGAATAGACGACCGACGAGCCTGCGGTCTCCGCTGGCTTGAGACGATCTCAGTACGAGTTGCGCTATGGCGCCCGCAAATAATCGCCTTGTTACGGTGTTCGGTGGAACGGGGTTTCTCGGCCGCCGCGTTGTTCAACATTTGCTCCGGTCGCCCGAGTTTTTCGTTCGGATTGCATCAAGACATCCCGAACGAGGCAGACAGCTTTTTGGTCACGACGAGCCACGCCTCCAATCCGTGAACGTCGATCTACGTGACGAGGGTTCGATAGCCGCTGCTGTTGATGGCGCATATGGCGCCGTCAACGCGGTCAGCCTCTATGTTGAACACGGACAGGAGACTTTTCATTCCGTGCATGTGGAATCAGCCCGGCGATTGGCTGCCCGGGCACATCGAGCTGGCGTCAAGCGGCTCATCCACGTTTCCGGTATCGGCTCTGATGCCACGTCGCCGTCCCTCTATATTCGCAAGCGTGGCGAAGGCGAACTCGCGGTCCGCGCAGCATTTCCTGAGGCTACGCTGGTTCGCCCGGCGGTCATGTTCGGCCCGGATGACGCGTTTCTCACCATCATCCTCAAGCTGCTCCGCCGATATCCGATCTATCCGATGTTTGGCCGCGGATCGACGCGATTGCAGCCGGCCTATGTTGACGATGTGGCCGACGCGATCACAAGAGCGCTTCTGAGCACCGAATCGAACGCAATCACGTATGAATGCGCGGGTCCTCGCATCTACACCTACGAAGAGCTTCTCAGAACCGTCGCGCACGCAGCCGGCCGCAGCCCCATGCTCATTCCAGTACCGTTTGCTGCTTGGCATGTCGCGGGATGGATTTCGGAGCTGCTTCCAAGGCCGCCCATCACACGGAATCAGGTGGAGTTGATGCAGATCGACAACATAGCGTCGGTGGGAATGCCAGGATTTTCCGAGCTTGGAATCCCGCCGCAATCAGTCGAACAAATTGTACCGGCAATGCTACGGGAAAGCTCGTAGGATGGGTTGAGTTCTTGCGAAACCCATCGCCCAGATGGGCGGACGCAGAATCTGGTAATGCTTTGTTAGCTCGATCCGATTTGTGAGGAAGAGGTTTGATGGGTTTCGCTTTGCTCTACCCATCCTACGAACTACTGCTGAGCGAGTGGAGCGATAATGGAATGCACGATCCGACTGGCACGTGAGGACGACGCTGCTGACATCAGCGCGGTCATCCTGCGCGCGCTGCGCGAAACCAACGCGAAGGACTATACGGGCGAGATCATCAAAAGGGTCGAGCGCAGCTTCAGCCCAGACGCAGTGCACCAGCTGATCGGGAAACGCACCGTTTTCGTCGCCTCGACGGGCAGCCGCGTGGTTGGAACGGCAAGCCTCGACGGAAACGTGGTCCGCACGGTCTTCGTGGCTCCCGATATTCAGGCCCGAGGTATCGGCAAGCGGCTGATGGCAGAGATCGAGCGCACAGCGCGCGAGCGAAGCATTCCCTCGCTGACCGTTTCGTCTTCGATCACCGCTGAAGCATTCTACGCACGGCTCGGGTTCAAGGCCCTGCGCGACAGCTATCACGATGACGAACGCACGATCATTATGGAGCGATCCCTCGATGATCCGAGCCGGTCCGCGCCATAGTACGTAGCCCGGATGGAGCGAAGTGATCTTGATCCTCGCTGCCAAATAGACGACCATCGCGTTCCTGACCGCTCACGGCAGAATGGGCGAGGAAACGCAGCAATGAACGCAACTCCCGGAGTTGGCCTGGTCGAACGTGCCCGCGCCATCGCGCCGTTGATTGCGAGCGAAGCGAATGAGATCGAGCTCACGCGGCGGCTGACACCCGCGGTCGTTTCCGCGCTGATCGAGAACGGGCTCTATCGCGCCCTCCTCCCGCAAAGCCTCGGCGGCGCTGAAGCCCCGATCGAGATCTTTATGCAGATGCTAGAGGAGATCGCGAAGGCGGATGCCTCGACCGCCTGGTGTCTCGGCCAGTGCAGCGTCTGCGCGATGATTGCGGCCTCGCTCGACCATGACACCGCGCAAGAGATCTTCAACACGCCGCCCGGCATCCTCGCCTGGGGTGCGATCGCGCATGAGGCGCGCGCGGTCGAGGGCGGCTATCGCGTCACGGCGCGCTGGGATTTTGCCTCGGGCTCGCGGCAGGCGAGCTGGCTGGGGGCGCATGTGCGTATCGTCAATGCCGACGGCACGCCACGGAGGAATGCCGACGGGGCGCCGGAGGTGCGCACCATTCTGTTTCCGGTCGCGAGCGCCGTGCTGCACGATGTGTGGCAGGCGATCGGGCTCGCGGGCACCGGCACCGATTCCTACGAGGTCAGCGATCTCTTCATTCCCGAGCGCTTTACAGCGTTTCGCGACGTGCCGTGGGCGCTGCGCGAGAAGGGTCCGCTCTACAAGATCGGTACCGGCTCGACCTTCAGCCTTGGCTTCGCCGCAGTCTCGCTCGGCGTGGCGCGGGCGACACTGGAAGCGGCCATCGCGCTGGCGCGTGGAAAACACCAATCACTCGCAGCCAGCGGCATGCGCGACAACGGCGCGGTCCAGGGGCTGATCGGCCGCACCGAGGGCGATTTGCGCGCCGCGCGCGCTTATCTCTATGCGACCGCGCATGCGATGTGGCGCGATCTGTCCGCGACCGGCGAGTTCAGCGCCGCGCATCGCAGTGCGGTGCGGCTGGCGGCGACCTGGACCATCCATCAATCGGCAAAGGTGGTCGACGCCGCCTATCACATGGCCGGCGCGACCGCGGTTTTCCGCAGCAATCCGTTCGAGCGGCGGTTTCGCGACATGCATGCGATCGCGCAGCAGATCCAGGCGCGCGACACGCATTATGAGGATGTGGGGAAGGCGATTTTGGCGGGACGCTGAACGGCAGCCGCGATGACGTTGCACTCCCTCGCCCCGTTCTTACGGGGAGAGGGTTGGGGTGAGGGGCCTCTCTCCGCGGATGCGATCGGCGTGAGACCGGTACCCCCTCACCCGGATTGCTGCGCAATCCGACCTCTCCCCGCAAGCAGGGAGAGGTGAGGCAGCATCACGCTCTTGCGCCGCACTCACGCCACCAGCGCGGCGTCCTCGTCCGTGGCGTCGATGCCACGCTGCGCCGCCAAGAGGCTGATGATCTCCGCATTCGGCCTTGCCTTGCTGAACAGAAAGCCCTGACCCTCGTCGCAGCCCTCGGTGCGCAAGCAGCTGAGCTCGGCTTCAGTCTCGACGCCCTCGGCGGTGATGGTGACCCCCAAGCCCTTGCCGAGGCTGACGATGGAGCGGATGATCGCCTGGGCTTCGCGGTTGGCGCCTAAATCGCGCACGAAGGACTGATCGATCTTGATCTTGTCGAAGGGGAAGCTGCGCAAATAGCTGAGGCTGGAATAGCCGGTGCCGAAATCGTCCATCGAGATGCGTACGTCGAGCGCGCGCAGCGCATGCAAGGTCGCCAGCACCTGCGCGCTCTTCTCCAAAAGCAGCGTCTCGGTGATCTCGAGCTCGAGCCGCCGCGGCGGCAGGCCGGAATGTTTCAGCGCGTCCGTCACCATCGACAGCAGATTGCCGCTGCGGAATTGCAGCGGGGACAGGTTGACGGCGACACGGACGTCGTCCGGCCAGGCCGCGGCATCCAGGCACGCGCGGCGCAGCATCAGGCCGCCGAGCGGGTTGATGAGGCCGGTGTCTTCGGCGACCGGAATGAACTCGGCCGGCGAGACCATGCCGCGCTCGGCATGCGGCCAGCGCACCAGCGCCTCGAACCCGGTGATGCGGCCGCTCTGGAGGTCGATCAGCGGCTGGTAATAGGGACGCAGCACGTCATTCTGGATCGCGTCGCGCAGCTCAACCTCGATCTTGCGCCGGCTCTGCGCTTTTGCATCCAGCGCCGCCTCGAAGAAGGCAAAGGTGCCGCGCGAATCGGCCTTGGCGCGCGACAGCGCCATGTCGGCGCTCTTGAGCAGCTTTTCGGACTCATCGCCGTCGCCGGGTGCCATGGCGATGCCGATCGAGGCGCCGATCACCACGGAATGGCCGTCGAGCAGATAGGGATCGGCAATGGCTTCGAGCAGGCGCTTTGCCAGCATCACCGCATCCTCGGGACGTGCCAGGCCACTTTGGACAATGGCGAACTCGTCCGAGTTCAACCGCGCCAGCGCGTCTTCCTCGCGCAAGGTCGAGCGCAGCCGCTTGGCGACGCCGCGGAGCAGCTTGTCGCCGACCGCGTGTCCCAGCGTGTCGTTGACCGCCTTGAAATTGTCGAGCCCCAGCATCAGCAGCGCGACCTTGTCGGTGCTGCGCCGCGTATGCAGCAGCATCTCGTCGACCTGCTGGCGCAGCAAATTGCGGTTCGGCAGCCCGGTCAGCCCGTCATGCTGGGCCATGAAGGCGAGCCGCGCCTCGGCGCGCTTGCGCTCGGTGATGTCCATCAGCGCGAGCAGGACTGCGGGCCGCTCGGCATAGGTCAGTTCGCGCGAGTAGATCGCAAGGTCGATCAGCGCACCGTCGGCCTTGACATGCTTCCAGGTGCGCCCGGCCTGCTCCGCGCCGGTTGGATCGGGGGTCCAGGGCGGCTCGCTGTCGAAGGCCTGCAAGGAGCGGATCTTGAGCCGCTCGAACTCGGCGCGGCTATAGCCATAATGCGCGATCGCGGCATCGTTGACGCCGAGGATGCGTTCGTCGTCCAGCGCGCAGACGATCATGGGCACGGGATTGCCGTCGAACAGCAGCCGGAACGAGGCCTCGCGCTGCTTCAATTCGGTGATGTCGACGCGCAGGCCGACGACGCCGCCGTCATCGGTCAATCGCTCGTCGATCAGGATGACGCGGCCGTCAGCGAGCTTCTGCTCGTGACGCGCGCCGGGCTGATAGAGCTTTTGCAGCCGCTGCGCGATCCACTCGTCTTCGTGGCCGACGGCCTCGGGATAATCGCCGCGGGCGACGCCGATGCGTAGCGTGTCCTCCAGGCGCGCGCCCTCGACGAACAGATCGGCGGTCTTGCTGTAGATCTCGGCGTATTTCTTGTTCCAGAGCACGTAGCGGCCGTCGGCATCGAGAAACACGATGCCCTGCGGCAGGATGTCGATGGCCTGGCGCAGGCGCTCATGGGATTTGTGCGCTTCCGCGATCGCGGCTTCCGCCTCGGCGCGGCTGCGCAAGAGTTCATCGCGGTCGGCTGGCGGATGAGGCGTGCGCGCGAAGCGCGGCTTGCGCGGCTGTCGGCCGGCTTGGGCAAGCACGTTGCGCTTTCGCTTTGCTGTCTTTCGAGACCCCAAACTCAACTTCACTCGTCCCAGTCACGCCCAGTGACCGCAAGCTTTGGGGCAAGTGTCTGAAAAAAAAGTAATCTTGCCCGGCTGCGGCCCGCGCGAGTGGCCGCTTGCTGCCTGTTTGCGAGGCGCGACTGCGTCGACGGGCGTCGCCAACCTCATCCCGGCGCCGCGGTGAAGGACCGATCTGGCGCAAAATTGCGCGCGCGCTTGAATCATTTCCGAAATCGCGCGCGATTGCATGCGAACCGCGCTTATTCCTCACGTCGCGCACGAATTTTGGTCAATGCAGAACAGGGTTATCGCGCGATTAAGGATCGACCATCGCGCGTGCGACTTTGGGATGACGCGACGGATGTTGGCTGCCCGTGTGATCGCTGCATTGCCCTCTCCTTAACCCTGACGCGGCGTTGGGTTATAAGGATTCGGCATGAGTCCCCGCCGCCTCGCTCCTCTCCTGCTTTTTGTGACACTCCTGGCTGCCGGCACCGCGCTGGCCCAGGACAAGGGCAGCGTCACCCCAAAACCGCTGCCGCCGCTCGCCAATCCGAACGACCCCTCCCTCGCCGCCAAGGAGCTGTTCGCGCGCAAGCTGCTGCCGTCGAAGGGATCGGCCCATGTCATCGGCTCCTACACCAAGGGCTGCATCGGCGGCGCCATGCAGATGCCGCTCAACGGCGACAATTGGCAGGTGATGCGGCTGTCGCGCAACCGCAATTACGGCCACCCCGACATGATCGCCCTGATCAAGCGGCTCGCGGCCAAAGCGCACAAGGACGCCGGCTGGCCCGGCATCCTGGTCGGCGACATCGCGCAACCCCGCGGCGGGCCGGCGCTGTCAGGCCATGCCAGCCACCAGATCGGTCTCGATGCCGACATCTGGCTGACGCCGATGCCGGACCGCCGCCTCTCGCGCGAGGAGCGCGAGGAGATGTCGGCGGTGATGATGGTTCGCCCCGACCGGCTCGACGTCGATCCGAAGGTATTCACGCCAGGCCATGTGCTGGTGCTGCGCGATGCGGCGCGCGAGCCGGCGGTGCAGCGCATCTTCGTCAATGCCGCGATCAAGAAGGCGCTGTGCCGCGAGGCCAAGGGCGACCGCGCCTGGCTGTCGAAGATCCGCCCCTGGTGGGGCCACGATTATCACTTCCACATCCGCATGCGCTGCCCGGTGGGCGCCGGGGAATGCGAGGGCCAGCCGTCGCAATCCGAGGACGAAGGCTGCAAGGCCTCCGATCTCGCCTATTGGTTCTCGGATGCGGTGCTGCACCCAAAGCCGCCGCCGGAGCCGCCGAAACCGAAGCCGCCGATGACGCTGGCCGACATGCCGGCGGCATGCAAAGCCGTGCTGCATGCAGCGGACGCGAAGCCGTAGCCTCTCAGCCGTCGTCGTGGCGAAAGCCAGGACCCATTACCCCAGGGAGGAGACCTGACACGAGCTGATAACTCCGATCTTCGCAAAACTACTCCTGGGTAATGGGTCCTGGATCGGCGCTCCGCTGGTCCGGGACGACGAACGAGGTTTGACCTGAGGCCGAGGGCTGCTATCTTCGCGAGCAGCGATATCCCTGCCGGCCGTAAGCCGTCGCAAGGCCCGTGGAACAGCGCGTCCGCCTGTCGCATCAGACCCACCCAACGCCAGATTTGCGCGCGTCACCGCGCGCGAGCTTGCACGGAGCGCTATCCATGTTTCGTATTGCCGCACTTGTCACCGCCGTCGTCATCCTCGCGGGCGCAAGCCCGTCGCCCGCTGCCGCCGAGGACAAGACCATCACCGTGTTCGCGGCCGCTTCGATGAAGAACGCGCTCGACGAGATCGACGCGGCCTACACCGCCAAGACCGGCGTCAAGTTCTCCGTCAGCTATGCCGCAAGCTCGGCGCTGGCCAGGCAGATCGAGCAGGGCGCGCCGGCCGACATATTCGTCTCGGCCGATACCGACTGGATGGACTACGCCATCGCCAGGAAGACCATCAACGAATCCGCCCGCGTCAATCTGCTCGGCAACAGCATCGTGCTGATCGCGCCGAAGGACTCCAAGGTCGACAACGTCACGATCGCGCAAGGCTTCGATCTCGCCAAGCTCGCCGGCGATGGCAGGATCGCGACCGGCGACGTGAAATCCGTGCCGGTCGGCAAATACGCCAAGGCTGCGCTCGAGAAGCTGGGCGCCTGGCAGGCCGCCGAGCCGAAATTCGCCATGGCCGAGAGCGTGCGCGGCGCGCTGACGCTGGTGGCGCGCGGCGAGGCCGTGCTCGGCATCGTCTATGCGACCGACGCCAAGGTCGAGCCGGGCGTGAAGATCGTCGGCACCTTCCCGGCGGATTCGCACCCCGCGATCATCTATCCCGTCGCGGCGACCACGACCGCGAAGGGCGAGAGCAGCGAATATCTCGCCTTCCTGCGCTCGACGGCCGCCAAGACCATTCTGGAAAAATACGGCTTCAAGTTCCTGATCAGCCCCACCACGTGATATTTCCGGCTTGATGTCCGAGATTTCACCCGCCGAATGGACGGCGATCCTGCTTTCGCTCAGGGTCGCCATCATCGCAACGCTGGTGGCGACGCCGTTCGGCATCGCCCTGGCATGGCTGCTCGCGAGGCGCGATTTCTGGGGCAAGTCGCTGCTCGACGCGACCGTACATCTGCCGCTGGTGCTGCCGCCTGTGGTCACCGGCTATCTGCTGCTGCTCAGCTTCGGCCGCCGCGGCCCCGTCGGCAGTTTCCTCGCCGACCATTTCGGCATCGTCTTCTCTTTCCGCTGGACCGGCGCTGCGCTCGCCTGCGGCGTGATGGCGTTTCCGCTGCTGGTGCGGCCGATGCGGCTGTCGATCGAGGCGATCGACCGCCGGCTCGAGCAGGCCGCCGAGACGCTTGGCGCGGCACCCTGGAAGGTGTTCTTCACGGTGACGCTGCCGCTGGCGCTGCCCGGCGTGCTCGCCGGCATGGTGCTGGGCTTCGCCAAGGCGATCGGCGAGTTCGGCGCCACCATCACCTTCGTCTCCAACATTCCCGGTGAGACCCAGACGATCTCGTCCGCGATCTATTCGCTGATCCAGACGCCCGACGGCGACGCCGCGGCAGGGCGGCTCGTCATCGTCTCGATCGTGCTCGCGCTCGGCGCGCTGATTGCGGCAGAATGGTTCGCCCGCCGCGCCACGGCGCGGCTGCACGGGAATTGACCATGCTGCGCGTCGATGTCGAGAAACAGCTGGGTGAGTTTTCGCTACACGCGTCCTTCACCAGCGAGGGCCGCGTCATCGGCCTGTTCGGCGCCTCGGGCGCCGGCAAGACCTCGCTGGTCAACATGATCGCGGGCCTGTTGCGGCCCGACCGCGGCAGCATCGTGATCGACGGCGAGACCGTCGACGACACCGCGGCCGGCATCCATGTGCCGGCCTGGCGCCGCCGCATCGGCTATGTGTTCCAGGACGCACGGCTGTTTCCGCATCTCAACGTGGCGCAGAATCTCGACTATGGACGGCGGATGAACGGCCTCGCCGCCGATCCGGCCCAGCACAAGCGCATCATTGATCTCCTCGACATCGGCGCCCTGCTCGGCCGCCGGCCCGGAAAGCTCTCCGGCGGCGAGCGCCAGCGCGTCGCGCTCGGCCGCGCGCTGCTATCGAAGCCGCGCCTCCTACTGCTCGACGAGCCGCTCGGGGCGCTCGACGAGAGCCGCAAGCTCGAGATCCTGCCCTATCTGGTGCGGCTGCGGGACGAGGCCAACGTGCCGATGGTCTATGTCAGCCACGACGCCGCCGAGCTGCGCCAGCTCGCCACGCAGATCGTGATGCTGAAGCAGGGCCGCGTGACGAGCTTTGGCGGGGTGAAGGTGTTGACATCGTAGCCCGGATGGAGCGCAAGCGTAATCCGGGGCGGTGCCGCGGGTGAGAGCGCACCCGGATTTCGATTTCGCTCCATCCGGGCTACGCGGCAGCATCATTCAGAGCTACCACCCGCGCTCGACGTTGCGCACCTCGCCCGTCCTTGCATCGACATAGACTTCCATCCAGCGGCCGACACGATCCCGTCCGTCAACCTCCCATTCGTCGCCGAGGAAGTTGGTGTGCGAGACCGTCACGACGCCGAGATCTGTCGCGACGTCGAGGGCGGCCTGCATCGAGATCTGATCGCCGGTGTCATAAGCCATCGCCGGTGCGGCAGCGCCGAGCGCAAGGGCTGTGAGAATCGGAAGAATGAACTTTCGCATTGCATACTCCTGTCAGTCCAAGCGGTTACGCGCCTTAGAACGAGCGGCATGGCGGAGTGTTCCGGGTTTCAAGGTCACGAAACCGCGCAAATCTTCGGCGGTTGCGGCGATTTGGTGGCGGTTCCTCTTCGTGGTCGTCCTGGCGAAAGCCAGGACCCATAACCACCGACTGCGGTTTGGCGAGGACTCGTGGTTGCCACTCTCGGCAACAACTTGTTTCTGGGGTGATGGGTCCTGGCTTTCGCCAGGACGACACCCAAGTTAAACCCCCGCCACCGACGCCCACACATCAGCGAGCTTGCGCCGCAGCGCTTGCGTACGGGTCAGCGGCGCGGGGGTCTCGTCCTCTTCCGGCAGGCGCAGGCCGACGACGTTGACGCGGCCGCCGGAGATCGACCGTGCGACCAGCACGATCGTGTCCAGCGCAAGCTCGGCGCCCTCCTTCGGTGCGCGGTCGAGATGGACGTCGAAATAATCGGCCAGCGTCAGCTTGCCGTCGTCCGCGCCGAGCTTCACGCCGTAGATCTCGGCGAGCTCGGCAAGCGTGTGCTCGCCGGAGACCACGAAGTCGCCGAGCAGATGCGGATCCGGCGCCGAGCTCGGCTGCATGTCGACGAAGAAGCGGTCGAGCGCCTCGGCCTTTTCCGGCGGCGCCAGCAGGTAGATGTAATCGCCGGGCGCGACCGGATCGGCCTCCGTCGGCGTCAATATGCTCTCGTTGCGGATCACCAGCGTCGGCTTGGACCAGGACGGGATCAGGCCGCGGCGGAAATACAGGCTCTTCGGCCGCACCGGATAGCCGACCAGCTGCTGCTCGAGCTGGCCGGGCAGATCCAATTCGACGCGGCGCGGACCGCGCTCGGCGCGCGGCAGTGCGACATGCAGCTTGCGCGCGGCGGGCGCCAGCGTCCAGCCTTGCAGCAGCAGCGAGATGATGACGACGACGAAAGCGACGTCGAAATAGAGATAGGCCTTGGACAGGCCGACCAGCATCGGGATCGACGCCAGGAAGATCGCGACGGCACCGCGTAAGCCCGTCCAGGCAATGAAGACCTTCTCGCGCCAGTTGAAGCGGAACGGCGCAAGGCACGCGAACACCGCGAGCGGCCGTGCGACCAGCATCAGCATGAGAGCGACGGCGACTGCCGGCAGCACGCTGGCACCGAGCCGGCTCGGCGAGACCAGGAGGCCAAGCAGCACGAACATCACGATCTGCGCCAGCCAGGTCGCGGCGTCCAGGAAGGCCACCACCGAATTATGCGCCCGCGTCGGCCGGTTGCCGATGATGATGCCGGCGAGATAGACCGCGAGGAAGCCTGATGCGTGCATGATCTGCGAGCCGCCGAAGATGACGAGCGCGCCTGTCGTCACGAACGGCGCATGCAGGCCCTGCGGCAGCGCCACCTGATTGAGCGCGATCACGACCAGGCGTCCGCCGATGACGCCGACCACGGCACCCAGCACCGCCTCCTGGACGAATTCGATCAGCACATGGCCGGGCGAGCTCGATCCCAGCGAGATGTACTCGACCAACATGAGCGTGAGGAAGATCGCAAACGGATCGTTGGTGCCGGATTCCGCCTCCAGCGTCGCGCCGACGCGCGGGCGCAGGCGCAGACCCTGGGTGTGCACCAGCAGGAAAACCGCGGCGGCGTCGGTCGAAGCGACCACGGCGCCGACCAGCAGCGATTCCGTCCAGTTGAGATCGAGCGCGTATTTCGCGAATGGCGCCGTGATCAGCGCCGTCAGCAGCACGCCGATCGTCGCGAGCACCACGGAAGGCGCGAGCACGGTGCGGATGCTGGCAAAGCGCGTCCGCAAGCCGCCATCGAACAGGATCAAGGCGAGCGCGACCGAGCCGACCAGATAGGTGGTGCGGACGTCGTCGAACTGGAGCTGCCCGGGGCCGGAATCGCCCGCGAGCATGCCAATCGCAAGGAAGACGAGCAGCAGCGGCGCGCCGAAGCGCAGCGCAAGCAGGCTCGAGAGGATGCCGGCCATGACGAGGACAGCGCCGAGCAATATGGCGAGACTGACGGAGTCGAGGGAGGCCATCCACCTTCCGGGTACAAATCGCTGGAATTGCATCCTTATCGTCGGCGGCCTCGCGCGCCAACCCATTTTCTCCCGCTCGCGGCAATCTGGCCGCATTTTGCGGCCTTAACGCGCATCACTTCGCGGTGTATCGATGGTCCGGCGGTGCCCTTTGTGGGATTCTGCGGCTCCCTCGAATCAATCGCCTGCTTCCCGACGAGACCGACCCGATGGACATGGACCTCAAGGATTTCATGGAGTTCGTGCAGACCACCGCACGCAGTGTCGGGGCGGAAATCTCCTCACCCTGGTTCTACCTGCAATTCGGTCTCATCCTGACCGCGGCCGGCATCGCCTATGCGGCGGAGGCCGCCATTCGCATCCGCGTCGATATGACGTCGCTGGCGATGCGCTGGCCGCTGCCGCTCCGGCACTTCGTCCGGGTGATGGTCGCAAGCGCCTCGACGGCGGTGTTCACGCTGCTCGTGATCATTTCACGCGTGGTGATGTACCATGCGACCTGGCCGAGCCGCAGCTATCTGTTGATGGTCGCGGCCAAGCTCGGGCTGGCGTGGCTCGTGATCCGGCTGCTCACCTCGGTGCTGCGCAACGCCTTCATCGTCAAGCTGGTCTCGATCACGGCGTGGTTCGTCGCCGCGCTTTCCATCCTCGGCCAACTCGATGCGACGGTCGAGTTGCTCGATTCCTTCGCCATCGTGCTCGGGGGCCTGCGGCTGACCCCGCTGTTGGCGCTCAAGGCCGGCGCGCTGCTGCTGATCGCGCTCTGGCTGACCAACATCGCGAGCAATTTCGCCGAGAGCCGGATCAATGCGACCACCGACCTGACGCCATCGGTGCAGGTGCTGCTGGTGAAAATCATCCGCATCGGGCTGCTTGCGGTTGCGATCGTGATCGCGCTCGGCGCGGTCGGGATCGATCTGTCGGCGCTCGCGGTATTCTCCGGCGCGGTCGGCGTCGGCATCGGTATCGGCCTGCAGAAGATCGTCGCCAATTTCATCTCGGGGATCATCCTGCTCGCCGACAAGTCGGTGAAGCCCGGTGACCTCGTCACCATCGGCGACAACACCGGGCGCATCAGCGCGATGAAGACGCGCTATATTTCAGTCGCCGCCGGCGACGGCCGCGAATTCCTGGTGCCGAACGAGGATCTGGTGACGCAGAAGGTCGTCAACTGGACCTATACCGACAAGAACACGCTGGTGAAGATCGCCTTCGGCACCAATTACGACGCCGATCCACGCCTGGTCTGCAAGCTCGCCGCCGAGACCGCCGCCGCCCATCCGCGCGCGCAGAAGGGCAAGCCGCCGAATTGCATTTTGACCGAGTTCGCCGAGGCCGGCATGAAGTTCTCGCTGACCCTGTGGCTCGCCGATCCCGACGGCATGGACACCGTCAAGAGCGACGTGATGCTGGCGCTGTGGGACGCCTTCAAGCGCGAGGGCATCCGGGTTCCCTACCCCGTCCGCGAAATCCGCATTCGGGGTGGCGCGCTACCGGTGGAAACCACCGTAGAAGTCCCGAATTAGGCCCGCTTTTGGGTGCAAAGATCACGCTCGGCTTGCATGAAGGCCCGCAATCATTAAATTAGGGCCTGAAATCAAGCCTTTCCGCCGAACATCGAAATCAGGCCCCCGAGCCCGGAAGACAGTTCCCGCATGAGCTACGTCGAAGCCACCGATACCGCCCTGCGCAAGACCGGACAGATCAAGCTGCATGGGCCGAGCGCCTTTGCCGGCATGCGCAAGGCGGGCGCACTGGTGGCCAAGTGCCTCGACGAGCTCACCGACATCGTCGGGCCCGGCGTGCCGACCTCGCGCATCGACGAATTCGTCCGCGACTTCGCCTTCAGCAACAACGCCTATCCGGCGACGCTGATGTATCGCGGCTACCGTTACTCGACCTGCACCTCGCTCAATCACGTGGTCTGCCACGGCATGCCCGGCGACCGCCCGCTGAAGGAAGGCGACATCGTCAACATCGACGTCACCTTCATCGTCGACGGCTGGTACGGCGATTCCAGCCGGATGTATGCGGTCGGCCCGATCGCCCGGAAGGCCGAGCGGCTGATCGAAGTCACCTATGAAGCGATGATGCGCGGCATCGCCGCGGTGAAGCCCGGCGCCACCACCGGCGACATCGGCTACGCCATCCAGAGTTTCGTCGAGCCGCAGGGCATGAGCGTGGTGCGCGATTTCTGCGGCCACGGCCTCGGGCGCATGTTCCACGACGAGCCGAACATCATCCATATCGGCCGGCCCGGCGAAGGCGTGCAGCTCAAGCCCGGCATGTTCTTCACCATCGAGCCGATGATCAATCTCGGCAAGCCGCACGTCAAAATCCTCTCCGACGGCTGGACCGCAGTCACCCGCGACCGCTCGCTGTCGGCGCAGTTCGAGCATTCGGTCGGCGTGACGGCGACGGGCGTCGAGATCTTCACGCTGTCGGAGCGGCACGGCGAGAAGCAGATCGGGTGATTGCCGGCACCATCGCAGCGCGATCTTGCCGTCCTCTCGGCCGATCACGATCTCCCGCCAGAGCTAATGGGAGAGAGATGAGTGAACGGATCGACGCGGCGCGGATTCCTGGCGTTTGTATCGGCCAGTGCGGCGGGATTGCTCCAGAGCGGCGCGAAGGCCGCTCCCGCTTCAACGGACGCTGAGCCGGCCTGCATCCTGACGCCCCAGGCGGAGGAAGGGCCGTTCTATGCCGACCCGAAACTCGTTCGGTCCGACATCACGGAGGGCAGGCCCGGTGTGCCACTGACACTGCGGCTGCGCGTGATCGAAGCCGGGCCCTGCATGGCAATCAGGGACGCCCGGGTCGACATCTGGCATTGCGATGCAAAAGGCCTCTATTCGGCGTTTCCCGGCCAGGGCGACGGCCACAACATCGACGCGACCAGCAAGACGTTTTTGCGCGGCACGCAGATGACCGACGAGGCCGGCTGGGTTGCGTTCAATACCATCTATCCCGGCTGGTACGACGGCCGCGCCACGCACATCCATTTCAAGGTATTTTTCGACGACCGCACGGTGCTGACCGGGCAGACTTTCCTGCCGGACGCACTGAACGAGTTCATCTACATCAACGTTCCCGCCTACAAGGACCGCGCCCGGCAGCGCACGATCATCAACGCCAATGACCTCGTAATCGGACGCTCCGATCCCGAGCATCGCGCTTTCTGCGCGGTGAAGGAGGAGCGCGACCGCTACGTTGCGACGCTGACGCTCGGCGTCGACCGCCGCACCGATGCGACCGTCGGGCGCCGCGGACCTCCGCCGGGTCCACCGCCGTCAGGCATGGGCGGATCGATGTTCGGCCGCCCGATCAAGGACAGGCTCGCCGCACTGGTGCCGGGGTTGAAGCCGGGGCGCTAGAGCTGCGTCTCTGACGTCTGGTTCACTCAATGTCATTCCGGGGCGCGACGAAGTCGTGAGCCCGGAATCCATTCAGCCGCGTACGCTGTGGCCCGATGGATTCCGGGCTCTCTCGCTCCGCTCGAGCCGCGGAATGATGGAATGGACTGTTGGGGTCACAACGCCAGAGCGGCGCCGTGCCGCAATTGACGGTTGCAAAAACGCTGGCCCCCGGCAATGCTGGCGGCCGATGCCCGCCAAGCCAGACCACGACAAGAGCAAGCCTGAGGACACGCCGCATTATCACGGCCATCGCGAGCGGCTGCGCGAGCGCTTCTACAGCGCGGGCGCGGATGCGCTCAGCGACTACGAGCTGCTGGAGATGGCGCTGTTTGCCGCGCTGCCGCGGCGGGACACAAAACCGCTGGCGAAGACGCTGATCAAGACGTTTGGTTCGTTCGCCGAGGTCGTGCATGCCCCCGTGGCGCGCCTGCGCGAGGTGGACGGCGTCGGCGAGGCCGCGATCCACCAGCTCAAGCTGATCGCAGCGGCGGCGCACCGCGTCGCCAAAGGCGAGGTCAACAGCCGCAACGCGCTGTCGTCCTGGAACGAGGTGATCGACTATTGCCGCACCAGCATGGCGTTCGCCGACAAGGAGCAATTCCGCCTGCTCTTCCTCGACAAGCGCAACCAGCTCATCGCCGACGAGGTGCAGCAGACCGGCACCGTCGACCACACCCCGGTCTATCCACGCGAGGTGATCAAGCGCGCGCTCGAGCTCTCCGCGACCGCGCTGATCCTGGTGCACAACCACCCCTCAGGCGATCCCTCGCCCTCGCAGGCCGACATCCAGATGACCAAGGCGATCATCGACATCGCAAAGCCGCTGGGGATTTCCGTGCACGACCACATCATCGTCGGCAGAAGCGGGCACGCCAGCCTGCGCGGGATGCGGTTGATCTAAGGCACTCTAAATTGTCCTTTCATGGCGCGCCTTGCTAGCGCTTGTCGCTTACGGTTCGACCCAGCGCTGCACCGCTTCGACTGTGTCGGCCGGCGTGGTGTTGAAGCAGATCGCGGCTTCCGGCGCCAGGCGGTGGACGAGGTTGAGCACCTTCTCGAACAGCAGCAGCCGTTCCTTCGGCTCGCGGAGCCCGGCGCCGATCACGATGCAGTCGAAGCGCTCGTCGCGCAGCGCCGCCGTCACGGCGGCCTCGGCGGTCGCATCGAGATCGATCAGACAGCTCGTGACCTCGAAGCCGAGGCCGCGCAAACGCAAGAGCTGGGCCTCGATGTAGCTGCGGACATGTTCGGGCGTGAGCTGCGGGAATGCGCTATAATCCGCATTGCCGGGCTCGATGCCGATCGCGAGGACATGCTTGGCCATGCGGATCTCCCAACGGAATCACCTGTTCTGCTAACCGATTCCCTCCGGTCCGGTTCCCGTGAGAACTCGCCGCGTCATCGTCGCGGCAATGCTGAACGAGCCTACTGACGCAGCATGATCAGCGGATCGGCGGTGTCGGGGACGCGCCGCCACTGCGCGTTGTCGTCGGCCTCGAACTGCCAGGCCTCGCCCGCCTTCGACATCAGGATGATCTGGCCGCGCTCGAGCCGCCATTGCGTCGGGTTGAACTGCGCGATCGCCGCGTCGCATTTCGGCTTGAGGAAGACCTGGAAATTGTCCGGGCCCGCCTCGGTGTTGGTCAGCGTCAGCCCGCACACCGGCTGACCGTTGCCACGCACCATCGACCAGTCGCCGATCATCTGGTCCATCGACTTGGCCATCGAGCGCGCGGCGGCGAGATCTTGCAGGATGTAGACGCCTTCGCCCTGGCGCAGGCCCTCGAAGATGCCGGCCTCGACCTCGGTGAAATCGATCACGGCTTCACCGGTTGCGTCCTGCAAGCGGACGATGTCGAGACCTCGAACGTTCCAGGCGACGATGTCCTTGGTGAAAGGCAGCGCGGTCTTGCAGGCCGGCTCCAGCTCCAGCTTAAAACCCTGGCCCGCGGCGTCAGCCTTGAGCGTGACGACGCAGGTCTTGCTGCGCTCGGTGGTCGACAGCTCCCACTGCCCAGGCATCTGCTTCTTCAGGGTCGTCGCATCCTGCGCATGCGCGATGCCGATCGCGGCCAAGCAGGCCGCGACGGCGAATGCAACGCCCCGAAGAGCTCTCATCAGCGCCCCCTGAACGGCGTTTCCGCAACCGGCGTCAGCGGCGCCTTGCCGGCGAACCAGGACTTGAGATTGTCGACCACGAGCTGGTCCATCGCGTTGCGTGTCACCACCGAGGCCGAGCCGATATGCGGCAGCAGCACGACGTTCTGCATGGACTTGAGCTCGTCCGGCACGTTCGGCTCTGCCGCGAACACGTCAAGGCCGGCGGCGAGAATGGTGCCGGATTTCAGCGCCTGCACCAGCGCCGGCTCGTCCACCACCGAGCCGCGCGCGACATTGATCAGCACGCCGCGCGGGCCGAGTGCCTTGAGCACCTCGGCATTGATCATCTTGTTCGTGCTGGCGCCGCCGGGCACGATCACCATCAGCGTGTCCACCGCCTTCGCCATCTCGATCAAATCAGGATAGTGCTTGTAGGAGACGTCCTTGGACGGATTGCGAGAATGGTAGACCACCGGCACCAGCGATGCATCGAGCCGGCGCGCGATGGCTTGCCCGATCCGGCCCATGCCGACGATGCCGACCTTGCGGTCACGCAGCGAGCCGACGCTAAGCGGATAGTTCTGCGTCTGCCATAGTCCGGAGCGGACGTAGCGGTCGGCCTTGATGAACTCGCGCAGGGTGGAGATCAGAAGGCCCATCGCAACGTCAGCGACCTCCTCGGTCAGGACGTCGGGCGTGTTGGTGACGATGATGTTGTGCTCGGCCGCGTATTTGGCGTCGATGTGGTCGTAACCGACGCCGAAGCTCGCCACCATCTCGATCTTGGGCAGCTGCGACAGCGATTCCTTGTCGGCACGCACGGTGTGATAGGTCACGGCGACGCCGCGGATCCTGTCGCGCACGGCCGGCGTCAGTCGCTCGAGGTCACCACGCGTCTCGGCCTTGTGCACGACGAAATGGTCGGAAAACCCGTTCTCGAGGATCGGCCGCACCGGCCCATAGATCAGAAGGTCGATCTTTTCGGACGAAATCGAACCGGTAGACATCAGTTTTCCTTTCCAAGCGCGCTCTCATGCCAGCGCCGTAAAACGAGGTGCGAAACTAGCGCCAGCACCCCATAGATGACAATCCCGGCGAGTGACAACAAAAGCAGCGCCGCGAACATTCGGGGTATGTTCAATCGATAGCCTGACTCGGCGATCCTGTAGGCGAGCCCAGAGCCGGCACCCGCCGTTCCCGCCGCGATCTCGGCCACGACCGCACCGATCAGCGACAGGCCGCCGGCAATGCGCAAGCCGCCGAGAATGTAGGGCAGCGCCGCGGGCAGCTTGAGAAAGCGCAGGGTCTGTGGCGGCGAGGCGCCATAGAGCTGGAACAAGCCGGCGAGATTGCGGTCAACCGAATTGAGCCCAAGCGTGGTGTTGGACAGCACCGGAAAAAAGGCGACGATGAAGGCGCAGACCACCACCGCGGTCTGCTGCTCCAGATAGATCAGGAGCAGCGGCGCAATCGCGATGACAGGCGTCACCTGGAGGACAACGGCGTAGGGGAACAGCGAATACTCGACCCATTTCGACTGATTGAACAGCAGCGCCAGCGCGATGCCGCCGATGCTGGCCGCGATAAAACCCTCGAGCGTAGTCAGAAGCGTGGTCGCAAGCGATTGTGACAGCACTGCCCAGTCCTTGACCAGCGTCAGGACGATGATTGAGGGCGCCGGCAGCACGTAGGGCGGAATCTCCTTGATGCGGACCACCAGTTCCCAGGCGAGGAGGCCGGCCGCGAACACGATGACGGGCAGCACGAAGCGCATCGCGCGTTGCGCGCCGGACGGTTTTACGGTGGCGACAGGTTGCGCGTTCATAGCGTCGACTGCCCCGCATAGGACGGCGCCAGCGCGGCCGACACTCTTCGGCAATAATCGGAATAGGCCGCCGAGGTGCGAAACTCCTCAGCCCGCGGCTCGATTGTCTCGATGCGGAGGTCGGCCTGAATGCGGCCGGGCCGCGCCGTCATCACCACCACGCGCTGCGACAGGTAGACGGATTCGAACACCGAATGGGTGACGAAGATGACGGTCTTGCCGAGGCTGCGCCACAGCGCAAGCAAATCATTGTTGAGACGGAAGCGCGTGATCTCGTCGAGCGCGGCGAACGGCTCGTCCATCAGCAGGATATCGGGATCGGTGACGAGCGCGCGCGCCAGCGACACCCGCATCTTCATGCCGCCGGAGAGCTCGCGCGGAAACGCATCGGCAAAATCGCCGAGCCCGACACTGGCGAGCGCCGCGTCGGCGCGCGCGCAGGCCTCTGCCTTCGGGACGCGGCCAAGCCTCAGGGGTAGCCGCACGTTGTCGCGCACGCTGGTCCAGGGCATCAGGGTCGGCTCCTGGAACACGAAGCCGATGCCGTGGCCCGGCTGCGGCACGCCCTCGTGGCGCGCCACCCGCACGATTCCGGACGAGGGCGTGCTGAGCCCGGCGATCAGCCGCAGTGCGGTCGACTTGCCGCAGCCGGACGGGCCGAGCAGCGAAATGAACTCGCCCTTGCGCACCGCGAGGTCGAGCGGGCCGAGCGCCATGACGCCGTTGTCATACGTCTTCGTCACGCCGCGCAGGCTGACGGCGAGAGCCGTCAAGCTGGCCTCGACGGTGGATGACGTTTGGCTCGCTACCATTGATCGCGGGCTGCTGCATTTCGGGCGCACTTCACCTCTCCCCAACGGGGAGAGGTCGGCGCGCAGCGCCGGGTGAGGGGGCTCAGGTCCCAGGAGAGAGCGTAACCCCTCACCCGCATCGCATCTGACAATGCGATGCGACCTCTCCCTTCGGGAGAGGTGGACGAGGCCGACGCACCTTGCTCAAATCTCAGCATGCGTTACGGCTTGCTCGGGCGCAGCTCGACGCCGACGCCCTTGTTGACGAAGCGCAGCGTATAGGATTTGCGGAAATCGAGGTCGGGCTTGACCACGCCGGCCTTCACCATCTTGTTGAAGAAGGAGGTGTAGCGCTCATCGCTCATGGCGCCGATGCCGTTCTTCAGGCTGTCGCCGGAATCGACGATGCCGTGCTCCTTCATCTTGGCGACGGAATAGGCGAGCAGATCGTCGGTCATCTCCGGATTGAGCTGCTTGATCATGGCATTGCCGGCGGAATTGCCGCGGTAGATGTAATTGTACCAGCCAATCATGGAGGCATCGACGAAGCGCTGCACCAGATCCGGTTTCTTCTCGACGATCTCGCGGCGGGTTTCGATCAGGGTCGAATAGGTGTTGAAGCCGTAGTCGGCGAGCAGCAGCACGTTGGGCTTGAAGCCGGCCGCCTTCTCGACCGCGAAGGGCTCGGATGTCACGTAGCCCTGCATGGCGCTCTTGGGGTTGGCGATGAAGGGCTGCGGATTGAAATTATAGGGACGGACGTTCTTCTCGCTGAATCCATATTCGGACTTCAGCCACTGGAAGTAGCTGGTCATGCCCTCCTTGGAGACGAACAGCGTCAGCGGCTTGAGATCCTCGATCTTGGCGACCTTGGCGTCGGGTTGCGTCAGCATCACCTGCGGATCCTTCTGGAAGATCGCGGCGATGGTGACGACGGGAACGTTATTGGCGACCGCATCGAACGACATCAGCGTGTTTGCGGCCATGAAGAAATCGATCTTGCCGGCGATCAGCAGCATCCGATTGTTTTCATTCGGCCCGCCGGGGACGATGGTGACGTCGAGGCCGTATTTCTTGTAGGTGCCGTCGGCGACCGCCTGGAAGAAGCCGCCATGCTCGGCTTCGGCGACCCAATTGGTGCCGAAGGTGACCTTGTCGAGCGTCTCGGCCCGCACCGGGACGCTTCCGACCAAAGCGGCCATCAAGCCCGCCGTTAACGCTCGCCGCAGATGAGAAGGGCTCATGAAGGGACTCCGTCGATCGTTGCTGGCCGATGTGAACGCAACGCGATAAAACCGCATGAAGTTCGGGGACGCGAGCCGGCCGGGCCCGCGTCCCCTCATACCCCAAATTACGTGACAAATTCAGGCAAAGAAACCTCCAAAGAAACCTTCAAGGAAAGCTCAATGATGCCGTCGCGCGACTGGACCGAGATCCGCTGGGCCGATGCGGCCCCGGCCGAGGCCTCGCGCTGGATTGCGGTGCTGCCGCTGGCGGCGACCGAGCAGCATGGCCCGCATCTGCCGCTCGAAACCGACGTGCTGATCGCGGACGCGTATCTGGCGCGCGTGCGCGAGCTGTTGCCCGAAACCGTTCCGGCCAGTTTTCTGCCCGTTGAGCCGGTTGGCATTTCCACCGAGCATATCGACTATCCGGGCACGCAGACGCTGCCGACTGAAACCGCGCTGAAGCGATGGACGGGGATCGGCGAAGATGTCGCGCGACGCGGCGTGAAGAAGCTCGTCATCATCACCAGCCATGGCGGCAACAGCGCGGCGATGATGCTGATCGCGCAGGATCTACGCGCGCACCAAAAACTGTTCGTGGTGACGACGTCGTGGTCGCGGCTATCAGGCGCCGACAAACTGTTTCCGGCCGATGAAGTGCGCCACGGCATTCACGGCGGCGCGGTCGAGACCTCGATCATGCTGGCGCGCTATCCCGATCAGGTGCGCATGAATGCGATCGCGGATTTTCCCGCGAGCAGCATCGCGATCGAGCAGCAGTATCGCTGGCTGTCGACGCAACGTCCTGCGCCGTTCGCCTGGCAGGCGCAAGATCTCAACGCCAGCGGCGCCGTCGGCAACGCGACGCTGGCCGTTGCAGAAAAGGGCGAACGCCTGATCGATCAGGGCGCGACGGCCTTTTGCGAACTGCTGAGCGAGGTCGATAACTTCGACGTGAACAGGCTCGCCAAGGGGCCTCTCGGCTAGCTCCCATCCTCCTGGAATTGTTCAGGAAAGCACAGGGCTCGGCGACCGCCTTTCCCGGCTTCGAACCGGACGCGAGGAGCCTCCGTCCAACTGGGCACGCGGGCCACAACGGACCGCCTCAACCCCGGATGGAGTTTCACATGTCGATCAAGACCAAGCTTGCCGCAGTCGCTCTCGCTACGCTCGCCGTGACCGGCAGCATCGTGTCCACCACCTCCTCGGCCGAAGCCAAGCAGCCCGGCTGGGTCTGGGGCGTGGGCGCCGGCATCGCCACCGCCGCCGTCGTCGGCTCCGCGATCGCCGCCAGCAACGATCCCTACTACTACGGCTATCACCGCTGCGGCTGGGTCGCCCAGTACAACGCCTTCGGCCAGTACGTCGGCCGCGTTCGTACCTGCTACTGATCTGAGTATCTGAGGCCGATCTCCCACGTGGATCCTGCGTCCGACACGGGCGCCTCATCCACCCCGTGTCGTGCCCCCGGCCCCGCCCGGCGTCCCCCCGGGCGGGGTCATCTGTTTCGGACTCCGACTTTGTTGCAGTCCCGTCACACACGGGTGCGAACCATCCTCTGCGGCGACGCGCGCCAGTTGCTATTGCGAATTAATCGCAATAAGGTCCGCAACAAGCTTAGGGGCTTGGGACGAAATCGCGCCGGATCGAGATCATCTCGTTCGATCGCGTGAGCACCTAAGACCTGATGACAGGGTCGCCGCGAATCGGCAGGGATGTCGCGGCGGGTGGATGCATTCGCGTTTGGGGGCGTGCGTTTTGACGTTGGGAGGTCACCGTTACAGGTACTTGCGGACAGCCGCGGCGATTGCCACGGGCGTGCTGGCTTTGCCCGCCACAGGCACCGCGGCCGATCTGCCGCTGAAGGCGCCGGCGCTGAGAGCGGTCTATGATTGGACGGGCCTCTATATCGGCGCGCATGCCGGCTATAGCCGGGGTTCGTCGCACTTTGCGCTGAACGATGGCACCGCAGTCAGTGACAGCGGCGTCTTCAGCGGCATGATCGGCGGCGTGCAGGCCGGCTACAATTACCGGCTCAATTCCGGCTGGCTGGTCGGCGTCGAAGGCGATTTCTCGTTTCCCAACTACATTGTCTCGAACTCGATCGTCTCCTTCCTGGCCACCCCCGCCAACACCGTCACCCAGCAATGGGACTACACCGCGAGCCTGCGCGGCCGCGTCGGCTACACCAGCGGCCCGTGGCTGGTCTATGCCACCGGCGGCCTTGCCTGGATGGGCGAGCGCTATTTCGACACGCCGGCCTCCGGCGCCGAAGTCCCGAAAATCCTGAACACGCGGCCCGGCTGGATCGCGGGTGCCGGCATCGAATACGGCTTTGCGCCGCATTGGAGCGCACGGCTCGAATATCTCTACAGCCGCTTCGACAGCGCCAATGTCGCCTTCTCCACGGGAGCCCAATACAGCTCCTCGTCGCTCGACTTCCAGCAGGTCAGGCTCGGCCTCAACCGCAAGGTCGATTGGCCGGGCATGCCGAGCTATGACCCGAAGAGCTCGCTGATCGACACGGAATCCGATCGCTGGGAGATTCACGGCCAGAGCACCTATCTGCCGCAAGGCTATCCGTCGTTTCCCGCGCTCTACACCGGACCGAACTCGCTCTCGCCATCAGCGCAGGCCAAGGCGACCTGGAGCAACAGCCTGTTCCTGAACGCACGGCTCTGGGACGGCGGCGAGGTCTATTACAATCCCGAGCTGCTCCAGGGATTTGGACTGAACGACACGGTTGGCGCCGCCGGATTCCCGAACGGCGAAGCGCAGAAGTCGAATTTCCCCTATCCGCATTACAACACCTCGCGCCTGTTCGTGCGCCAGACCTTCGGCTTCGGCGGCGAGCAGGAGGAGCTTGCGAGCAGCCAGCTGCAGCTCGGGCAGAAGGTCGACGTTTCCAGGCTCACCTTGCAGGCCGGCAAGTTCGCGGTGGTCGACGTGTTCGACGGCAATGCCTACGCCAAGGACACCCGCAAGGACTTCATGAACTGGTCGCTATGGGCGCCCGGCGCCTTCGACTATTCCGCCGACAAGGTCGGCCTCACCTATGGCGTCACCGCCGAGCTCAACCAGAAGCACTGGGCGCTGCGCGGCGGCTATTTCCTGATGGTCTCCGAGTCCAACTCGAATCATTTCGAGACAAAAGTCGGGGAGCGCGGCCAATACGTGCTCGAACTCGAGACGCGCTTCTCGCTGTTCGGCCAGCCCGGCAAGCTCAGGACCATGGGCTGGCTCGACAGCGCCAACATGGGAAGCTTCCGCGAGACGCTGGACAATCCCGCGCTCAATCTCGACATCGCGCAGACCCGGCGTGGCCGTGTGAAGTACGGTTATGTGCTCAACCTCGAACAGGCGATCACGGACGATGTCGGGCTGTTCGGCCGCTGGAGCTGGAACGACGGCCGTTTCGAAACGCTGGCCTTCACCGACATTCATCGCAGCCTGTCCGCGGGATTGTCGATCAAGGGCATGAAATGGGGCCGGCCTGACGACGTGATCGGCATCGGCGGCGCCGTCAACGCGATTTCGCAGGACTATCGCGACTTCCTCGCCGCCGGCGGCCTCGGCGTGCTCATCGGCGACGGCGCGCTCAACTACCGCAACGAGCGCATCCTCGAGACCTATTACGCCTACGCCGTGAACAAGAAGCTCACCCTCACCGCCGACTACCAGCTCATCGTCAACCCCGCCTACAACGCCGACCGCGGACCGGTGTCGGTGTTTTCAGGACGGCTGCACGGGGAGTTCTGAACGCGGCAAGAGTGTGCGGCCGTTTCACCTCTCCCGCTTGCGGGAGAGGTCGGCGCGAAGCGCCGGGTGAGGGCTTTCCCCTTGGGGATAGTCCCATTGTGGAACCACCCTCTCCCCGACCTTCTCCCGCAAGCGGGAGAGGGAGTGCACCTCGTTTGCAGCAATCAACTCTGACATCGCGACGCTCTACGCGGCACGGATCGCGTCCAGGAATTTTCCGACCTCGAGCTTGAGACGGCTGCTCTCGCCGGACAGCGATCTCGCGGACGCGAGCACGTTGGCGGAGGCCGAACCAGTCTGACTGGCGCCGCGCTGCACGTCGACGATGCTGGCGGAGACCTGTTGAGTGCCGCGCGCCGCCTGCTGCACGTTGCGGGAAATCTCCCGCGTCGCCGCGCCCTGCTCCTCGACCGCCGCGGCGATTGCGGAAGCAATCTCGGACATGCGGGCGATGGTGTCGCCGATCGCCTTGATGGCGCCGACCGAATCCTCGGTCGCGGTCTGAATGCCAGTGATCTGCTGGCTGATCTCGCCGGTGGCCTTGGCGGTCTGCTCGGCCAGTGCCTTGACCTCGGAGGCGACCACGGCGAAGCCGCGGCCGGCCTCGCCGGCGCGGGCCGCTTCGATGGTGGCGTTGAGGGCCAGAAGATTGGTCTGGCCTGCGATCTGGCTGATGAGCTCGACCACGTCCCCGATCCGCCCCGCCGCCTTGGCGAGCTCGCCGACATAATCATTGGTGCGCCCCGCCTGCTGCACCGCCTCGCCGGCGATGCGCGCAGAATCCTGGACCTGCCGGCTGATCTCGTCGACCGACGAGGCCATTTCCTCCGCGGCCGCGGCAACGGTCTGCACGTTGGTCGAGGCCTGCTCGGAGGCGGCCGCGACGGTCGCGGTGACCTTTTCCGATTGATCGGCCGTGTTCGTCAGCGTTCCCGCCGAGACTTCCAGCTCCGACGATGCCGACGACACGGTGTTGACGACATCGCCGATCATGGCCTCGAACTCGCGCGCGATCCGATCCATGCGCTGGCCGCGCCGAAGCTTCGCCTCGGCTTCGACCGCGGCTGCCTCGTCGGCAGCTTTCTTGGCGACGAGCGAATCCTTGAAGTGCCGGAGCGAGCCCGCGACTTGGCCGATCTCGTCGTTGCGGCCGCTTGCGGGAATCTCGACCTCGTGCTGTCCGACGGCGAGCGTTCCGATCACGTCGGCGAGTCGGCCGAGCGGCGTCACCACACGGCTGCGCAGCATCACGGTCACACCACCGAGCGTCCCGAGCAATGCCAGCACCGCGACGGCCGCAAGCGCCAGCATCGCCAGCGCACCATCACGAGAGGACGAGGCGCGATCGGCAGCTTCGGCCAGCGCGGCGTCGCGCACGCCGTAGAACATCTGGACGGCCGGTACGATGACCTTTGCCAGCTCATCGCTGTCGATGCCATATTTGCCATCGCTGCGCGCAGCAGCCATCTCCTTGTCCACGGCAGATGCTGCTTTTCCGAAATAAGATTCCGTTGCCGCCTTCAGCGCGGTGGCGATCCGCGGCGGATTCCCGAGCTGGTCGATGCCGGCCTCGATGCGCTCGCGGTCGGCTTCCACACGCCCCTGCATGCGATCCATCAGCGAGAATTCGGCCGACGTGAGCGGGCGACGTGCGGACAGCGCGGGGGACAGCGTGGCCGCGCGGCTGCCGGCGGCAACCCGCAGATCCTGCGCCGTCCGTGCCAGGCTCAACAGCGCCGCAAGCGAGGAATCGGCATTGATGACCTTCGCCTCGAGTCGGTTCATGATCGGCTCGATGCTGCCGAGCACCTCGGCGACTCCGGGCAGGAAGCCCTTGATCGCAGAGCTATCGCGCGCCGCCAGAGGAAGGCCCATCGCGCGATCGGCCGCCGTGTAGATCTCCTTCAACCGTCGCGCGGCACGGTCGAGGTTCTCGACCATCGCAGCACCGTCATCGAGCACAACGATGGCTCGCCTTGCGCCCTCGAATGCGGCATCGGCGGCTTTCCCCGCCTTCGCGGCATTATCGATCTGGGCCTGTGTGGCTGCGGCATCCTGGAAGATCGGTCCAATGTAGGGGGCACGAAGGCCGGCGACCTGCTGGCTGACCATCAGGGTCGCCGCAAAAGCGTCGACGGTCTTGATCGCGTCGGAGCGGTTCGTGAAGATGCGTGTCTGGGGTATGAGCACCTCGGCGCCGAGGATGACTGCAAAAACCGTCACCGTCAGCATCGACAGCGCGAAAAGCTTCCCGATCCGCATCCTGGTCCCCGAATACATTCTGCAAATTGTCGGAAACCTAGCCGGCGGCCACTAAGAGCCCGTTAAGTAACGCCCCGTAGTTCCGCGGAGTGCCATCTCGTCGCGGACCTGTCGGAACGCCGTCGATCACGGTTCCCCGGTGGTACGGATGCGACAGAATGGTCGGCATTTCCTCCCGGAATACCTATATCAATACGCGTGCCCTCATTCGGCGACACTGGCTTACTCTCGGAACGTCAATGCTCTCGATCGAACTCGTCATCGTCGTCGTCCTGATCGTCATCAACGGCCTGTTGTCCATGTCCGAGCTGGCCGTGGTGTCGTCCCGCCCGGCGCGGCTGTCGCTGCTCGCGGCCAAGGGCGTCCGTGGCGCCGAGCGGGCGCTGACGCTGGCGGCCGATCCCGGCAAATTTCTTTCGACGGTGCAGATCGGCATCACGCTGGTCGGCGTGCTCTCCGGCGCATTCTCGGGTGCGACGCTCGGGCAGCGGCTGACGCAATGGCTGGTCGAGCTCGGCATGTCCTCAGGCATTGCCGACATCGTCGGCGTCGGCCTCGTCGTCACGCTCATCACCTACGCCACCCTGATCGTCGGCGAGCTGGTGCCGAAGCAGGTGGCGCTGCGCGATCCCGAGAGCATCGCGGTCAGGGTCGCGCCCGCGATGCACGTGCTGGCGCGGATCTCGCTGCCGCTCGTGTTCCTGCTCGATGTCTCCGGCAAGCTGATCCTTACACTGCTCGGCCGCGGCGGCAGCGCCGAGGAAAAGGTCTCGGAGGACGAGATCCATCATCTTGTCCGCGAGGCCGAGAGCGCAGGCGTGCTCGAGCCGGGTGAGAAGGAGATGATCGCCGGCGTGATGCGGCTCGGCGACCGCCCGGTCGGCGCGGTCATGACGCCGCGCACCGAGGTCGACGAGATCGACCTAAACGACGATCCGGAGACCATTCACGAGATCATCGCAAAGAGCCCGCATTCGCGCTTCCCCGTCTCGGACGGCGATCGCGACAAGCCGATCGGCGTGCTCCAGGCCAAAGACCTGCTGATCGCTTATATGAACGAGCGCGCGCCGGATCTGCGCGCACTCGTGCGCGAGGCGCCGGGCATTCCGGCCTCGGCGGATGCCCGCGATGTGCTGACCATCCTGAAAGCTGCGCCGGTCCACGTCGGCTTCGTCTACGACGAATACGGCGCCTTCGAAGGCATGGTGACGGCCGCAGATATCCTCGAGTCGATCGTCGGCGCCTTTCATTCCGAGGAGGGGCCGCCCGAGCCGGCCTTTGTCAGGCGCGACGACGACTCGCTCCTGATCTCCGGCTGGATGCCGGTCGACGAGTTCGGCGAGCTGCTCGGCATTGAGCTGCCGCCGCACCGCTACAACACGGTGGCTGGCCTCGTGCTGCAACAGTTCAGCATGCTGCCCAATGTCGGCGACGCCTTCGACTTCGCCGGCTGGCACATCGAAGTGGTCGATCTCGATGGACGACGGATCGACAAGATTTTGGCGAGCCGGCTGGGCGAGCAGGCGGCGGCGTGAGTTGAGTGCGCTTGTATGGGCTAGCGTAGGCTGCCGCGCCAATCTCCACTCGCCGTCCCGGACAAGCGCGCCTTCAAGCGCGCGCCGATCCGGGCCCCCGAGCGAGCCCTTGCGCTCGTCGCGATAGCCACAGAGAGTGGTTTGGCGAGACTCGGCGTTCGGTACTGCTACCAACCGCGATCGTTAGATCACGCGGTATGGGTCCCGGATCTGCGCTGACGCTTGTCCGGGACGACAGCGGAGTTTTTGGGCTCGCGGCCTAATCTCACCCGAACCTCACCCCGATCCGCTTTTCCTTGCGCCAGACCACGGTGCAGGACAGATGCTTTCCGTCGGCGTGGACGAACAGGGTGAAACGGTCGGGGATACCGACCGGGCTGGTGACGTCGAGCGCTGCGCCGGTATCGGACAGGTTGCGGACCGTGCAGTCGATCGCGCCGCCGCCGAACTCGATGGTTCCGGCTTTCAGTACGCGATGTCTCGCCTTGTCGCGCCGTTCGTCCATGGGGCCAACTACACCCAAAGTTGAAGCAAGCGTTTAACGCAGCCTCTCCGGCAATGAATTATGCGCCGGAGCCGGCGGTCTTGCAACCGAGGCGACGCTCACAGCGCGGGCTGGAACGTCTCGGAGCGCGCCATCCGCCAGCCGTCGCGGAACCGCGGATCTTCCGTGCCTTCGAGCAGCTCGCCGGGCCGCAGCGCCGGATAGAGCTGTGCGAAGGATTGCACCTGGGTCGTCGATGTCCGTTGGCTGAAATGGATCGGGCGCAGCTGCTGCGGGTGTTCGAGGCCGGCGGCGGCGATCAGCTCGGTCAGCGAGTGCAGCGTCGCATGGTGGTAATTCTGCACGCGGTCGATCTTGAGCGGCACGTAGAGCGCGCGCGCACGCGTCGGGTCCTGCGTCGCGACGCCGGTCGGGCAGCGGTCGGTGTGGCAGCTCAGCGACTGGATGCAGCCGAGCGAGAACATGAAGCCGCGCGCCGAGTTGCACCAGTCGGCGCCGATCGCCATGGCGCGCGCCATGTCGAAGGCGGTGGCGATCTTGCCGGACGCGCCGATCTTGATGCGGTCGCGCGCATTGATGCCGACCAGCGCGTTGTGGACGAAATTGACGCCCTCGCGCATCGGCATGCCCAGATGATCCATGAACTCCAGCGGCGCCGCGCCGGTGCCGCCCTCATTGCCGTCGATGACGATGAAGTCGGGATAGATGCCGGTCTCCATCATCGCCTTGCAGATCGCCAGGAATTCCCAGGGATGGCCGATGCACAGCTTGAAGCCCGCCGGCTTGCCGCCGGACAGGCGGCGCATCTCGGCGATGAACTGCATCATGCCAACCGGCGTGGAGAAGGCGCGGTGCGAGGCCGGCGAGATGCAATCCTCGCCCATCGCGACGCCGCGGATCTTGGAAATCTCTTCCGAGACTTTTGCCGCCGGCAGCACGCCGCCATGACCCGGCTTGGCGCCCTGACTGATCTTGAGCTCGACCATCTTGATCTGGTCCTCGCCGGCGACGCGCGCGAACGCCTCGGGGTCGAAGGTGCCATCGCGATGACGGCAGCCGAAATAGCCGGAGCCGATCTCCCAGATGATGTCGCCGCCCATCTCGCGGTGATAGGGGCTGACGCCGCCCTCGCCGGTGTCATGCGCAAAACCGCCTTTCTTCGCGCCGGCATTGAGCGCACGCACCGCGTTCGGGCTGAGCGCGCCGAAGCTCATCGCCGAGATGTTGAACACCGAGGCCGAATACGGTTTTGCGCAATCCGGCCCGCCGATGGCGACACGGAATTTTTCCCTGGCATGCGCCTTCGGCGATACCGAGTGATGCATCCACTCGTAGCCCTCGCGATAGACGTCCTCCTGGGTGCCGAACGGACGCTTGTCGAGCTCCATCTTGGCGCGCTGATAGACCACCGCGCGGGTGTCGCGCGAGAACGGCATGCCGTCCTTCTCGCTCTCGAAGAAGTATTGCCGCATCTCGGGGCGGATTTCTTCCAGCAGGAAGCGGATGTGCGCCGAAATCGGATAGTTGCGCAGCACCGCGTGGCTCTTCTGCAGGAGATCGCGGACGCCGAGCAGGGTCAGCGCGGCGAAGATCAGGATCGGGACCAGCAGGATGTCGAAGATCTTGCGGTCGGCGATACCGATGGCGATCAGGAGCGCGGTGACGACCGCGCAGATCGTCAGCACGATGAAGCGCGGCGAGAACGGCAGCAGCAGGGTTTCCATGACCCCCTCTTCCGCCAGTGGCAGGCGTTTCGGAGCTTCTTGCGTCTTGTTGTCCTCGGCCACGATCACGTCCTCTCGCCAGCATGAGCGCTACGATACGCCTGTGCCTGTCATACGGATATGACGCGGCCTTTGTTTCAGGCTAGCGAATTCAGCTGAGACAAATCAATCAGCCCGATGGGCGGGCTTTTGCAGTGCAGCAGGAAGATGGGAGAGAAAGGGACGGTCAGCCGGGCAAGACGCTTCACCCACCGCCGTCGTCCTGGCGAAAGCCAGGACCCATAACCCCTAAGCGGGGTTGTTGCGAAGACTGATAACGACCAGCCTTCGCCAAACCTCACTCGGTGGGTATGGGTCTTGGCTCCCGTGCGCAATTGCGCACAAGGCCAGGACGACACCGAGACGACAAAGAGCGGGCTTACCGCTCGACGAACGCCTTCTCGATCACGAAATGGCCTGGCTTGTTGCCGGAGCCCTCGACGAAGTCGCGGCCTTCGAACATCAGCTTCAGCTCTTCGAGCATCGCCGGGCTGCCGCACATCATGACGCGGTCGGTTGCGATGTCGAGCGGGCCCTGGCCGATGTCGTTGAAGATCTGCTCGGAGTTGATGAGGTCGGTGATGCGGCCGCGGTTGCGGAACGGCTCGCGGGTCACGGTCGGATAGTAGACCAGCTTGTCCGCGAGCAGCTCGCCGAACACCTCGTCCTCACGCAAATTCGCGACGAGCTTCTCGCCATAGGCGAGCTCGGAGACCTGGCGGCAGCCATGCACCAGCACGATCGACTCGAACTGGTCGTAGACCTCGGGGTCCTTGATCAGGCTCGCGAACGGCGCAAGGCCGGTTCCGGTCGAGAGCAGCATCAGCCGCTTGCCGGGAAGGAGATTGTCGGTGATCAGCGTGCCGGTCGCCTTGCGGCCGACCAGGATGGTGTCGCCTTCCTTGATCTTCTGGAGGCGCGAGGTCAGCGGACCGTCCTGAACCTTGATCGAGAAGAACTCGAGCTGTTCCTCGTGATTGGCGCTCGCCATGCTGTAGGCGCGCAGCAGCGGGCGGCCGTCGACCTCGAGGCCGATCATGGCGAACTGGCCGTTCTGGAAGCGGAAGCCGGTGTCGCGCGTGGCGCGGAAGCTGAACAGCGTATCGGTCCAGTGGTGGACGGAAAGAACCTTCTCTCGGTAAAACGCGCTCATGATTTTCGATATTCCGAATATATTGCGGTTTTCGGGCAAAAGCGTTGCCCGGCCCCTGACAGCGGGGCGGGCACCATCTGCCATGGCGGAGGATTTCGCGTGTGTGATCTACGCCATTGAGACCAATAATCAACCTCGTTTCGGAAGCAATTGATGCCGATCAAACCGGCATTTGGGCTGAATTGGGCGCATCATTAATGAATTTGCTGCCCAGCGCGCGCGGCGGGCAATTTCTTTTCCCTTGGGGGCTCGACGGCAGCACTTAATTTCCATCGCGCTAACGAGAATTTCATTAAGAATAGCTCTGATTTTCACCCCGGTTTGGCGCCGTTTTCCGCATTTTTGCGGCTTTTGGCGACAGGAACGACTGAATCACATGGCAAGCGGCGAGCGGATCTTCGTCCAGGCGATCAGGCGCTATTGCGCACAGCACGGCATCACGGTCGATGTCCGCGCCAGTGGCTGGCTGATCGCGATGCGCCGGGGCGACGAGCGCCGCTTCGCCTTCGGCTACGACATCGGCCTCAACAGCGCCATCGCCCACCGCCTCGCCAACGACAAATCGGCCACCGCCGAAGCGCTGACGCTTGCGGGCGTGCCGTGCGTTCCCCATCACCTCTTCCTCAACCCGAAGCTGGGGAAGCATGTTGTTGGCCCCACCTGGCGAGAGGCAATGTTCGAGCTGCTTCGCGACCATCCGCAAGGCGTGGTGGTGAAGCCGAACGAGGGGACGTCGGGGCGATCGGTGTTCAAGGTGACGACGGAGACGGAACTCGACCACGCGGTTGGCGAAGTTTTCTCGATGAGCGCCGGACTCGTGATCTCGCCCTATGTCGCGATCGAGGAGGAGGTCCGTGTGGTGCTGCTCGATGATGTACCTCTCATCGTCTACAGCAAGCAGCGCGGCACAGATTGGCGACACAATCTCGATGCCGGCGCAAAGCCGGTGTTGCTGGAGGACAGCGAGGTTCGCGAGGCTTGCGTGAGACTCGCCATCCACGCAGCAAACGCCATCGGCATCGCCTTTGCATCAATTGACGTGGTCCGCGTCGATGGCACCTGGCGCGTGCTCGAGATCAATTCCGGCGTGATGATGGAAGCGTTGGGCAAGCTGCATCCGGAGCTGGTGCAGGCGACGTATGACGCGGCGCTGGACCGGGTGTTTGGGGACGACAGGTGATTTGAACTCTCGCCGCGAGCTCGCTGCCCCTCTCCCCTTGTGGGAGAGGGTGGCTCACCGCGTAGCGGTGAGACGGGTGAGGGGTTTTCTCTTCGCGCGCGCCATTTCACGATTGAATTCGCGGATGCATACCCCTCATCCGGCGCTTCGCGCCACCTTCTCCCACAGGGGGAGAAGGAAGAGCAGTGAGTCCGCGGCGCCAGCCCTGCAACAAATTCAACCTAATTATTCGCGCTCGGCGAATCGTCCATGGCCTTAAAGGCTTCCTCCAATTGCAGCGAGATCGGCACGTTCAGCCGTTCGCCGGTGGGAAGCCTTGCGGTGAACCATTTGTTGTAGAGCGGGACGAGGTCGCGGTTGGAGCCGAGCTTGCGGAAGGCGCGTTCGACCACGGCGGCGAGTTGCGGTTCGCCCTTCCTGAACATGATGCCGTAGGGATCGTAGGACAGATAGTCCCCGACCACGCGAAAATATTCCTGCGCCTTGTGGCGCGCGATCAGGCCGTAGAGCAGGATGTCGTCGGTCGCGAACGCATCCGCCTTGCCGTCGGCCACCATCCGGAACGACTGCTCGTGATCCGGCGCGGTCACGATGTTAAGGCCGAGCGAGAGCTTCTTGTCGACGGCGTGCATCGCCTGCTCGTTGGTCGTGCCCTTGGTCACGACGACGGTCCTGCCCTTCAAATCCGCGACACCGGAAACGGCCGCTCCCTTCGGCACCATCAGCTTGGTGCCGGCGACGAACATCAGCGGCGAGAACGCGACGCGCTTGCCACGCTCGGCATTGGCCGTGGTCGAGCCGCATTCGAGGTCGATCTTGTTCTGAAGCACGGCCTCGATGCGGTCGTCCGAGGTAACCTTGACGTAGTCGATTCTGAGATTGGGGTCGTCGACCTCGACGCCGATCTCCTCGACGATGGCCTCGCAGAGCTCGAGGCTGTAGCCGATCGGGCGACCCGCCTGGTCGAGGAAGGAGAATGGCGGCGAGCTCTCGCGATAGCCGAGCCGCACGGTGTGCGCTGTCTTGATAGCCGACAGCGTCGGGCTGAGCCCTTCGCTGCCGCCGGTCTGTGCGACCGCCGAGGTCGCGAGCAACGATGCCGCTGCGACCCACAGGACGCCGCCGATCACTGACCTCGCCAGGATCTGGCCCATGGTTCGCTCCTATCCATGGCCGGCCATCGCAGGCACTTCGCCCGGAACCATGTCCTCAGGCACGAGGTCGCCCGGTTCAAGCGCATGCTCGGGCCCGAGCTCACCCTCCCATTTCGCAACCACCGAGGTCGCCAGCGTGTTGCCGATCACGTTGGTGGCGCTGCGACCCATGTCGAGGAAGGTGTCGATGCCCATGATCATCAAGAGGCCGGCCTCGGGGATGTTGAACTGTGCCAGCGTCGAGGCGATCACGACGAGGGAGGCGCGCGGCACGCCGGCGACGCCCTTGGAGGTGATCATCAGCGTCGCCAGCATCGCGAGCTGGGTGCCGAGCGGCATGTCGATGTGGTAGCTCTGCGCGATGAAGATGCTCGCGAAGGTGCAGTACATCATCGTGCCGTCGAGGTTGAAGGAATAGCCGAGCGGCAGCACGAAGCTCGAGATCCGCGACGAGGCGCCGAAGCGGTTGAGGCCCTCCAGCGTCTTCGGATAGGCCGCCTCCGAGCTCGCCGTCGAGAACGCGATCATCAGCGGCTCGCGGATCAGCTTGAGCAGATGGCTGTAGCGCGGCCCGATCACGATGAAGCCGACGATGACCAGAAGGCCCCACAGGATCGCCAGCGAGAGATAGAAGCCGCCCATGAAGACGACAAGCTTCCAGAGCACCAGGAGCCCGTTCTTGGCGACCGTCGCGGTGATCGCGGCCCACACTGCGAGCGGCGCGAACAGCATCACATAGCTTGTCACCTTCAGCATGATGTGGCCGACGTCGTCGATCAGCGCCAGGATCGATTTGGAGCGTTCAGGCATCGCGCCCATCGCCACCGAGAAGAACACGGCGAAGATCACGATCTGGAGGATCTCGTTCTGCGCCATCGCGTCCGCAATCGAGGTCGGGATCAGATGGGTCAGGAATTTCTCGATCGAGAAGGCCGAGACCGGCAGGCCGGTCGATTGGCCTGCCGCGGGCAGCGTGCCGGGGAAGTTGGCGCCGGGCTGCAGCAGATTGACCATCACGAGGCCGAGCAGCAGCGATACGAAGGAGGCACTGACGAACCAGCCCATGGTCTTGGCGAAGATGCGGCCGAGCTTGGAGCCCGAGCCCATATGAGCGATGCCGCCGACCAGGGTCGCAAACACCAAAGGCGCGATGATCATCTTGATCAGGCGCAGGAACATCATGGCGATCAGGTTAATGGAGGATGCCCAATCGGCGCGCGTGTCGGGCAGGAAGTTGTAGATCGCCGAGCCCATGACGATGCCCAGCACCATCGCGGCCAGAATGTATTGCGTGAACCTGTTGGACATCGCTTACCCCCCACGTACACCGGCGCTTCATGATGTCGCAGATATCACGGCGACGCAACACGCTTTGCGTGTGGTCGCGTTGGCCGGATGTTCCCGTTGTGAAATGGAGCGCGGCGATCTAGCCTTCACGCAGCGCACAACAAATGCGGCTTGCACGTTTTCTTGGCTGCGGTTGCATCAATAATTGCCAAACAATCGAAGAGGGGAACGCCATGAGCGGCATCAATCGTCAAATTCTCCTGGTGGAAAAGCCCAGCGGCAAGCTCGGCCCCGAGCATTTCAAGATGGTGGAGAGCGCACCACCGGAGCCAAAGGACGGCGAGGCCCTGCTGCGCGTGCGCTACATCTCGCTCGACGCCGCCAACCGTGCCTGGATGCACGGGGCGACCTATCGCTCCGCCGTCGAGGCCAACAGCGTGATGGCCGGCGGCGCCATCGCCGAGGTCGTCAGTTCGAAGGCGCCGGCGCTCGCACCCGGAGACATCGTGTTCGGCGATACCGGCTGGCAAGAGTTTGCCGCGGTGCCTGCGAAGCACCTCACCAAAGTGCCGAAGCTCGAACCGATGACGCATCTGCTCAGCGTGTTCGGCATCGCCGGCCTCACCGCCTATTTCGGCCTGCTGGAGATCGGCAAGCCCAAAGAGGGCGAGACGGTCGTGGTCTCCGCGGCAGCAGGCTCGGTCGGTTCGATCGTCGGACAGATCGCCAAGATCAGGGGATGCCGCGTGATCGGCATCGCCGGCGGCACGGACAAGTGCAACTGGCTGACCTCAGAGCTCGGCTTCGATGCCGCGGTGGACTACAAGGACAGCGCGGTGTTCAAGGCGCTACGTGCAGCCGCGCCAAAAGGCATCGACGTCTATTTCGACAATGTCGGCGGCGATATTCTGGAAGCCTGCCTGCCGCAGATGAACAATTACGGCCGCATCGCCTGCTGCGGCGCGATCTCGCAATATGACGGCGCGCCTGCCGCGCACGGCCCACGCGGCGTGCCCGGCCTGATCGTGGTGAAGCGGCTCGTCATGCAGGGCTTCATCGTGATGGACTATATGAAGGACAGCCAGCGCGCGCTCGCCGAGCTCCAGGGCTGGGTCAAATCCGGCAAGCTGAAGGTACAGGAGGACATCATCGATGGCCTCGAGAACACACCGAAGGCGCTGATCGGATTGCTCGCGGGCGAAAACCGCGGCAAGCGCATGGTCAGGCTCTGACGACGTATCGTTTGAGCATGATTTTCGAAAAGCCGCTGCAGACTTTGCGCTAGCGCGGCCCGTCGGATCCGGATCATGCTCTCGTTGCGGCGCGATTGGGCCGGCATAATTGACTTGCGGCAGAGGTCAAAGCGGCGAATGATGCGGCTCGCGAGGCATTACCCGCGACGATTGCGATTGCATCACATTTTCAGAATCGTCGGCGTGACCGACGGGGCAGGAAATACTCAGATGTTCAACACGTTGAAACATGCATCAACGCGCAAGGCGTTGCTGGCGGCAGCGTTCTTCGCAACTGCAACAAGCGCATTCGCGCAAACGCCGACCGAGGCGCAGAAGGGCGCCATCCGCTCGGCATGCCGCTCGGACTTCATGGCGCATTGCGCGAGCGTGACGCCCGGCGGGGTGGAAGCGTATCAATGCCTGGCGAAGAACATGCCCAGCCTGTCATCGGGATGCCAGACCGCGGTTCGCGCGGTCGAACCTGCTGCGGCTCCGAAGACCGAAGCTGCGCCCGCTGCGCCGAAGACCGAGGCCGCACCCAAGGCGGCAGCGGCGCCTGCCACGCCGAAGGCTGACTCCGCTCCCGCTGCAAAGCTGACCGCCGCGCCGGCGCCGAAGGCTGCTGCCGCCACGCAGCCGAGCAGCGCGCAGATTGCGGCGGTCAAGAGCGCGTGCCGCGCCGATTATCCCAAGGTGTGCGCCAGCGTGCCGCCGGGCGGCGCCGCCGCGCTCGAATGCCTGGAGAAGAACAAGGTCAAGGTCTCGCCGGCCTGCGAGAAGGCCGTGAGCGCCGCAGCCGGCGGTGGCGCGGCAGCAACGGCAGCGCCCGCGGGTGCGGCTCCCGCGGCAGCAGCGCCGGCGGCCGCACCAGCGGCGATCGTTTTACGCCCGCTGCGGCCGCGCGAAGAGCTGTTCATCGTCAGGTCGGCCTGCGGCGCCGATATCCGCACGCTCTGCGCCGGCGTCGCGCCCGGCGGCGGCCGCATCGTTCAATGCATCTCCAGCAATGCCGCCTCGCTATCGCCGGCGTGCAAGGACGTACTCGCCCCGTTCGCAGCGCGATGAGGCGGCGCACGATCGCGCGCCAAGGCACGGGGCAATGATTGGCGGCGTGCGCAATGAATTCCCGCACGCCTGCAACGACAAATCTTTTGCAAGGATCCGATTTCGATCACGACCAGACCGGGAGGACAACATGCGTTCATTGCTGCTCGTCGCTTCTGCACTCCTCGCCTTCGCGGCCACCATGACGTTCGAGCCCACCGACGCCAATGCGGTGGTCTGCGCCCGCGGCGTGTATCGCGCCGGCTGCGCCGGGCCGAACGCGGCCGTCGTGGTCCGCAAGCCGGTTCCGGCCGTCCGCTGCACCAGGGTGCTGGTGAACGGGGTCTACGTGAAGCGCTGCGTCTGACGGTGCGGATGGCCAAGCCCGCGTGGTTTGGCTATGCTTGCGCGCGAAACTGCTTCGGACACGCGCCAAACGCGCGGTCCGAGAGCGAGCTTCGGCGCGCCACGCTTTGCCGATAATTCTGCTGGCGCCGGACGCCGGAGCACATTAGTCTACCCCTAGATAGTAAGTATACTGTCAATTAGGGAGGCAGACGTTGCGGATCGCCGTGATTGGCGGGGGGCCCGGTGGGCTCTACTTCGCCTATCTCTGGAAGAAGCGTCACCCCGAGGATCAGGTCGACCTGTTCGAACAGAACCCGGCCGACGCGACCTGGGGCTTTGGCGTCGTGTTCTCGGACCAGGCCCTGGAATTCCTGCGCGCCGACGACCCCGAAACGGTCGACGCGATCGCGCCGCATATGGAGAGCTGGGAGAACATCACGCTGAACCTGCACGGCGACAGCGTCGCCATCGACGGGGTCGGCTTCTCCTCGATCGGACGGCTCGAGCTCCTCAAGTTCCTGCAGCAGCGCGCGCTCGATGCCGGCGTCACCCCGCGCTTCGATACCCAGATCCACGCGATCGACCAGCTCAACGGCCACGACCTCATCGTCGCCGCCGACGGCCTCAACTCGCTGGTGCGCCGTGCCTATGAGGGCGATTTCGGCACCTCGCTGTCCTACTCCTCCAACAAGTTCGTCTGGTACGGCACCTCGAAGCGCTTCGACACGCTGTCGCAGACTTTCGTGAAGACCGACCGCGGCGCCTTCAACGCCCATCACTACCGCTACTCGCCCACCATGAGCACCTTCCTGGTCGAATGCGATCACGCGACATGGCAGGCCTATGGCTTCGCCTACAAGGACGTCGAGCAGTCCAAGGGCATTTGCGAGGAGGTGTTTGCCGATACGCTTGGTGGCCATTGCCTCATCTCCAACAAATCGGTCTGGCGTAACTTTCCCTGGGTCTGGAACGAGTACTGGTCGTTCAAGAACATGGTGCTGCTCGGCGATGCCCTGCACTCGGCGCATTTCTCGATCGGCTCGGGCACGCGGCTCGCGATCGAGGACGCCATCGCGCTGGTCAAGGCGCTGGAATCGGACGCGCATCTGGCGACCGCGCTGCATCGCTACCAGGCCGCGCGCAAGCCGGTGGTGCAGAAGCTCGTCAACGCCGCGCGCACCTCGGCCTTCTGGTACGAGCATTTTGCCGAGCACATGCAGCTCGATCTGATGGATTTCGCCTACAGCTACATCACCCGGTCCGGCCGCATCGACGATTCCCGGCTGCGGGCGATGTCCCCAGCCTTCATGGCGCGTTACGAGGTCGCCAAGAACGGCGGAGGTGCGGCATGAGCAACGTGATTCGCGACCAGGTGCCCGCGGACAGCGCGGGCGCACGCGAGATCGGCTTTGCCGTTCCGCAAATCTATAACGCCAGCCGCGTGCTGTTCGACAATCTCGACAAAGGACGCGGCGACAAGCTCGCGCTGATCGGTCCGGCGGGCAGGCGAACCTATGCCGAGCTCTGCGCGGAGGCCTGCCGCTGGGGCAACGGCCTCGCATCGCTTGGTCTCCAGCGCGGCGATCGCGTGCTGTTGTTCCTCGACGACACGCCGGCCTACCCCGCCGCCTTCTTCGGCGCGGTGCGTGCCGGCTTCGTGCCGCTCCTGATCAACACGTTGACGCCGCCAGACCTCTTGCAATTCTATCTCGCCGATTCCGGCGCGACCGTTGCGGTGGCCGATGCCGAATTCGCGACGCGCTTCAATGCGGAAGCCTGCAAGGACACGGAGCTGCGCACGCTGGTCGTCGTCAATGGCGAAGCGCGCGACCACGCGGCGCCTGTTGCGATCGCAGCGGCAAGCTGGCTCATGCAATTTCCGGTCGAGCTCGCGGAAGCCGACACGAATCGCGACGAGATGGCGTTCTGGATGTACTCCTCCGGCTCCACCGGCCGGCCCAAGGGTATCGTGCATCTCCAGCACGACATGGCCTATAGCGAGGCCGCCTTTGCGCAGAGCGTATTGAAACTGACGCCTGACGACATCTGCTTCTCGGTGCCGAAAATCTTCTTCGCTTACGGCTTTGGCAATTCCGTCACCTTCCCGTTCTCGGCGGGCGCGGCAACACTGCTGCTGCCGGGCCAGCCGAAGCCCGCGGCGATCTTCTCGGCGATCACGCGGTACAAGCCGACGGTCTTCTTCGGCCTGCCGACGCTCTACACGTCGCTGACCAAGGCCGAAGGTGCCGAGAAGACCGACTTCTCATCGCTGCGCATGTCGCTCTCCGCGGCCGAGGTGCTCTCCGCCGAAGTCTTCAACGGCTGGAAGACACTCACGGGCCTCGAGATCGTCGAGGGCCTCGGCTCGACTGAGGTGCTGCACATCTATCTGTCCAATCGTCCCGAGCAGAAGAAGCTCGGCGCCGCCGGCCTGCGCGTACCCGGCTACGAGGTCGCGCTGCGCGACAAGGACGGCCGCGACGTCGCCGACGACGAGGAAGGCATCTTGCGGGTGCGCGGCGATTCCAACACACCGCTGTACTGGAACCGGCCGGACAAATCCGCCGAGACCATCCGCGACGGCGGCTGGATCTACACCGGCGACCGTTTCGTGCGCGATGCCGACGGCTTCCACTTCTTCCGTGGCCGCGCCGACGATCTCATCAAGATCTCGGGCCAGTGGGTCTACCCACTCGAGGTCGAGCTGTGCCTCGCCGATCACCCGGATATCCGCGAATGCGCGGTGTTCGCGGCCGAATTGCCGGACCGGCGCATGACGCTGAAGGCGGTGGTGGTGATGAACAACCGGAGCGTCGACCAGAGCGAGACGACGCGCAAGCTCCAGGACTATGTGAAGGGCAAGCTATTGCCCTACAAATATCCGCGCGAGGTGATCTTCATCGACGAACTGCCGAAGACGGGCACGGGGAAGATTGACCGGCAGGCGTTGCTGAGGATGTAGCCACTGCTGTCATCGCCCGGCTTGCCGCCTCCGCTGAAGCTTCGGCGGCCAAGCACCCTTGTGGCCCCGGCGTAGCCTTGGCGGAGCCGGGACCGGGCGATCCAGTACGCCGAGACGGTCGTGATTGAACCGAGACGCCGCGGCGTACTGGATTCCCCGCCTTCGCGGGGAATGACAGTTGAGATTGAGGCGATAGCGTCGCTCCACAATTGGAGCCAGTCACCCACCCTTCCCCAGATGCTCCAGCGCGTCCTCTGCGCGCAGTGGCACCCGTGACGCCTCGTTGTTGAGGTCGACCAGCTGCACCAAGAGCCCCAGCAGCGCCTTGCGCTCAGTGGGCTTGAGCGGCTCCAGCATGCGCGCCTGGGCGCGCTCGACGGCGGGGATGATCTCGCGCAGGATCGCGGCGCCGGATTTCGTCAGGTACAGGAGCTTGATCCGCTTGTCCTCGGGTGCCGGCTTGCGCTCGATATAGTCCTTGGCCTGCAGCCGTTCGATCACGCTGCCGAGCGTGGAGCGGTCGAAGGCGATCACCGCCGACAGACGCGTCGCGTCGATGCCGGGATGGGTGTGGATCGCGATCAGCGCCGCATATTGCACCGGCGTCAGATCGAACGCCTTGCACTCCTCCATGAAGATCGAGACCGCGATCTGCTGCATGCGCCGGAACAGGTAGCCCGGCGCGGCATAGACCGCGTCCATGGTGATCGGAGGAAGAGGCTTACTCGGCATCGGGCTGCTTCTCCGGAGCGGCATCGGCAAAGGCCCCTAGCGCCTTGGCGGCGGCTTCTGCCGTCAGCAGGCGCGGATAGGCAGACACATCGACGCCGAAGCGGCGGGCATTGGCGAGCTGCGGCACCAGACAGAGATCGGCGAGCGTCGGCGCATCGCCGAAACAGAACGGCCCAGGCTCGTTCCTGATCAGCGTCTCGCAGGCCGAGAGCCCCTCGCGGTTGACCCAGGCCGCCCACTCCTGGACTTTCTCCTCGGCAAGGCCGAGCTCGCGCAGCCGCGCCAGCACCTTCAGGTTCTGCACCGGATGGGTGTCGCAGGCGATCGCCAGCGCGAAGGCGCGCACCTTGGCGCGGCGCAGCGGATCCTTTGGCAGCAGCGGCGGATTGGGGTGCATTTCGTCGAGCCATTCGATGATCGCGACCGATTGGGTCAGCACTACACCCGCATCATTCTCCAGCGCCGGCACCAGACCTTGCGGATTGATGGCGAGATAGGCGGGCGCGCATTGCTCGCCCTTGCGCAGATGATGCGGCAAATGCTCGGCACCGAGGCTCTTGAGGTTCAGCGCGATCCGCACCCGATAGGCGGCGCTGGAGCGGAAATAGCCGTGCAGCTTCATCGAGACCTCCCATTTTCCTGTTGCTTGTACGTTGTTCGCCACGTTGACGCTACCTAGATCGTCAGTATACTGTCAATCAACAAAACGATCGGGAGCAGCAACCATGGAAGCCGTGACCAAGACGCCGGAACGCGAGGCGTTCTACCGGAAAATCGACGGCGAAAATCTCACCGCGCTGTGGACGGTGATGAGCGATTTGATCACGCCGGAGCCGAAGAGCGCCTGCCGGCCGCATCTCTGGAAGTTCGACGTCATCCGCGACTACATGACGGAAGCTGGCAAGCTGATCACCGCCAAGGAAGCCGAGCGGCGCGTGCTGGTGCTGGAGAACCCGGGCCTGCGCGGACAGTCCAAGATCACGACGTCGCTCTATGCCGGCGTGCAGATGGTGGTGCCCGGCGACGTCGCGCCCGCCCACCGCCACAGCCAGTCGGCGCTGCGCTTCGTGCTCGAGGGCAAGGGCGCCCACACGGCCGTCGATGGCGAGCGCACCGCGATGGAGCCCGGGGACTTCATCATCACGCCGTCGATGACCTGGCACGATCATTCCAACGAGACCAGTGAGCCGATGTTCTGGCTCGACGGCCTCGACATCCCCCTGGTGCAGTTCTTCGACTGCTCCTTTGCGGAAGGCTCCAAGGAAGACCAGCAGAAGATCACCAAGCCGGCCGGCGACAGCTTCGCCCGCTACGGCCACAATCTGCTGCCGGTGGACGTGAAACGGAGCTCGAAGACCTCGCCGATCTTCAGCTATCCCTATGCCTACACCCGCGAAGCCCTGGAGAAAGCCCGCGTAAGCCAGGAATGGGACGCCTGCCATGGCCTGAAGCTGAAGTTCAGCAATCCCGAGACCGGCGATTTCGCGATGCCGACCATCGGCACCTTCATCCAGCTGCTGCCGAAGGGTTTCAAGACCGCGCGCTATCGCGCGACCGATGCGACGGTGTTTTGCCCGATCGAGGGCAAGGGGCGCAGCCGGATCGGCGACACCGTTTTCGAATGGGGCCCGCGCGATCTGTTCGTGGTGCCGAGCTGGCACTGGGTCACGCACGAGGCGGACGAGGACGCCGTGCTGTTCAGCTTCTCGGACCGGCCGGTGCAGCAGAAGCTGGATCTGTTCCGGGAAGATCGCGGGAATGCGTGAGGCAGGCTGCCAGCCAAGTACTCGGTGGCGTCCCGGCGAAGGCCGGGACCCATAACCACAGGAAGTAGTTTAGCGAAGATTTGTAGTTATCTTCGTCGGTACAAGTTCCTTGTTAGATCACGCGGTATGGGTCCCGGCCTTCGCCGGGACGACGATGGAAATTTTGGCGCGCGTCTCCATCCACATCGTCATTGCGAGCGCAGCGAAGCAATCCAGACTGTCACCGTGGAAAGACCCTGGATTGCTTCGCTGCGCTCGCAATGACGGAGAATGCTTCACCGCCAGTGCAACAGCCGCATCTCCAGCCAGCCGATCACTTTCCCCACCGCAAGCCCGAACACCGACAGGATCACCACGCCCGCGAGCAGCTGATCGGTCTGCATCAGATTACCGGCCTGGAGCACGAAGGCGCCGATGCCGTATTGCGCGCCGATCATTTCGGCGCTGACGACCAGCAGCAGCGCGACCGAGGCGGTGATGCGGAAGCCGGCGAGGATCGCGGGCAGCGCGCCGGGCCAGATCACCTTGCGCACGATGGTGGCGAAGGGAACGTTGAAGCTTTGCGCCATGCGGATCAGGTTGCGCGGCACCGCATCGACACCGCTATAGACCGAGATCGCGGTCGAGAAGAACACCCCGAGCGCAATGGTCGCGATCTTCGGCTCTTCGCCGATGCCGAGCCATAGGATCAAGAGCGGCAGCAGCGCGATCTTGGGGATCGGGAACAGCGCCGAGATGAAGGTGATGCCGACGCTGCGCGCGAGCCGCGACAGGCCGATGGCGAAGCCGACGGCAACGCCGGCCGCAGTCCCGAGCAGCCAGCCGACGCCGATGCGCAGCAGCGAGGCCGAAACGTGCTGCCAGAGCGCGCCGGAGATTGCGAGCTGGTAGATCGCGCGCACGATCGCCGACGGCGCCGGCAGGAACAGCGGATTGACGAGGCCCACGGTGCCGGCGGCCTGCCAGACTGCGATGACGAGCGCGAGCGCGATCCAGCCACCGAAGCGGCTCGACGCAGGCACGAAGCCCGCACCGCGGAAGCGGACGCGCCGGGTCGCCTCGTCCTTCGCTGAAGTTTCCGCCAAGGCCCGATCAAGCATGTTGGACCTCGCGCTCGGCATCGATCGCCTCATTGCGGATGAGCGACCAGATCTGGTTTTGCAGCGCGAGCAGCTTCTCCCGCGCCGCGGTCCCGCCGCGTTCGGCGCGCGTCATCGGCACGGTCACGACCTCGCGAATCCGCCCCGGCCGGCGCGACAGCACCACGATGCGGTCGGCGAGCCGCGCCGCCTCTTCGAGATTGTGGGTGACATAGACCGCGCCCATGCCACCATCGGCGAGCAGGCTAACGAAATCCTCCATCAACAGCTCACGCGTCTGCGAATCCAGCGCCGACAGCGGCTCGTCCATCAGCAGGATCGCAGGTTTGACCGCAAGCGCGCGCGAAATGCCGACGCGCTGGCGCATGCCGCCGGAGAGCTGCTTTGGATAGGTTTTGCGAAAATCGGTCAGGCTGGTGCGGCGGAGCGCATCGTCGACCAGCGCGCGGCGCTGCGTCGACGAGAGCTGCGTATGCAGCAGCGGGAATTCGACGTTCTCCTCGACCGTCGCCCATGGCAGCAGCGCAAAATCCTGGAACACGAAGGTCAGCGGATTGAGGCTGTCCGCTGGCGGCGTCCCGCGCAGCTCGGGCGCACCGGAGGTCGGCTGCAGCAGGCCGCCCAGGATCGACAGCAGCGTGCTCTTGCCGCAACCGGAGGGACCGACGATCGCCACCACCTCGCCGGCGCTGACCGTAAAGGAGACGTCGTCGAGCACAGCGAGATCGCCGAAGCGGTGGGAGATGTGGTCGGCGATCAGATCCATGCGGCGAGCCCGCCTTCTTCACCCTCCCCTGGAGGGGGAGGGTCGGTTCGTACTGAGCGAAGCGAAATGCGAACCGGGGTGGGGTGACGGTCTATTCGCATTGATGCTGACGATGCCTGCTCTCGCGCTTTCCGCGAACGATCGGAGCGAACGACGGACAGACCGCCGCCGTGGCTCACCCCACCCCGCTCGCCGCGGTCGATGCTGCGCATCGCCGGTGCGATCGACCCTCCCCCTCCAGGGGAGGGTGGCAGATTGCTCGCCGCAAGAGTCTGCATCGTCAACATCAATCCGCCTTCACATAGTCCTTCGCGATGATCGCGTTCGCATCGAAGCCTTTGTCGGCAAAGCCCTGCTCCTGCAGCCATTTGATCTGGTTGTCGACGTTCTTCACGTCCAGCTTGCCGTCGGGGTCGATATAGGCACAATTGCCGACCACCTGCTCGACCGGCAAATTGGTGTACTTGGCAATGATCTCCAAGAGCGGCTTCGTCTTGTCGTTGATCGGCGCGACGCCGTCCTTCATCGCGGCGAGGATGACATCGTGATATTCGCGGTCGGCCTTCGCGAGCGCGCCGAGCAGTTTTGTCACCAGCACCTTGTTGGTCAGCGTCTTCGGCGAGGCGAACACCGCGCCCAGCTGCCAGGGCGTCTCGTCGCCGACCCAGCCCAGAAACTTTGCGCCGCCCTCGTCCATCAGCTTGCGTGCGGTGGAGATCGGCAGCAGCGCCGCATCGACGGTCTCGCCCTTCAGCGCAGCCGCCGCATTCGACAGCGATTGCAGCGGCACGATCTTCACGTCCGCAAGCTTGAAGCCGTATTTGTCGGCGAGCAGGCCGAGCGAATAGTGAAAGCTTGATCCGACCTGCGTCACCGCCACGCGCTTGCCGGCAAGATCCTTCGGCGTCTTCAGGCCGGCGGCATAGGCGTTGTTGCTGGCGAAATAGCCGATCAGGGGATAGCCGGCCTTCTCGCGGCTCATGCCGCCGATCACCTTCAGCGTGCCCTTGCCGGCGAGATTGTAGAGACCTGCGGTGAAGGCGGTGATGCCGAAATCGACGTCCCCCGAGGTGGTGGCGACCGCGATCGGCTGCGCCGCGTCGAAGAATTTCAGCTCGACCTCTAAGCCGGCCTCACGAAAATAGCCCTTGTCCTGCGCGATGAAGACCGGCGCGGAGGACGACAGACGAAGCACGCCGATCTTCGCCTTCAGCGCGTCTTCGGCCCTGGCCGTGCTCATCGCCATGATCGCCAAAAGGCCCACTAGCGCGAGCCGCGCAATCCCGATCATCCCGTTTCCTCCAGTGGTTCTCTTGGTCGTTCTTGCCGTCCGCTACAGGCCCTCGGGCACCGTCTGGTCTCGCCCGATGAAGGCGCCCTGTTGTTTCAACGTTTCCTGCAATTTTTCAACGGGGATGTCACGCGGGATCCGGTTTCCGGACAGCGCCAGCGCGGCGGCGGAACCGGCGGCCTCGCCCATCACGAAGCAAGCCCCGGAGACCCGCGCCGCCGACTGGCCCTCATGGGTCATCGAGGCACAGCGGCCGGCGACCAGGAGATTGTCGACGCCTTCGGGCACCAGCATGCGATAGGGCAGCTCGTTATAGCCCCGCGATTCCGGGATCGGCGGGAAGGTGAAGACGACGTCGCCGGGCACATGGGCCTCGATCGGCCAGCCATTGACGCCGATGGAATCCTCGAACGAAGCGCAGCCGAGCACATCCGCACCGCTGAGCTGGTAGCCGCCCTTGATGCGGCGGGTCTCGCGGATCCCGAGCTGCGGCGGCAGGTCGACGATGTAGGACTTTTCGAAGCCCGGCACGGTGCTACGAAGGAACTCGTACGCGGCAAGCGCCTGCTTGCGGCCCTCGATCTCGCCGCGGGTGAGATCGTCGGGCTCGACGCCGTTGATGGCGTGGCCGTCCTCGCGCGCCACTTGGGTGAAATTCACCCGCCATTCGATGCCGGATTTTTGCGGCCGCACGATCGCGCTCTTGCGCGGGAATGTGTGGGTGCCGGCCGCGATGGCCATTTCCATCAATTGCGGAATGGTGCGCCAGGCATCGCCCGCCTTCTCCGGATCGATGCCGTTGAGACGCAGCATCATCGAGGGGTACATCGGATGGCCGTGCTCGTCGCCGATTTCGAACGGCGCACCGGCCCACACCGCGAGATCGCCGTCGCCGGAGCAGTCGATGAAGATCTCAGATCGCACTGCCCGCCGGCCGGCCTTGGTCTCGACCATCAGCGCATCGATGCGGCTGTCGTCGCCCATCACCACGCCGGCGCCGAGTGCATGGAAGAGGATGTGTACCTTGTGGCTGGCAAGCAATTCGTCGGCCGCGATCTTGTAGGCGGCGGTGTCATAGGCCTGTGCAAAGACCTTGCCGAGGATCAGGTGCGGCGCATTGAGACCGTTGAGCCGATCGATCCGCGCCAGCAGCTCGGACGCCATGCCCTGCACCAGCCGGTGCGCCTGGCCGTAGACATTCCCATGCAGGCCGCAGAAATTGGTGACGCCGGCCGCCGTGCCCATGCCGCCGAGAAAGCCGTAGCGCTCGATCAGCAGCGTCTTCCGCCCGGCGCGCGCGGCAGAGGCCGCGGCGACAATGCCGGCGGGGCCGCCGCCGAGCACGACGACTTCATACTCGCCATAGAGCGGCACCTGTCGTGCCGGTTCTTCGATCGTCATGGCCCGCATGGCGCGTCCGCTCCCGAAATCCTTTGCTTAGGAACGACTATGAATTAACGCGCGAGGGGCTACAATCCACCAAAATACGCGATCAGCTTTCGCGAATCGAGAAAGGTCGCCATGGACATCCTCGTGAACCTGCAAGCCTTCCTCGCCACGGCGGATGCGGCCGGATTCTCGGCCGCCGCGCGAAAGCTTGATGTCTCGACCTCGGTCGTCGCCAAGCGCGTCACGCAACTGGAGGCCCGCATCGGCACGCCGTTGTTTCACCGTTCGACCCGGCAGTTGCGACTGACCGAGGCCGGACAGCGCTACGTGCATCGCGCGCGCGGCGTCGTGGCTGACGCCACCGACCTGCTCTCGCGCATGGGCGAGAAGGGCCACGATCTCGTCGATCACCTCCGCATCAAGGCGCCGACCTCGCTGACTGTGGCGCGTCTCGCCGACGCCTTCAGCGCGTTCCAGACCCAGAACCCGCGGCTGAAGCTCGAGATCGTTCTGATCGATCGCCCGGTCGATCCCGTCACCGAAGGATTTGACATCGCCATCGGCGCCTTCCCGCATTCCTTCGGCGGCGTGGTCGACGAGCCGCTGTGCCCGTTGAAGCGGCTGCTTTGCGCCTCACCAGCCTATTTGAAGAAGCACGGCACGCCAAAACATCCGCGCGATCTGGTCGAGCATCGCTGCCTCAGCTTCATGCCGACCGGCCCGGAATGGGTCTTCGACGGACCGCGTGGCCGCATCAGCATCCAGGTCAGCCCGCTGCTCTCCTCCAACGAGGGGCACGTGCTGGCGCGCAGCGCCATCGCCGGCAACGGCATCGCGCTGATGTCGCATTATCTCGTCGCGGATGCCTTGCGTGACGGCACGCTGAAGCCGGTGCTGCGCGATTTTCCGATTCCGGAATTGTGGGTGAAGGCCGCAATCCCCGAACGCCGGCGCAACGCCGCCGCAGTGCAGGCGCTGCTCACGCTGCTGAAAACGTCACTCGCGACGTCGCTGTGAGCCTTGCGGCGCGCCGTAGCCCGCATGGAGCGCAGCGGAATGCGGGGACACCGGCCCCGGATTTCGCTTCCGCTCCATCCGGGCTACATGCTTGCCTCGAGACGGTTGCCCGGGAATGACGGACCTGACAGAAGTGCCAGCATGGACTCGACGCTTATGAAATTTCCCCTCCCCGCTTTGATCGCCCTGTTGATCTCAGCTGCTCCCGCCGCAGCCCTGGAGCAGAACTGCCGCTTCATCCAGGCCAAGCCCGATCGCGAAGCCTGCTACAAGCGGCAGGAGGAAGAGCTCGCCGAAAGACGCAAGCCAGCCGCGCCGACCGGCGAGAGCAAGACGCTCGAAACGCTGCGCCAGATGCGGCAGGACGACGACGCGGTCTATCGCAGCATCAACAACATCTGCCGCGGCTGCTGAGGCTCAAGTTTTCGCGCCATCCCAATTCGCCGCCCGCTTCTCCGCGAAGGACGCCAGTCCTTCCGCGGCCTCCGCGCTCTGGCGCTTGACCGAATGCAGCTGCACGAGCCGCGTGTACGCCGCATCGTCCACCGCCATTCCGCCGAACGAGCTCTCCAGCGCAAGGCGCTTGGTTTCGGCCATCGCCTCCGGCCCGTTGGCGAGCAGCTGCTCGACCACTTTCGCGCCGGCGGCTTCGAGATCGGCGAGCGGCACCACCTCGTGGACGAGGCCGATGCGGCGGGCGTCCTCGGCGCCGAAGCGCTCGCCGGTCAGGGCGTACCGGCGGACCTGGCGCACGCCGATGGCGTCGCAGAGCTGCGGGATGATGATCGCCGCGGTCAGGCCCCAGCGCACCTCGGTGATCGAGAATAGCGCGTTTTCGGCCGCGATCACGACATCGCAGGCCGCAATCACGCCGGTGCCGCCACCAAAACAGCCGCCTTGCACCAGCGCGACCGTCGGAACCGACAGCGTGTTGAGCCGCTGCACGGCCTCGAAGGTCGCTCGTGACGCCGCCTCGTTCGCTTCAGTCGATTGCGGCCGCACGCCATTGATCCATTTGAGGTCGGCGCCGGCCTGGAAATGCTTGCCGTTGCCGCGGAGCACCACGACACGCAAGTTCGGCTTGTTGCCGAGATCGTCCATGGCCGCGAGCACGCCCGCGATCAGCGCGCCGTCATAGGCGTTGTTGACCTCGGGACGGTTCAAGGTGACGGTCGCGACGCCGCGCTCATCAAGGGTCCACAGGACAGGGTTGGCGGGCATCGGCGATCCTCCGGTCGGATTGTTTGCTGCGCACTATGGCCGAGGGCGCTTGTCCTGATCCATATCTTTACGGCGTAGGGCGGCCGCGTCCATCGCATGGCGGCTTGTGTCATGCTGGCAGCTGATGGCACCAAGGGACAGGACGGGACAGCACATGCGCATCTGCATTTTCGGCGCGGGCGCCGTCGGCAGCCACATTGCGGTCCGGCTGGCACGCGCCGGCCATGAGGTCTCGTGCGTGATGCGGGGGGCGCATCTGGAGGCGGCGCGCGCCGGCGGCCTCAAGCTGCGCGTCGGCGATTCCGAGGTCAGCGCCAAGGTGAACGCGTCAGGCGATCCGGCCCAGCTCGGCCCGCAGGACGTCGTGATCTCGACGCTGAAGGCGACCGCACTTCAGGGACTGGTTTCCAACATCAAGCCGCTGCTCCAGGACGACACAGCGATCGTGTTCGCGCAGAACGGCATTCCCTGGTGGTACGGCATCGGCCTGCCGCCGCGGCACCCGACCCCGCCCGACATTTCCTTCCTCGATCCCGGCGGTCGGTTGCGTGCCTGCATCCCGAAGGAACGGATCGTCGGCGGCGTCGTCTTCTCCTCCAACGAGGTGATCGCGCCCGGCGTGGTGCAGAACCTGACGCCGGACCGCAACCGCCTGCTGATCGGGGAATGCGACGACCGCAATTGCGAGCGCATCACCAAGCTGCGCGGCGTCTTCAACGATGCCCGGCTGGAATCGCCGCCGGTGGCCGAGATCCGCGAGGCGATCTGGTCAAAGCTGCTGACCAACATGTCGCTGTCGGTGCTGTGCCTGCTCACCGGCCAGACCGCGCGCGGCGTGCGCGACGACCCCGCCTTCACTGAAGTCATCCCGCGCATGCTCAACGAGGCCAACGACATCGCCCAGCATTTCATTCCCGAGGTCAAACGCGTGACCCGCAGCGGCCCCGCCCCCAACCACAAGCCGTCGCTGCTGCAGGACTACGAGCTCGGCCGCGCCATGGAGATCGACGTGCTGGTGAAAGCGCCTGCCGCTTTCGCCCGCACCGCCGGGCTGTCGACGCCGACGCTCGACCTGATCGCCGCGCTCGCGATTCAGAAGGCGCGCGACAAGGGGCTTTACTCGGCCTGAGATTCAGGCGAGCCCATCGATCCAGGCCGCCAGCGTGTCGAGCACCTCGGTGAGTGCCTCGTCATTGGTGCGGCCGGACTTCTTTAGCACCGCAAACGAATGGTCGCCGGCTTCGACCTGATGCAGCGTCGCCTTCGGGCCGAGCTTCTCGACGACAGGCCTGAGATAGCCCAGATCGGCGAGCCCATCGCGGGTGCCTTGCAAGAACAGCATGGGGATAGCAATGCCGGCGAGGTGCTCGGCGCGCTCGGAGGACGGCTTCTTGTCGGCGTGCAGGGGGAAGCCGAGGAAGGCGAGCCCTTTGACATCAGGTAATGCAGCCTTGGACTGCGCCTGTGATGTCATGCGCCCGCCGAACGATTTTCCGCCGGCGATGAGCGTGATGCCGGGGCAGAGCCGGGCAGCTTCCGCGACAGCCGCGCGGATGGCGGCGTGCGCGACGGCCGGCTGGTCGGGACGCCCCTTCCTCTCCTCCATGTAGGGAAAATTGAAGCGGAACGTCGCAATGCCGCGCTCCGCAAGGCCCGCGGCGACCTTCTCCATGAAGGCATGCCGCATGTTCGCACCGGCGCCGTGCGCGAGGACGTAGCAGGCGCGCGCATGGGCCGGAAGCGTCAGGATCGCGGAGACCATGCCGATGCGTTCGATGTCGAGCTTGAGCTCCGTCGTCTTGCTTGTCATGACGTCGTCGGGCCCTCACTCAACGGTGCGCGCCGCTTGCCGGCCATAGATAGTTCAGGACTTGGTCGAGCGTCATCATGATCTCGCGGCGTCCAACCTCGTTCCTCACAGAGCCGAATTTCTCCTCAAGCGCAAGCTTGGCAAAGCCGTGAACGGTGGACCAGGCCGCCGCAGCCGCTGTCTTCGCCTCCTTCGCGGTGCCGCCGACCAGCTCGGCGACGACGATCTCGAACGCGTGACCGGCGGCCCTGCTCGCCTGCCTCAGACGCGCATCGTCTGCCACGAGGCGCTTGTTCGCAAACATCATCTGGAACCGGCCGGGATGTGTCAGCGCAAAATTGACATAAGCAAGTCCCTGGGCATGGAGCTTGTCGCGCGCACCCTGCTTGCCGGATGCCGCCTCGCGCAAGGCGCCGGCAAGCGCGTCGTAACCGCGGATCGCGACTTCGGTGAGAAGCCCCTGCGCGTTGCCGAAATGATGCGACGGGGCAGCCGGCGAAACCCCGGCGCGTCGCGCGGCTTCGCGCAGCGTGAAACCCTCGGCACCCTGCTCGGCGAGAATGGCTTCGCTCGCAGCGATCAACGCCTCCTGCAATTCACCGTGATGATAACCGGGCTCCGGCTTTGCCCGCGTCGCGCCGGCGCCGCGCTTGGCGGAGGGGGCGTGTTTCTTCATGTAACTTGACACTGTTCAGATTGCGGCATATCTATCTTAACACTGTTTAGATAAGTGGCCCCCGGAGTTCGAAATGACCGAAATGCAGGATATCACCGCAAGCAGTCCCGTAAAGCGGCGTCATCTGGTCGGAGGCGCCGCGCTCGGCATGCTCGCGGGCGCCGTCGGTGGCCTCGCCGGCGGCGTGGCGCTCGGCCAGAGTGCGACGCTGCCGCAGCAGAAGCCCAGCGGCAAGCGCCGATTCGAGGGCAAGGTCGTCATCGTCACGGGCGGCACCTCCGGCATCGGCCGCGCCGCGACGCTGATGTTCGCGGCCGAAGGCGGCCAGGTCGCCTTCTGCGGCCGCAACGCCGAGCGCGGCAAACGGGTGGAGAATGAGGTGGGCGAGGCCGGCGGCGACGCGGTCTTCATTCGCGCCGACGTCCGCAACGAGGCCGAGATCAAGGCGCTGGTCGACAAGACGATCGAACGCTACGGACGGCTCGACGTCGCCTTCAACAACGCCGGCATTTCCATCGAGCGTCCCCTTCACGAATACAGCGCGGCCGAATTCGACGACGTGATCAGCACCGACCTGCGCGGCGTATTTCTGTCGATGAAGTATGAGATCCCTCACATGCTGGAGAAAGGCGGCGCGATCGTCGTCACGGCGTCGTCGAACGCCATTGCCACGACAGCCAAACGCTCGGCCTATTCGGCGGCCAAGCGCGGACTGGTCGGCCTGGTCCAGGCCGCGGCACTCGACTACGCAAAACATGGCATCCGCATCAACACACTGGTTCCCGGTACCACCGACACGCCGATGATTCGCCGGCTCGCCGGCATGGAGAATCTGCCCGATGCAGCCTGGCACGTCGGCATTGCGCAATGGGCCAAATCCAACGTTCCGGGCTTGCAGCGCGTGGCAACCCCCGAGGAGATCGCCGCCTTTGCGCTCGTGCTGGCCTCCGACGATCATCCCTACACGACCGGCGGTCAGTTCGTCATCGACGGCGGGAAGACCGCACATGGCGGCTAGACCGGGCGCAGCCTGAAAACACAATTCGCGGCGAGCTCGAATGGCGTACCAAGAGGAGCAGCCTTGCGCCCGTGCCGACCGTTGTGGCAGGCCTGACACGCTGGCTGTCGCAAGGCGCGACATCACCGATCGAGGTTTCCATGTCCTACCGCTCCTCCTGGATGACCGAAGAGCTCGAAATCTTCCGCGACCAGTTCCGGAAATACCTTGCCAAGGACCTGGCGCCGCACGCCGAAAAATGGCGCGAGCAGAAGATGGTCGACCGCTTCGCCTGGCGGGGGCTCGGCGAGATGGGCGCGCTCTTGGCAAGCGTGCCGGAGGAATATGGCGGGCTGGGCGCCACCTTCGCCTATGACGCCGCGGTGCTGGACGATCTCGAGAGCACGGTGCCGGAGCTGACGACCGGCGTCTCCGTGCACAGCGCCATCGTCGCGCACTACATCCTCAATTACGGCTCGGAGGAGCAGAAGAAGCGCTGGCTGCCGAAAATGGCCTCGGGCGAGATGGTCGGGGCCATCGCCATGACCGAGCTCGGCACCGGCTCGGATTTGCAGGCCGTGAAGACCACGGCGAAGAAGCAGGGTAATTCCTACGTCATCAACGGCCAGAAGACGTTCATCACCAACGGCCAGGCCGCCGATCTCGTCATCGTGGTCGCACGCACCGGCGATGCGGGTGCCAAGGGCATTTCGCTGATCGTGGTCGAGACCGCCGGCGCGGACGGCTACAAGCGCGGGCGCAATCTCGACAAGATCGGCCTGCACGCCTCCGACACGTCGGAACTGTTCTTCGACAACGTGACCGTGCCACCCGAAAACCTGCTCGGCAAGGAGGAGGGTCAGGGCTTTGTGCAGCTGATGCAGCAATTGCCGCAGGAACGCCTTGCGCTCGCGGTCGGCGCCGTCGCCTCGATGGAGCGCGCGGTCAAGCTCACCGCCGAGTACACCAAGGAGCGGAAAGCCTTCGGCAAGCCGCTGATGGACTTCCAGAACACCGCCTTCACCCTCGCCGAGCGCAAGACCGAGGCGATGATCGCCCGCGTCTTTGTCGACTGGTGCATCGAGCGCCTGATCGCCAAAGACCTCGATACCGTGACGGCGTCGATGGCGAAATATTGGTGCTCGGAGAAGCAGGTCGAGACCGCCGACGAATGCCTCCAGCTATTCGGCGGCTATGGCTACATGCAGGAATATCCGATCTCGCGCATCTTCATCGATTCTCGCATCCAGAAGATCTACGGCGGCACCAACGAAATCATGAAGCTGTTGATTGCGAGGTCGCTGTAGCCGTTCATTTCATCCGCTTGTCGGCGGCGATGAAGTCGATGAAGGTCCGCACTTTCGCTGAGAGATATTTGCGGCTCGGATAGACCGCGAACAGCTTTCCCTCGAAGATGACCTGCTCGGACATGAGGTGCTCGAGACGTCCGGCGGCGATGTCATCAGTGACCAGCCATTTCGGCAGGAAGGCGAGGCCCATGCCCTCCAGCGCGGCCACGTGCAGCAGCGTTTCATTGGCGCTGCGCAGCACCGGATTGAGCTTGACGGTCTCGGGGCCGTGCTCGCCCTGGAAGGAGAAGCTCTCGCCGGGATAAAGCGCGTAGTGCAACAGCGCTTGTCCGGAGAGATCGGCAAAGGTCGCCGGGCGGCCCGCGCGTTTGAGAAACGCAGGGGCTGCAACCAAATAGAACGGGACTCTGGTGATGGGCCGCGCGATCAACGCCTCGTCGGGCGCGCCGGTCGCGCGCAAGGCGAGGTCGAATCCCTCCTCGACCAGATTGACCAGCCGTCCGCTGAGATCGACATCGAGACGCACGTCCGGATAGCGCGCCTGATAGTCTGCCAGCACGCCGGCAAAGATCGCGTTCGCCATCCACACCGGCGCGGTCAACCGCAGCGTGCCGCGTGGAACAACGGTCGCCTTGCTGACGGCAGCCTCGACCTCGTCGAGCGAGTCGAGCATCTGCCGCGCCTGCTCGAAATAGAGCGCGCCGCTTTCGCTCAGGCTGACGCGCCGGCTGGTCCGGTTCAACAGCCGGGTGCCGAGCCGCTTCTCGAGCTGCATCACATGCTTACTCGCCATCGCGGGCGAGATGCGCAGCCGCTGCGCCGCAGTCGCAAAGCTCTTCAGCTCGGCGACCAGGCAAAACACCCTCATGCTGACCAGTGTGTCCATGAGATCATCAATATTCAGGAAATGAACCAATCCTGGAGCAGATAATGATCAAGAATAAGGAAACTATCAAATGGTGGCCACCCTCACATCCCCTGGAGAACCACCATGTCCACCACCATCATCGAGACCGCCGCCCCCGGCCGTGCCTTGCGCATCGGCCTCTGGGTCGCGCAGGTCCTCCTCGCCTTCGTCTTCATCTCGGCGGGGCTGGTCAAGCTGACGACACCCATTCCCCAGCTTGCGGCGATGATGCCCTGGGCCGGCCAATATTCCGAAACGTTCGTTCGCGCGATCGCGCTGGTCGATCTCGCCGGCGGGATCGGCATTCTGCTGCCGGCCCTGACACGGATCCTGCCGCGGCTGACCGTGTTGGCCGCGCTAGGCTGCGCGGTGCTGCAGGTGTTCGCGCTCTTCTTCCACATTTCGCGCGGCGAGGCTCCGATCGCGCCGCTCAACATCGTCCTGCTGGCGCTCAGCCTGTTCGTGCTGTGGGGACGCAACAGCAAGGCACCGATCGCACCGCGGCAGTTCTGACCGGTCGCCACAGCCATGATCTCAGCCAACGGATGGTCCCGCAGGGGGCTGCTCGCCGGCGCATCAATCCTCACGGCCGGCGGCCCCGCCGCGGCCAAAGTGGAGCGTCTCGCCGACGGCGTCGTGATCCTGATCGACAGCAACGAGCCCTACGTCATGGGTCACGCGATCAGCTATTCCGCCAATCTCTCCAAGCATTTTGCCGAGAGGGGCGCGAAATTGCTGATCGAGGTCATCGCCAACGGCAAGGGCATCGACGTCTTCCGGGCCGACAAGACGCCCCTGGTCGAGCCGCTGGCGACGCTCCGGCAATCGCTGCCGAACCTCGCCTACAGCATGTGCGCCTCGTCCAAGGCGATTGCGGAAGCCAAGGAGCAGGTCTCGATCCCGCTGATAGCAGGCGCGAGCCTCGTCCCGTTCGGCATCGGACGCGTGGTCGATCTGCAGCTGAAGGGCTGGGCCTATATCCATGCGTGAGACAGCGCGCGAAGGAGGCTCAGTGCTGTCGCGACGATCGATCCTGATGGCCGCGGCAGCCTCTCTCGCTGTCCCGCATGCAAGCGGCGCGCAGGACAGCTGGCCGCCAGTGTTCGAGGCCGGCCGCAGCCAATTTACTGTGGTGCGGCCGCGCGCGCCGATGCCACAACTCAGGCTTCAGGACCCATACGGTCGGGACGCGGTCGTGACGGCCAAGCCGGGCCACATCACATTGGTGAACTTCTGGGCCACCTGGTGCGCAGCCTGCCGGCTCGATCTGCCCATGCTCGCAAGTCTGGCGGCATCACGGCCTGACCGGCTCGACATCGTTGCGATCTGCACCGACACCAAAGACCTGCGCAAGATCCGCACATTCCTCGGCGGCCTCGCCGTGCAAAATCTCGCCTGCTACATCGATGCCTATGGCACGGCGGCCGAAGCATCTGCCGCGATGTTCTCGCTCGTCGGCATGCCCATCACCTATCTCGTCGGAATGAGCGGCCGCGTCGAGGGCTACATCACCGGTGCGCCCGACTGGCTCTCGCCCGCGGGCGCGCGCCTGTTGCAATTCTATCGCGAGCAAGCTTAGGGTCGTTCAATTCGGATGCCACCAGCGGCCGCCGATGACGACGCCTTCGGAGACGATCTTCCTGTTACCGATCAGGTGCTCGCCGACGACGTCCTCATAATCGAACTGGCCCTGCTTGACCGAGATCAGCGTGGCGTCGCCGACGCTGCCCGGCTTGAGGCTGCCGAGCTCGGGACGCCGCAGCGCCATCGCCGCATTCACCGTCGAGGCCGCGATCACATCCGGCAGCTCCATGCCCATGCACAGGAATTTCGACATGGTCGTGACCTGGTCGTAGGCGGGACCGTCGATGCACAGCATGTGGATGTCGGACGAGATCGTGTCCGGATAGAAGCCGTTGGCGAGCATGGCGCGCGCGGTCTTGAACGCGAACGAGCCCTTGCCATGGCCGATATCGAACAGCACGCCGCGCTCGCGTGCGTCCAGCACCGCCTTCTTCACCGTGCCTTGCGCAGTCGCCGGCGTATTGGGGAAGGGTCGGAACGCGTGGGTGAGCACGTCGCCGGGACGCAGGCGCGCCAGCACCTCCTCGTAACTCGGCGGCGGATGGTCGATATGCGCCATCAGGGGCATGCCGACCTCGTCGGCAACCTGAAGCGCGATGTCGAGTGGCACGGTCCCCGACGTGCCCGACGAATGCAGTCCCACGCGCACCTTGATGCCGACGATGAGGTCGCGGTTGGCATCGGCCACTTTCGCCGCATCGACCGGATTCATCAGCCGCAGCTCCTCGCTCTCGCCGACCATGATCCGGTGTGAGAAGCCGAAGATGCCGGCATGCGAGACGTGCAAATAGGCAAGGATGCGGACCTGGCTTGGCTCGATCACATGCTTGCGGAAGCCGGCGAAATTGCCCGGCCCCGCGCTGCCGGTGTCGATCGCCGTGGTGACGCCCGAGAGGCGGCAGAATTCCTCGGCATCGATGCCGAGCGAGGTGCCGCCCCAATAGACATGGGTGTGGAGATCGATCAGCCCCGGCGTGACGATGTAGCGCGAGACGTCACGGACCTCGGTGCCCGGATCGGCCTTGAGCCCGCCGCCGACCGCCGCGACCTTGCCGCCGGCAAAGGCGATGTCGGTCACGGCGTCGAGCTTCTGGGACGGATCGACCACACGGCCGCCGCGCAGGATCAAGTCGAAAGGCATCATGGTCTCCGGAATTTTGGCCAGACATTGCAGATGGCGGCCGCGCGACCTTAGTCGCCGTTCTGCCTATAGCAAATCCTGTAGCAAATCTTGCACCAACCGGGCAAAGCGCGGAGACGATCGAGAACGGAGCCCACCGCTCGCCGGTCAACCGTGCCTGCGCCACTCCTTGAAATCATCTTCGACGAATGCGGCGGCGGCCTTTGCAGCAGCATGCAGCCAATCGCTGTCGCGTTTAATCAGGTCTGCGGCGATCGTGGTCGATGCGCCTGCCGTCGCGGCGTGAATGGCGCCGATGTCAAAGCCCATGACGTTGAGCAGATCGAGCTCCAGGCTCATGTTCGCGTGATCCCCGAGATTGATCTTGCGGGAGTCGGGCGCAAGGCGCCGGATCACGAAGCCATTTTGGCGTTCGAGCATGAGGTGTGGATCGGGAGCTCGATACGAACCTTTTGCGAGGTCGAGAAAGCGCAGCTTGCCTTTCCGATCATGCGCCCAATCCCAGGCCGACGGCACCAGCGCCTTAGCTTCCCTGACGATTTGGCCGCCGCACCAATCGGCAATGGCGAGGAATCGCGGCCGGCCCAAGCTGCCGACACCTGCCACGCGCGTCGCGAAGCGATCGAATGCGGCATCGGGCGGTAATTTCTTGCGGAGTGTTGCGGCAACAGCAGACGGTGGCTTCGCTCGCGGATATTTCTCCACGTCGTCCCAGAACTCATGGCGTTCGTCGTCGGTGCATGTCACGTAAGCGCGCATCCAGCTCGCCTGCTCATCCAGGAGCGAGGGCCGCGGTTGTTTGAGACCCTTCTTGTAACCATCGAGAATCGCCTTTGCGGCGTCACCATTGCCGACGTGGGTCATGGCCCTCGCCTTCTTTTTCTTGGCCTTTGGCGCGAGCCGGGCGCTTGTCGCAAGGCGCACGAGGTCGAAGGGATAGGCAATGCTCGCGGCCTCGTCGAAATCGTTGACGCCCCAGACGAGGCGTCCCTCCGCGTCGCGCCAAGTCCCGAAATTTTCGATATGGGTGTCCCCCACGGACGGCACGCGCGGCGCGTCCGTCAACTCCGGGCAGAGCGCTTCGATAGACCTGGCCCAGCGGAAGAAGGTTGCACGAAGGAAGACGAACGGGTCGTCCTTCATCTTTTTGTGCTTTTCGTCGAGGTCGCGCTCGACGACCTTGCATTGGGAACGCAGCCAGCGCTCGAACTCTCTATTGTCGTCCAGAAATGAACGCGGCCCGATCCCGCCGCGGCTATTTGACCTTTGCTTGATCACCGCCAGAACTTTCCAAAAAGAATGATGATGAGCGAGTTCGCGGAAATGATTGCGGGCTGTTTCGCTATGAACAGGCGTCCGGATATTCAATCGCAGGGCGAGCATGGTAGCCCTGGCGCTACTTTCCCGCTAGTCGAATGATGTGGCGTTGCCATTGCCAGCCGCAGGGTCACGGCAGGCGAACACGAGGGCGAAGCTCAAGGATAGGGAATATGCGCGCGAGGCGCACCCAGCATCTGGCGAGCAATACGTTAAGTATCTGAGATTATGGCGATCCCGGGAAGACTCGAACTTCCGACCTACGGTTTAGGAAACCGTCGCTCTATCCGGCTGAGCTACGGGACCGCGGAACCCGAACGTTGCGGGTTCGGCCCCCTCATAGCAGAGCAAGATGCCGTTCGCCAGCCGCATCGCGGGCCGGGTTGTCGTCAAGGGAAGCGAGGCGGCTGTACAATCTCTTCCCCGGATCCCTTTCTGCGGAGCAGCCCACATGATCGAAAGCATCAGCGCCATCACGCTCGGCACGCATGACATGGCGCGCGCCGTGCGCTTCTACCGCTCGCTGGGGTTCGAGCTCCTCCACGGCGGCGAAGCCGCTGCATTTACGAGCTTTCGCGCCGGCACCGGTTATCTCAACCTGACGGCGCAGCCAGACGACAAGCGCTGGTCCTGGTGGGGCCGCGTCATCTTCTATGTCGCCGATGTCGACGCGACCTTTGAGCAGGCGCGCGCTGCCGGATGGCAGCCGTCGACCACGCCGCGCGATGCCGAATGGGGTGAGCGCTACTTCCATCTCACCGACCCCGACGGCCATGAGCTCAGTTTCGCACGGCCGTTGTCCTGACCGAATAAGTCGCATCTGCTGACGTTCCAACGCGCAAGTAGCGCTGTCTCAGCCGCCGTGGCAAACTCGGCGCGGTTGCCTCAAGCGAGAATTGGATCTGGGTTCTAACCAGGGAGGACGACCATGGTAACCTATGTCGTGCTGGGAAACTTCACGGATCAGGGAGTCCGCAACGTCAAGGACTCGCCGAAGCGGGCCGAAGCCTTCAAGGAGATGGCCAAAACGTTCGGTGTGACCGTGAAAGAGATCGTCTGGACGCAGGGACGATATGACGTTGTAACCGTTCTTGAGGCTCCAGATGAGGCTGCCGCGATGTCGCTCAGCCTTAGTCTCAGCGCACTCGGCAATGTCCGCACCGAAACGCTGCGCGCGTTTTCGGCGGCAGATATGACGAAGATCGTCGGCAAGATGCTCTGACGCTCAAGCCCGCACGAGCGCACCGGACCCGGGATGGCAATCCCGGGCAGAGGCCTCTCACGCCCTGATATTGTTGTCCCTGACCACCTTGCCCCAATAGGCGACCTGCTTGTCGAAGAAGGTCTTGAAGGCGGCGCCGTCCTCGAGCAGCAACGTCATGTGCTGCGTGTCCTTGAGCTGAGCTGCAGTCGCGGGCTCGCTCAGGATCTCCTTGCACGCCGTCGCCATGGCCGAAACGATGTCCGGCGGCGTGCCCGCGGGCGCGAAGATGCCCCACCAGGCAAGCGTCTCGAAATCCGGAAAGCCTGCCTCGATCGCGGTCTGCGTGTCCGGCAAGGCCGGCAGCCGCGTGCGGCCGAGCTGCAGGATCGGCCGCAGCATGTTGGTGCCGAGCTGGGCTGCAACCAGCGCCGCCGATCCCGCGATGAGATCGACATGGCCGCCGAGCACGTCGTTCATGGCCGGCCCGCCGCCACGATAGGGCACGTGCATGATCTCGACACCGGCCTTGCTGCCGAGCACGGTCATGGCGAGATGGCCGAGCGTGCCGATGCCGACGGAGGCGTATTTCACCGCGCCGGGCGACGCCTTGCAGGCCGCCACCACGTCCGCGAAGCTCTTATAGGGACGGCCGGCGCCCGCGGCGATCACGTAAGGAGCGGTGCCCACCAGCAGGACCGGCATCAGCTCGCGCTCGACGTCGACCGGCGGCTTGTCGAGGATGGCCGGGATCACCGCGTGGGAATCGAATGTCACCAGGAACGTCGAGCCGTCCGCCGGGCTCTTGGCGACCTGCGCCGCACCGAGCGCGCCGGCGGCGCCCGACTTGTTCTCGACCACGACGATGCGGCCAAGCTTGGTTTGCAGATTGGACTGCAACAGCCGCGCCATGGCGTCGGTCGATCCGCCCGGCGGGAACGGCACCACCAGCGTGATCTTGCCGGCCTGCGCCGCTGCCGGCGCCATCGCGAGAACGGCCGGTGCGGCCAAGAGCGTGCGTCGTGTGATCGTCATGGTCCCCTCCCTTGTTGTTGCGCCCGGCTTTTGCTCGTTGGCGCTAGAGCATGATCCGGACCCGAAGGGCCGCGTTAGCGCAAAGTGTGCAGCGGTTCTCCCGAAAGATCATGCTCAAGCAAATAACCTAAGCGCGAAGCGCTTAGGTCGTCCCGAAGCCCGACCCCGGTTTTCTGTATTCTGGCCGCGGCGGACTGAAGATGTCCAGCACGCGGGCGCCGTCGGGGCCGGCGCGCATGGTGTGCGGCACGTTGCCGGGCGTGCGCCAGAAATCGCCCTTCTTCACCGGGATTTCCTCATCGCCCTGGACGCGGACGGCGGAGCCGTCGAGCAGCACGCCCCATTGCTCCTCGGGATGATGATGTAGCGTGCCCTGCGCATGCGGGGCCAGCGTCACCACCGACAGCATCGCCTGCTCGCCCGAGAAGATGCGCGTGGTCACTCCCGCCGCGAGCTCGCGAAACAATCCGTCGCTGGGATCATCGATGTTATGGAATTCGTCCTTCTGGCTCATGCCATCCTCCGCATCGTTCTCGCCTGATCAGGACTTTCCATACGAGCCCTGATAGCGTCCCTGGCGGATTGCCTTCAATGTCTCCTCCTCGCGCGCGACCTGGGCGCGGACGGCTTCCAGTAGCGCGGCGGCGCCCGCGGCGGGAAACGACACCACGCCGTCCTCGTCGCCGACGACGATGTCGCCGGGCGCAATCACGCTGCCGCCGATCGTCACAGGCACGTTGATCTCGCCGGGGCCGTTCTTGTAGGGGCCGCGGTGGATCACGGCGCGGGCGTAGCAGGGAAAGTCGTCGGCTGCGAATGCCGCAACATCGCGGATCGCGCCGTCGATGACGTAGCCTTCGGCTTTGCGCCACTGCGCAATGTTCTTCATGATCTCGCCGACCAGGGCCCGGGTCTCGTCGCCGCCGCCGTCGACCAAGATGACGTCGCCGGGACCGACCAGCTCGAGCGCACGGTGGATGGCGAGATTGTCGCCGGGACGGGTGCGCACCGTGAAGGCCGTCCCCACCAGCTTGCCGCCGCGATGATACGGCTTCAGTCCCACCGCGCCGGGCAGCCGGGCCAGATTGTCTGAAATGACCGAAGTCGGCGCGCCTCGGAAGCCCTCGATGATGTCGGCGGGCGGCTTCGGCACGCTGTTGGCAGCGATGGTGATGGTCATCTCGTCAGTCCTTCCGTGATGTGTCTCAGTCGGCGTGCGCTCGCGCCTTGGCCGGCCAAATCCGGAAGGCGCGCCCCTGCTTCATCCACGCCGCGCGCTCGTCGCGCAACAGGGTGCGGCGGACTTTTCCGGAATCATCGCGCGGCGGGGTGCTGACGATCTCGAAGCTCTCCGGATGCTTGTAGCGGCTGAGCCTGTCCCTCAAAAACTCCGCCATGCCGTCGGCGAGCGCCTGACCGTCCGCGCCCGGCTCCGGCTCGATGATGGCGTGGACACGCTGGCCCAATTCCGGATCGGGCAATCCCACCACGACGCAGGAGCGCACGCCGGGGCAGGCGGAGACGGCGGCCTCGACCTCGGCCGGATAGATGTTGGCGCCGCCGCGCAGCACCATGTCGGCGAGGCGGTCGCCGAGATAGAGATAGCCTTCCGCGTCCAGCCGGCCGATATCGCCAAGCGATTCCCAGCTGTCGGCGCGGCGCTTCGGCTCGGCGCCGCGATAGTGGTAGGTGGCGTCCTTGCCGTCATTGTTGAGGAAATAGATCTCGCCGGTTTCGCCGGGCGCGACGTCGTTGCCGTCCTCGCCGATGATGCGAAGCTTCGCCATGTCGCCGATCTTGCCGACCGAACCCTTGTGCGTCAGCCATTCCGCACCGGAGATGATGCAGGAGCCCTGGCGCTCGGTACCGCCATAGAGCTCCCAGATCCGCTCAGGCCCGAGCCAGGCGATCCAGTTCTCCTTCAGCCAGGGCGGCATCGGAGCTGCCATGTGGAAGACCGTCTCAAGACTCGACAGATCGTAGGCATTACGCACGCTCTCCGGCAGCGCCCAGATCCGATGCATCATGGTCGGCACGAAATTGACCCATTGCACGCGCTCGCGTTCGATCTGCCGCAGCGTCTCCTCGGCGTCGAACTTGACGAGGCCGGTGAGCTGGCCGCCCGTGAACAGCGCGTAATGCGACACGATGAACGGCGCATTGTGATAGAGCGGACCGGGATTGAGCAACGAGACCCCGAACGGGATGTTGAGCGGCGGCGCGGCCACGGTGTCGGTCACCGCTGGATGGTGATCGAGGATCACCTTCGGCCGGCCGGTCGAGCCGCCTGAGGTCATGGCCTTCCAGTAGCGCGCCACCGGCGGATCGAGCGGCTCGTCCGAAAAACCTTGCGGCACGAAATCCGCGGGCAGACGGTTCGGCGCGTTCCAATCGGCCTCGCCGCCGACCACCAGCACCGGCTTGAGGATGTCGAGCACCGCGGCGGCTTCGCCGCGCGGCAGCCGCCATGACAGCGAGGTCGGCGTCGCCCCGCACTTCCACACCGCAAAGGACGTCTCGAAGAACGCGTTGCCGTTCGGCAAACCGATCGCGACGAAGTCACCGGGCTTGACGCCCCTGGCCATGAACGCCCGCGCGCGCCGGTTGGCGCCACGCTCGAGCTCGTCCCATGTCAGCGTATCCTGCCCGTGACGGACGGCGATCGTGCCGTGTGGTTTGCGTTCAGCGTACCAGCGCGGCACGTCGGACAGGGGCAGCAGCATCAGGCGTTTCCACTTCGTCTTCTTGGCGCCGCCTCACGATGAGGCGCTCACGGTGCGAAGTGTAACAGCCGGAGCCAAGCCTTCAAGCCGCAAGCCTTCAAGTCGCAAGCCTTCAAGACGCAAGCCTTCAACGCATGCGCATCAGCGCTCCGCGCCGCAGCCCGGACTATCGAACAGCGCCGCAAGCCCGCATGTCGAGGTCAGCATCTTGTCGGCATCGTGGCCGACGCCAGCGACGTCCCAGACCCGGTGATTGGGCGTGCCGTGGTTGCGCTTGGCCATCGCCTCCGCATAGGCGTGACCGCGGGCGTAGCGCGTGGCGCCTTGCGCCTTCGCCATGCAGCTCTTGTCGAGCGCGGGATGCTCCGGATTGGTGTCGAGGGTGCCGAGCAGATAGATCACCTCGCGCTCGACATAGCGCTGTTCGAGCGCAGCCGGCGTGACGTTCGCAAGATAGGGCGGCCGCTCGTCCATGCCGTATTTCCAATTGTTGTAGCCCGGGCAGGAGGCGGCGATGGCGGGCACCGGCCGCTCGGCGCTGAAATAGGCATAGGACGACGGGTTGGCGACGACGTAGCGGATATCGATGTGCTGGCGCGACAGCGCCGCCTCGCCCTTGCCGGCGATGGCGTAACGCTGCGCGACCTGCCCGCCGCCGGAATGGCCGGCGACCACGACCTGCTTCAGGTTCGGGAAGATGCGCCGGTCGGTGAGCTTTGCCAGGATCGCATCGAGCGCCTCGAACGAGGAGACCGGATTGGGCGCCAGCGCGGCATCGCCACCCTCCCATCCCTCCAGCGACCAACGCAGCACATCTGCCGGCAGCTTGTGGGCCTCGACGTCGATCTCCGCCAAGAACTGCGGCACGATCATGAGCGCGCGCTTGCCGTCGTCGCCCGCTGCGACCTGCGCGGTGTGGGCTGAGAGATAATATTCGTCGGCATTGCGCAGCCGTCCATGCAGCACGATGATCGCGCGCGAGATCGCCGGCAGCGGCATCGACCAGTCGCTGGAGAGATAGAGCGGCAGAATGCCCTGGCCGCCGACCGCGAGCCGCGCGTCCGCAACCGCTCTCACCGGCTTGCGGTTGGGCGCAGCTTCGTCCGCCGCGAAGGCATGGCCGCAAATCAGCACCAGCGCGATTGCGACGAAACCGGCCAACGCTCGCATGACGGACATTCTCCCTCGAATTCAAAACGATAAAAGTCTAAGCACATCATCTGCGCGCGGCTGTGACTCGCGCGCCACGTCAAGCAAAAAATGTCAGCAGCCCAGCCATGAAATTCCCGGGTTCCATGGGTGACAAGCCGGCGATAAAGAGGCAAAAATCCGACTCGACTCGGGGCGGGTTGAGTTTTGCAGGGAATGCTCTCGTAGAATGTCGGTCGTAGTTGCATCGCGTCGTGCGGCGCTTCTCGTTGCCGCAGCAGGATTTTTTCTGCTGACCTTGCCGCATGCCCAGGCGCAATGGTGGAAGCGCGCGCCCGTCGACTTCGAGGAATGCGCCGACGCCGCCGAAAAATCCCCGACCAAGGCTGAGAAGACCGCGGCGCTTGCCGACTGCAACGCCAAATTCGCCGGCCGCCGCAAGGCTGGCGGCGGCTATTCCTATTACGACTTCCTCCAGGATCGCACCTTCGACATCGCCGGGCCGAATCCGACCCCGGAAGAGCAGAAGAAGATCGACGCAGCCTACACCGCCTATCTCGCCAACCAGCGCCGCATTAATGAAGCGGCTCAGGCCACCGCGCGCCAGCAGCGCGAGCAGCAGGAACAACAGGTACAGCAGTTCCAGCAGGTCGCTCTGCGAACCGACATCGAGCGCGTGCCCGTCCCGGTCCAGCGGCCGAAAGTGCAGCAGAATGTCGGCCAGCGAAAGGGCGCGCCCTGCACCAAGGGCTCCTTCTCCTGCGAATGGCCGCGGCTGTCGGAAAGCTTGAACGATTTGAAGAAGTTGTTCAATCCAACGCCGAGCAAGCCGGCGAAGAAGGGCTAGCGAGCCACCGCCGTCATTGCGAGGAGCCCTTGCGACGAAGCAATCCAGAATCCTTCCGCGGAGAGATTCTGGATTGCTTCGCTGCGCTCGCAATGACGAGTTGCATGGAGATTCGCGTCCCTTCCTCAATTCGCGTGCTTCTTCTTGCTCCGTTTCGGTTTGGCCACCGACGCACTCGCCGGCGGCGCTGCCGTTGGCGAAGCGCTCCACGCCTTGCGGCTCTCCTGCAATCGCGCGTCATAGCCTGGAGAGTTCACGACCGTCGGCGGTCTTGCATGAGCGAGCGTCGATGCGCCGCAGAGCGCAGCTAGCGCGATCCCAATCGTCAAACAACGCTTCATCGCGCTCCTCCTTCGCACTCACGCTAACCCGCGAATCTGCTGCGGCGTCAGCCCGGGCGGGCCATTGCCGGCAACTTCGGCTTCCTTGATCAGCGCAACAATGCGGCGCATCAGCGGCACATCCACGTTGTTTTGCTCGGCCAGCGCGATGACCGCACCCTGGAGATAGTCGATCTCGGTCTTGCGCCCGTGCTTCAGGTCCTGCCACATCGAGGAGCGGGCTTCGGGATCGATCTTCATCGTGCGTCCCAGGATCGCGTTGAAGATCACGTCGGGCAGCCGCAGCAAGGCCGGCGTCCATCTCATTGGGATCGGCGTTGCCGAGACCGGCGCGATGCCGGCGGCCTTCAGCGCGGCTAGGCCCTCGGCCATCTGGTCGGCGAACAGCCTTCGCCAGTCGCGGTTCGCCAGCTGCGCGGCGAGCGGCATGTCGGACAGCGCGCTGAGCGCATTGTTCAGATTGATGATCAGCTTGCCCCATTGCACGCCGGCGATATCACGGCTCGCGCGTACCGTGAGGCCGGCCACCGACAGCGCGAGAGCTATGTTCGCATCGTCCTCACCAACATGGATGTCGCCGGAGGTCGAACGGTGGAAACGGCCCTCGCCCATCGCGATCACGTTGAACGGCACCATGCCGGCGAGCACACGCCGATCGCCGAGATGCTCGCGCAGCACCGCGACATTGCCAATGCCGTTCTGAAGCGAGACGATAACGGCGTCGCGCGGCGCATGCCGCGCGATCTGCTCCGCGACATCGGCGGTGTCGGCGCTCTTCACCGTCACCAGCACGATGCCGGCGCTGTGGAAGATCGAAGGATCCTCCGACAACGCGAGCTGGCCCGCGCCGAGCTTGTTCTCGGAGCCGTCGAAGTCGGTCAACCGCAGGCCGAACCGCTCGATCTCGGTTTTCACCCGCGGCCGCACCAGCAGCGCGACGCGGCGGCCCGCGGCTGCCAGCATGCCGCCGACGAAACAGCCGATGGCACCGGCGCCGGCCACCACGATCGGTCGATCCGTAACCACTGACCTCGCTCCCTGAATGACCGGCCTTCGATAGCAGAGGCGAGGCCGGCTGCCCATCGCGTCGCGGCCGCCTTGTAACCGTCATGACCGCCCCATATGTTTTCGCCCCGGGGGAGCCTGTCAGCGGCGAGCGCTCGCCGAACGAGACGCCAAAGGAGAGCACCATGGGTCTACTCGACGTCCTCAACGGCATGCAGAACGGCCCGCGCGGGCCCAGCGCGCCCAGCTCCGAAAAATCCTCCGGCGGCATGTCGCCGATGACCATGGCGCTGCTCGGTCTGCTCGCCTGGAAGGCGTTCAAGCATTTGACCGCAAACCAATCCGGCACGGCGCCGCAACCGTCGCCGACGCCTGCGCCGCCGCCGGTCAACGCCGGCGCGGGCGGTGGCCTCAGCGATTTGCTCAAGGGCGGCCTCGGCGGCCTGCTCGCGGGCGGCGCGGCCGGCACCGTGCTCAGCGGCGGGCTCGGCGATCTCCTCAACCAGCTCCAGCAGAGCGGACACGGCGACACCGCGAATTCCTGGGTCGGCAAGGGCGAAAACAAGCCGATCGCGCCGGGCGATCTCGCCAGCGCGCTCGGCGCCGACCAGATCGACAGCCTGTCCGCCCAGAGCGGCCTATCACGCGAGGAGCTGCTGTCCGGCCTCAGCCAGTATCTGCCGCAGGTGATCGATCATTTGACGCCGGACGGAAGATTGCCGACCGAGAACGAGCTCTCGGGTCGCATCTGATTGTCGTCAAAGGGAGGGGAGCACTGTCATGAGCATGGGCGGCCTGTTGTGGATCATCCTCGTCGGCTTCGTCGCCGGCCTCATCGCGCGCTGGCTCGCGCCGGGGCCGAACAATCCGAGCGGCTTCATCCTCACCACCATCCTCGGCATCGCCGGCGCGTTTCTGGCGACCTTCGTCGGTCAGGCCATCGGCCATTACAGCCCCGACCAGGGCGCCGGCTTCATCATGGCCACGGTCGGCGCAGTGGTGGTGTTGTTCATCTGGCACCGCCTGGTCGCCAGCGGCGTGATCAAGGGGTAGGGCCGCCATCGCTTTTGTGGCGTTGTCTACCAACAAACTCGGTGTCGTCCCGGCGAAGGCCGGGACCCATAGTCACCGAATCCAGTTTGGCGAAGACTGGCAATTGCCTGCTCGCCCCACAACTACGGCCTGTGGTTATGGGTCCCGGCCTTCGCCGGGACGACGACTGTGTTTGACGAGACAGAAAGCGCGACGGGTCCACCACCGTCACGTAATCAAATGCATCCCCGCATCCATGCGCACGACCTCGCCCGTCATGTTGCTGGACGCCGGCATCGCCAGGAAGCAAACGAGCTGTGCGATGTCTTCCGCGCTCGAGGCGACCTTGAGCGGCACCTTCGCGACCACGCTGTCGCGCACCTGCTTTGCCCCGGCCTCGCCGCGGCCCTTGGTGAACCAGGGCGTGTCGATATAGCCGGGGCACACCGTGTTGACGCGGATCAGCGGCGCCAGCGCGCGCGACAGCGACAGCGTCATGGTGTTGAGCGCGCCCTTGCTGGCGGCATAGGCGATCGACGAGCCGACGCCGCTGATGCCGGCGACCGACGACACATTGACCACCGCCGAGGGCCGCCCCGAGGCCTTGGCGCCGGCCTCGAGCAGACTGCGCGCCGCGCGCACCATCTGGAAGGGGCCGATGGTGTTGACACCGTAGAGGCGCTGGAAATCTTCCGCCGACAAGCCATCGAGATCGGCATGGGCAACGTGCTTGGTGGTGCCGGCATTGTTGACGAGCACGTCGAGCCGGCCCCAACCGGCCGCCGCCGCGACGATCTTGCGGCAATCATCATCCTTCGAGACGTCGCCCTGCGCGACCAGAACTTCCGCGGCGCCGGCCTTGCGGCAGAGGTCAGCCGTGGCCTCGGCTTCCTTCTGGCTCGAGGAATAGTTGATGACGAGCCGGGCCCCGCTGCGTGCGAGAATTTCCGCGGTCGCGGCACCAAGGCCGGATGCCGATCCCGTCACGATTGCGCACAAACTATCCTTGGCCATCCTGGTTTCCTTCCCCTGTCTCTGACGTCGGCGCCTTGTTTAGCGAGTTTGCCGCGCCCTGCAAATCGAGCAAACTCCGCTAAGCGGAATTAGCCGCCTATTGGTCCTTGCGCCCATGCCTGCGCCGCAGGTTGACCTGCGATCAACGCTTGTCAGGGCCATGGCTTTTTCCGATCATCGGGCGCAAGAAGAACCTGCGCGCCACCCCCACCGGGGCGGACGCGCCAATGGCAAAACACGGGGAACGCTGTGGCGGAGAGTGACAATATCGTCGTCGAGACCGCGGAAAAAATCTTCGCTGATCTCGCCGATCCGCAAACCATCAACAACGACAAGAAGAATTCGTGGCAGGCACCGCTGTGGCAGGCGCTGAGCGATGCCGGCCTGCCGCTATCGTGGGTGCCTGACGATCTCGGCGGCTCCGGCGCCAGCCTTGCCGACGGTTTTGCCCTTCTGAACGCTGCCGGCCGTTTCGCAGTCGCCGTCCCCCTGGCCGAGACCATGCTCGCGGGCTGGCTGCTGGCGCAAGCCAAGATCGCATCGCCCGCGGGCGAGATGACGGTGCTGCCGGCTTCGCCAAAGGATCGCATCACGCTCGACGCCGACGGCGCGCTCTCCGGCCGCGCCCGCGGCGTGCCCTTTGCCAAGGCGGCGAAGCATTTTGCGGTGCTGGCGCACGGCAAGGACGGCATTTCCATCGCGCTGATCGATGCGGCCAAGGCGCGGATCGAAGCCGGGCTCAACGTCGGCTACGACCACAGCGACACCGTGACGCTCGACAAGGTTCAGCCCGTCACCCTCAAGCCCGCGCCGAAAGGTTTCGATCAGACCACCTTGATGCTGATGGGCGGCGTCGCGCGCAGCCTCCAGATCGCCGGCGCGCTGGAATCCATGCTCGATATCTCCGTGCGCTATTCCAACGAGCGCGTCGCCTTCGAGAAGAAGATCTCGAAATTCCAGGCGGTGCAGCACAATCTCGCACGCCTCGCCGGTGAATCCGCCGCAGCGCTTGCGGCCGCGACGTCTGCGGCCGATGCGATTGCGAACGCCAAGGCGTTCGACAACGAGGTCTATCTCGAAGCCGCCTCCGCAAAAATCCGCTGCGCGGAAGCAGCAGAGAAAGGCGGCGGCATCGCCCACCAGGTTCACGGCGCGATCGGCTTCACCATGGAGCACATCCTGCACCGCTATTCGCTGCGGGCACTGGCCTGGCGCGACGATTTCGGCTCGGAAAGCCACTGGGCCGTCGAGCTCGGCAAGCTCGTTGCAAGCCGCGGCGCCGATGAATTGTGGCCGCTCGTGGCTTCGCGCTGATCAGGGGACGACCACAATGACTGCTGCCCTCCGTTTCGATCCGATCCGCCTGCCGGAAAAATGCGAGCAATTGCGCAAGGAAGTCCGCGCCTTCCTCGCCGAGGAAATCGCCGCCGGCACTTTCGATCCGCACAAGCCCAACCGCGAAGACACCGACGCGCCGGAATTCTCCCGCCGAGTCGGCGCCAAGGGCTGGCTCGGCATGACCTGGCCCAAAAAGTATGGCGGCCAGGAGCGCTCCTTCCTCGAGCGTTATGTCGTGACCGAGGAGATGCGCGTCGCCAACGCGCCGACGCGGCGCTTCTTCGTCGCGGACCGCCAGAGCGGGCCGGTGCTCCTGAAATACGCGCCCGAGCACATCAAGATGGACATCCTGCCGCGCATCTGCCGCGGCGAGATCTGCTTTGCCATCGGCATGAGCGAGCCGAACTCGGGCTCGGACCTGTTCGCGGCGAAGACGCGCGCGACCAAGACCGACGGCGGCTATCTCATCAACGGCACCAAGATCTGGACCTCGTCGGCACACATCGCCGACTACATGATCGCGATCTTCCGGACCTCGCCGCCGACCAAGGAAAACCGCCGTCACGGCCTGACCCAGTTCCTGGTCAAGATGAAGCAACCGGGCATCAAGGTGAACCCGATCGGCCAGATCACCGGCCAGTATGAGTTCAACGAGGTCGTCTTCACCGATCACTTCATCCCCGACGACCACGTGCTCGGCGAGGTCGATGGCGCCTGGAAGCAGGCGACGAGCGAGCTCGCCTATGAGCGCTCGGGCCCGGAGCGTTTCCTCGAAACCTATTACGTGCTGACCGAGCTGGTGCGCGCAGTCGGGCCCAATCCCGATACGCGCAGCGCCGAAGGCATCGGGCGCCTGGTCGCGCAGCTCCACACCATGCGGCGCATGTCGGTCTCGGTTGCCGGCATGCTGCAGGCCGGCAAGGAGCCGGTGGTGGAGGCGTCGATCGTCAAGGACATCGGCACGGTCTGGGAGCAGCAGCTGCCGCACCGCGTGCGCGATCTCGCCGCCTTCGTCGAGGAGACCGCGACCAACCGCGAGACGCTGGAGCACCAGCTCGACTTCGCCATCAAGACCGCACCCAAACTCACCATCCAGGGCGGTACCACCGAGGTGCTGCGCGGCATCATCGCCCGCGGACTTGGTTTGCGATGATTCTGATGAGAGCGAACTTCCGGCCACACGCTCCGCCGACCTCTCCCTATGGGAGAGGTGGTTCTTCGCTACTGAGATACTGGAGGCACTAAATGACCACGTACAAAGATATCGGCGTCGAGAAGGTCGGACACGTCGGCACCATCGAGATCCGCAGGCCGCCGCTCAATTTCTTCGACATCTCGCTGATCAACCAGATCGCGGATGCGCTCGACGAGTTCGACCGCGACATCGAGATCCGCGCCTCGGTTCTGTCGGCGCAGGGCAAGGCATTTTGCGCTGGCGCCAATTTCCAGGATCCGGCGCGGCAGGCGCAGGAAGCGCGCGAGGCTGAGAAGACCGCCAAGGGCGATCCGGCCGACAGTCTCGGGCCGATCAACCATCTCTACATTCAGGCCGTGCGCATCTTCCGCGCCAAGAAGCCGATCGTCGCCGCCGTGCAGGGCGCCGCCATCGGCGGCGGCCTCGGTCTCGCGGTATCCGCGGACTTTCGCGTCACCTGCCCCGAAGCCCGCTTCTCCGCGAATTTCACCAAGCTCGGCTTCCATCCCGGCTTCGGCCTGACCGTGACGCTGCCCGACCTGATCGGCAAGAACAACGCCGAGCTGATGTTCTACACCAGCCGCCGCGTCACCGGCGAAGAAGCGGTGAAGTGGGGCCTCGCCAACGAGCTGGTGCCGCAGGACCAGGTGAAATCAGCCGCGATGAAGCTCGCCGGCGAGATCGCCGAATGCTCCCCGCTCGGCCTGCTCTCCACCCGCGCCACGATGCGCGCCGGCCTCGCCGACCGCGTGATGGCCGCGACCAACCACGAGCTCGCCGAGCAGACCCGGCTGCGTGCGACGGAAGACTTCAAGGAGGGTGTGAAGGCCACGGAGGAGCGGCGCGTGGCCAATTTTAAGGGAAGGTGATTGCTGCCGCGCCGCGGCGCTGCCACACCCTTCGCTGTCGTCCTGGCGAAAGCCAGGACCCATTACCCCAGGGGAGAAGTTGCGGCGCGAAGCTGGTAACAACGAGTCTTCGCCAAACTACCCATGGGGTAATGGGTCCTGGATCAGCGCTCGCTTGTCCAGGACGACCAGTGTTGTTTGATGCTCCTACACTCCCCAATTTCGTCCCGGCGGCCCGCTACCTCCGCCCCACCACCAGCGCATCGACGATCGTCACACCCTGCCCCTCCGGGTGCACCAGCACCGGGTTGAGCTCGATCTCCGCAATCGCCCGCGCATGCCGTGCGGCGAGCACTGAGACATCCGCGATCAATCGCGCCAGCGCCGCGACATCCGCCCTCGCCGCTCCGCGAAAACCGTTCAGCAGCGGCGCCGCCTTCAATCCCGCCAGCATCGCGCCGGCCTCTTCCGCACCGACAGGCGCCGGACGATAGACAACATCGCGGAACAGTTCTGTGGTGACGCCGCCGAGCCCGACCATCACCATCGGCCCAAATGTCTGGTCCGTCATCGTTCCCACGATGATCTCGACGCCCTTCTTCGCCATCGGACCGACCAGCACACCCTGGATCGCCGCGTCCGGCCGCTGCTCGCGCGCATTGTCCAGCAGCGCTTCGAACGCCAAGAACACTTCGCCCTTGGTGGTGATGTTGACGCGCACGCCGCCGACTTCGCTCTTGTGCGCGATGTCGGGCGACTGGGTCTTCATCACCAGCGGAAAGCCCACGCGCGCGACCGCTTCATCCAGCCCGGACTTGTCCGTCACCAGCACTTCGTCCGGCAGCGCGATGCCGGCGGCGCGGAGCAATGACTTGCTGTCGGCCTCGGACAATGCTGGCGACTTCAAATGCGCAGAGAGATCGCGCACCGGCAACCGCGTCTGGTCCGCCGATTTCGGCAGATTGAATTTCGCGTAGTCGACGAGCCGCCGCATCGCGACGCCGACATGAGTCAAACCCGAGAGGACCACGACAGCGGATTTCGCGAGCTCCCGCCGCGCGAAGTCAGAGGGGACCGTGTAGGAATAGAACGCGACCGGCTTCTTCTGCGCCGCCAGCACCGGCGTCAGCTCGGCCTCGTCGAACGGCTTGCGCACCTCACTCGACAGTGACAGCACGATCAGCACCGCATCGACCTCGTCGGAGGCGGTGAGCAGGTCGACGCTCTTTTGCAATCCGCCGGAGGTCACGCCTTGCGCGGTGACGTCGATCGGGTTGCGCGCGGTGCCGTAGGACGGCATCAGCGTTCGGATCCCCGCCTGGATCGTTTCGGACAGCTCCGGCACCTGCAAGCCCTGCAGTGCCACGGCATCCGCGCCCCAGATGCCGGCGCCGCCGGAGACGGTGACGACGGCAACGCGATCGCCCTTCGGCAGCGGATTGCTGGCGAGCAGCGCCGCGATCGTCAACGCTTCGTCGAGATCGTTGGAGACGATAAAACCGTATTTCGCGAACACCGCGTCATAGGCCGCCGACCAGCCGGCCATGCTCGCCGTGTGCGAGGCCGCCGCGCGCTGGCCGGCGCCGGAGCGGCCGACTTTTGTCACGACGACGGGCTTCCTCGCCTCGGCGGCGCGCCGCGCGGCGGCCAGAAACTTGTCGACGTCGCGGATGCCTTCGATGAATAGCAGGATCACGTCGGTCGAAGTGTCCCGCACCAGATAATCCAGGAACTCGCCGGCGCCGAGATCGGATTCGTTGCCGGCGCTGACGACGTAGCTCACGGCGATGCCGATCGCCCGCGCGCGATGGTAGTAGGCAAAGCCGATGCCGCCGCTCTGCGCGACGATGCCGATCCGCTTTTGCGTCGCGACCAGCGGCACCACACCCGGCTTGACGTCCACCGCGGGACTGAAGGTGGCCGCCACGCGCTGCACCTGGCTGAAAAATCCCTCGGCGTTGGGCCCGGAGATCCGCATGCCGGTGCGCCTCGCCAGCGCCGCGATCGCATCTTGCATCGCGGCGCTGTCGCCGCCCTCCTCCGCGAAGCCGGAGGAGATGATGACGGCGTTCTTGACGCCGGCGACGGCGCATTGCTCGAGCGCAGGCAGCACCGCGCGCGCCGGGATGACGATGACGGCGAGATCGATCGGCGCGCCGATCTCGGCGATCGATGTGTAACAGGCGAGCCCGTCGATGTCGGCATAGTTCGGGTTCACCGGATAGATCTTGCCGGGATAATCGTTCTTGCGCAGCATCGACAGCAGCCGCCCCGGAATCTTCTCGTGATCGCGCGAGGCCCCGATCAGTGCGATGCTGGCGGGCGCGAAGAAGCTGTCGAGCGGATGCGGCATGGCGTGATCCCCCTTATTCTTGCCCCACCCTACCCGTCATCCTGAGGTGCGAGCCGCGCGGTGCGCAGCGCCGTGCGGGGAGCCTCGAAGGATGTGCGGCCCCGCCAGTGGCCGTCGCCCTTCGACGCTCGCCGAAGAGGCGAGCACCTCAGGGTGACGGATCATTTGCAGATAATCAACTGACGCGGAACGTTACCCCACCTAACAAGAACTCGTTGCCGGCAACCGCATGCCCCTTCTCCCGCGCGGCATGCAGCACACGTGCTGCATCAGTCACCCGAAATTCCAGTGCGCTCATGATTTCGCTGGTGCCCTTGACGAAGCGGAAGGTTGCGTTGGGCAGCTTCAGTTCGGCGTCGCGAGCTGCAACCCCGATGATCTTGCCCCAGTGCTCCGCCAGCCCTTGCGGGTCGGGGCTCTGCATCTCGACGGCCGTCAGCGCCTGCGTCACATCCTTGCGGATGAATTTTTGCCAATCGGGTCCCGCGGGTGGATAGGCGCCCAGACTGTCGTCGCTGCCTTCGGTGTGGTTGAACTCGATGAAGGCGGCACGACAGTCGCGGGGGTGGAGCTGCACGCCGTGATAGGGTGCATGGTCGATGACATTGGCCGTGCGCACGCCAAGCGCGTTGGCGTTGCGACCGCGCTCGTCCGGATCGTCGCAGCAGAAGATCGCCATGTAGCCGCCGCGGCCGCCGGTCTTCTCGATGAAGCGGCCGGCCGTGGTGCCGTCCTTGAAGGGCGCAACGACTTCCAGCAGGATCGTGTCGACCGGCAGCAGCGGGTTCTCCAGACCGTATTTCGCGACATTGCCGTCGCGATAGCACACGGTGAGACCCATGATCCTGGCCATATCCGTGATGACAGGCTCAAGCTGCGGCGCAACCAGGCAGATCTGACGCAGCCGGATATAGGGCGCCATCGTCATGCGCCCTTGAAGGTCGGCTTGCGCTTCTCGACGAAGGCCTTGGCGGCCTCCTTGTGGTCCTCGGTGTCGCCGCAGCGGGTGTGATGGATCGCCTCGCCATCGAAGCAATCCTCCAGTGCCAGATGCTCGGCATTGTTGATGTTGCGCTTGATGAAGCCGAGCGCGATCGATGGCCCCTGCGCCAGCGACAGCGCAAGCTCGTGCGCGGCGGCGTCGATCTCGGCGTCGGGCACGACCTTGGTCACCATGCCGATCGCATGCGCCTCCTTCGCGGTGAGGACCGGCGAGATCAGATAGAGCTCGCGCGCCCGCGCGCTGCCGAGCAGCTGCGTCAGAAAATAGGTCCCGCCGTAGTCGCCGGAGAAGCCGACCTTGGCGAAGGCCGTGGTGATCTTGCAGGACTCGCTGGCGATGCGCAGGTCGCAGGACAACGCCATCGACAGGCCGGCGCCGGCCGCCGCGCCGTCGAGCTGCGCCACGACGGGCTTTGGCATCTGGTGCAGGATGCGCGAGACCTCCATGCCGCGGCGCAGGTTTGCGAGTTTCTGCTCGAACGGCAGCGGCGCCCGACCCTCCGCCATCGATTTGACGTCGCCGCCGACACAGAAGCTGCCGCCCGCGCCCTTGAACAGCACCGCGCGCACTTCCGCATCGTCGGCCGCGCGCCGCGCCGCCTCGACCAGCCCGCGCACCATGTCCGGGTTGAGCGCGTTCTTGCGCTCCGGCCGGTTCATGGTGATGGTGAGCAGCCCGCCTTCGAGCTTTTGCAGGACCATGTCGTTCATGGGACGCCTTCCTTGTTGTTGTCTAGCCGAGTTATCACCACACCGTCATTGCGAGCGAAGCGAAGCAATCCAGGAATGTTTCCGCGGAGACAGTCTGGATTGCTTCGTCGCAAGAGCTCCTCGCAATGACGTCGTGACTACGTCACGCCGTCACTTCTTCACCAGCGGGCAGCGCGACTGCTCCAGCGACTGGAACGCCTCATTGCCGGGCACGGTGGCGAGCAGCTTGTAGTCGTCCCAGCGGCCCTTGGACTCCGACGGCTTCTTCACCTCGAACAGGTACATGTCGTGAATCATGCGGCCGTCCTCGCGGATCTTGCCGTTATGAGCGAAGAAGTCGTTGATCGGCGTCTCCTTCATCACCTTCATCACCGCAGCAGCGTCGGTCGTGCCGACCGCCTTCACCGCCTTCAGATAATGCGTCACGGAGGAATAGACGCCGGCCTGTGCCGAGGTCGGTGGCCGCTTCACGCGCTCCTGGAAGCGCTTCGAGAAGGCGCGCGTCTCGTCGTTCATGTCCCAGTAGAACGCTTCGGCCAGCAGCAGGCCCTGCGCGGTCTCCAACCCGATCGAGTCGATGTCGGTGACGAAGGCGAGCAGCGGCGACAGCTTCTGGCCGCCCTTCATGATGCCGAACTCCGCCGACTGCTTGATGGCGTTGACAGTGTCGCCGCCGGCATTGGCAAGACCAATCACCTTGGCCTTCGAGGCCTGCGCCTGGAGCAGGAACGACGAGAAATCCGAGGTGTTGAGCGGATGACGCACACTGCCGAGCACCTTGCCACCGGTTTTGGTGATGACGTTGCTGGTGTCCTTCTCGAGGTCCTGGCCAAAGGCGTAATCAGCGGTGAGGAAGAACCAGGTATCGAGGCCCGACTTCACGGCTGCAAGCCCGGTCACGTTGGCCTGGGCGAACGTGTCGAACACATAATGCACGGTATAGGGACCGCAGGCTTCGTTGCTGAGGCGGATCGAGCCGGGACCGTTGAAGACGATGATCTTGTTGCGCGCTTTCGCGATCTCGCCGGCGGCGAGCGCGGTCGCGGAAGCCGCGACGTCATAGATCATCTCGACGCCCTGATTGTCGAGCATGTCGCGGGCGATGTTGGCGGAGAGATCGGCCTTGTTGAGATGGTCGGCCGCCAGCACCTGGATCTTGCGGCCCAGCACCTCGCCGCCAAAGTCCTCGACAGCCATCTTGGCTGCGGTCTCGCTGCCGGGGCCGGTGATGTCGGCGTAGAGGCTCGACATATCGAGGATGCCGCCGATCTTGAGCGGTGGCTTGTCCTCCGCCTGCACGACGCTCGCACTCAGGGCAAACGCGGCAGCAAAAATGCTCGACAGAATATGCTTCATCGAAAAAGACCTCCCTTATCGCGCCGTGCTCTGATGGCGGCTTGGTTATTGCTCTTGGCCATTGGTCTTGGCTATCGCTATTGGCGGCAATCATGCCGCATGCGCGAGAGGGCAGCAAGCGCGAGGTGCCGTTACAAGCGCATGATTGCCGCGCATGTTTTCCGCAAAGCGGAATGGTAGAGTGCGGCGAAATGTTTCCACGTCATTGCGAGCGCAGCGAAGCAATCCAGAATCTTTCAGCGGAGGGACTCTGGATTGCTCCGCTCCTCGCAATGACGGCGTGTGAGGCAATGGCGAAGCATCACATGATCTGCCGTAGGGTGGGCAAAGGCGCGCTCTTCGCGCCGTGCCCACCGCCCGCGCGGTTGGCCAAAGACGTGGGCACGCTTCGCTTTGCCCACCCTATGACAGCCCTTCGTCGTTCGCTACATTTGGGTTAGAACTGGAGCGTAACACAACCTCTCCGGGTCACGTGGCGCAACGGCTTCACCTCATCGTCGCATTTCTTCTCTTCGCGGGTCACGCCGCGTCCGCCTCGCCATGCCAATTCGAATCCCAAGGCGAGGGCCGTGTCGCCGCGATCGTCGATGCGCGCAGCGTCCGCCTCGACGACGGCCGCGAGATCCGCCTCACCGGCATCGAGCCGACGGCGACGACGAACCTGGCGCTGACCTCGCTGCTCGCCGGCCGCGACGTGACACTGCGGAGCTCTGACGACACGCCCGACCGCTACGGCCGCCAGAACGCGCTGGTCTTCGTTGGCGAAAGCGACGCCTCCGTGCAGGCGACGCTGCTCGCCGAGGGCGATGCCATCGTCTCCGCCGAGATCGCGGACAGGGACTGCGCGGCCGCCCTGATGGCGTGGGAGGCCGAGGCGCGGCGTCAAAAAAAGGGCAGCTGGGCTGACCCGTCGGCCATAAAAAACGCGGAAAGTCCGGACGATATTTTGGCGGGGATCGGGCGCTTTATGGTGGTCGAGGGCAAAGTCCTGTCGGTCCGGCAAGCTGGGGCAATGACCTACCTCAACTTCGGACGGAACTGGACACGCGGCTTTGCGGCGACTATCTCAAAGCGCACGTTGCCGGCGTTCGAAAGCGCCGGAATTACCCTTAAGTCCCTGGAAAATAGACGTATTCGAGTTCGGGGCTGGGTCGAGGGAAACACGGGGCCGCGGATCGATATACGCCTCGTGGGACAGGTCGAGTTGCTAGGCGCAAACGAGCCGACAGGGGTAAGGCCCTAAAAGGGGCCGGGCACGGGTTAAGCGACGTGAATGGGGTGCTAGAACGGCACGAACGAGGTGATGGCCGCCGCCTGCGGGCTGCGCCAGCCGCGCTATGCCTTGTCCTGGGCACGGCGTTGGCGGGTTGCGGCGACATGGGCCGGTTCCAGACCGCCACGGCGCCACCGACTGTCGCGATGCCCAAGCCGAAGCCGGCGGTGGCGCAGACCCCCGCGACCGAGAAGGAGCATGAGCGCATCCTGGCGAGCTATGGCGGGACCTATGACGATCCCAGGCTGGAATCGCTCGTCAGCAAGACCGTCGACCGCCTGGTCGCCGCCTCCGACCGCCCCGATCAGGGCTACAAGGTCACCATCCTGAATTCCGGCGCGGTGAATGCGTTCGCGCTGCCGAACGGCCAGCTCTACGTCACGCGCGGCCTGCTCGCGCTCGCCAGCGACACCTCGGAATTGTCGTCCGTGCTTAGCCACGAGATGGCGCATGTGCTGTCCAAGCACGCCGCGATGCGCGAGGATCAGGCGCGCCAGGCCGCGATCGTCACCCGCGTCGTCACCGACATGAGCAACGATCCCGATCTCACCGCGCTCGCGCTCGCCAAGACCAAGCTCACCATGGCGAGCTTCTCGCGCAAGCAGGAGATCGAGGCCGACGGCATCGGCGTCGGCATTTCCGCCCGCGCGCATTTCGACCCCTACGGTGCAGCGCGCTTCCTCTCGGCAATGGAGCGCAATGCCGAGCTGAAGGCCGGCAAGAGCTCGCTCGATCCGCGCGCGCAGGATTTCACATCGTCGCATCCGGCTACCCCGGAGCGCGTGCAGAATGCGCAGACCATCGCGCGGCAATATGCTGCGCCCGAGGGCGCCGAACGCGACCGCGAAACCTATCTCGCCGCGATCGACAACCTCGTCTATGGCGAAGATCCCAGCGAAGGCTTTGTCCGCGGCCGCAGGTTCTTGCATCCGAAGCTCGGCTTCACCTTCCAGGCGCCGGACAATTTCACGCTCGACAACACCGCGCAGGCCGTGATCGGCGTGCGCGACGGCGGCTCGCAGGCGATGCGCTTCGACGTGGTGCGGGTGCCGGCCGAGCAGTCGCTCGGCGATTACCTGAACTCCGGCTGGATGGAAGGCGTTGAGAAGGCCTCGACCGAGGACCTCACCATCAACGGTTTTCCGGCGGCGTCCGCCACCGCCAAGGGCGATCAGTGGCAGTTCAAGGTCTATGCACTGCGCTTCGGCAGCGACGTCTACCGCTTCATCTTCGCGACACGGCAGAAGTCGACCGAGAGCGACCGCAACGCGCGCGAGACCGTCAACTCATTCCGCCGCCTGACGCTCGACGAGATCCAGGCCGCGCGCCCGCTACGGATCAAGGTCATCACCGTGCAGCCCGGCGACACCGTGGAATCGCTGTCCCACCGCATGGCCGGCGTCGATCATCCCGCGGAACGTTTCCGCGTACTGAACGGACTCGATCGCAACGCGCAGGTGAAGGTGCGGGATCGCGTGAAGATCGTGGCGGATTGACACACGCCGAGCTACCGTAGGGTGGGCAAAGCGTAGCGTGCCCACCATTCCCGAGCACGATCGTTGAAAGATTGGTGGGCACGGCGCTTACGCGCCTTTGCCCACCCTACGAAACCTGTGATGTGGGGACGGCGCGAGCCCTACCGCCCCGCATCCATATCGCCCGCCTCGCGCTGGCCGCTGAGCCAGAGCGCGAGCAGGGTCCAGAACGCGCCCGACAGCAGGTACGCACCCGAGGCAATGACGCCGAGATTGGTCGCGAGCAGCAGCGCCACCAGTGGAGCGAAGCCGGCGCCGAACAACCAGGCCATATCCGAAGTCAGCGCCGAAGCCGTGTAACGGTACGTCTGCTTGAAGTTCGAGGCGATCGCGCCCGAGGACTGGCCGAAGGACAGGCCGAGCAGGATGAAGCCGATCACCATGTAGATGGTCTCGCCGAACGCACCGGCGTCGAGCAGCTGCGGGGCAAAGCCGCTATAGATCGCGATCGCAATCGCCGATCCCATCAGCAGCGACTTGCGGCCGACACGGTCGGCGATGATGCCGGAGAGCACGATCGCGACGACCCCGAACACGGCGGCGACGATCTCGATGATCAGGAAGCGCACTGGGCTTTCGCGGGTGAACAGGAACACCCAGGACAGCGGAAACACCGTGACCATGTGGAACAGCGCGAAGCTCGCCAGCGGCGCGAAGGCGCCGAGCATGATGTTCTGGCCTTCGCGCGCGACGGTGTCGGAGATGCGCGCCGGCTGCAATTCGCGGGTCTCGAACAGCGACGAATATTCTTCCGTCGTCACCATGCGCAGGCGCGCGAACAGCGCCACGACGTTGATGGCGAAGGCGACGAAGAACGGATAGCGCCAACCCCAATCGAAGAAATCATCGGCCGAGAGGTTGCCGGCGAAATAGGCGAACAGCGCGCTCGCCACGATCAGCCCGAGCGGGGCCCCGAGCTGCGGCACCATCGCGTACCAGCCGCGCTTCGAAGGCGGTGCATTCAGCGCCAACAGCGAAGCGAGACCGTCCCAGGCGCCGCCCCAGGCCAGACCCTGGGCGAGACGCGCCAGCGCCAGCAGCCAGATCGCCGCGACCCCGATCTCGTGATAGCCGGGCAGGAACGCGAGAGCGACGGTGGCGGTGCCGAGCAGGAACAGCGCCGAGATCAGCTTGGCGGTCTTGCCGTAGGCGCGGTCGACCGTCATGAAAATTACGGTGCCGATCGGCCGGGCCATGAAGGCCAGCGCGAAGATCATGAAGGAATAGAGGGTGCCGGTCAGCTCGCTCGCGAACGGGAACACCAGGCGCGGGAACACGATCACCGAGGCGATCGCGAAGACGAAGAAGTCGAAGAATTCCGAGGTGCGGCCGATGATGACGCCGATGGCGATCTCGCCGGGACTGGCCTGGTCGTGGCCGTGCTCGCCCGAGTGGAGGTCTGCCATTGCGGGTGTCTGTGCCGTCGCCATTCGTGCGCCCTTAACGTCCTGAAAACCAAAGCCGACCGCCCGGCGGGACGCCAGGCAATCTGGTCCTCTCTGACCTAACATTCCGCACTGCAACATTGGACAAATTGTCCAATGTCCGGATTGTTGCGCCGCAGCTACCCCTTGCCCCCGCAAAGGAAACTCATTCTCATAAGGCTCGGCCCGTGTCCCGTCTCAAGATCCTGGCGCTGCTACCCCTGGCGGTTGCGCTCAGCGGCTGCAACTACATTGTGCTGGCGCCCGCCGGCGATATCGCTGCCCAGCAGCGCGACCTCGTCATCATCTCCACCGTCCTGATGCTCCTGATCGTCGTCCCCGTGATGGCGCTGACTGTGCTGTTCGCCTGGCGCTACCGCCAGTCCAACAGCTCGGCCCGCTACGAGCCGGAATGGGACCACTCGACCAAGCTCGAGCTGGTGATCTGGTCGGCGCCGCTCTTGATCATCGTCTGCCTGGGCGCACTGACCTGGATGGGCACGCATCTGCTCGACCCCTATCGCACGCTCGGCCGCATCCATGCGGAGCGCGCCGTGGACCAGTCCAAGGCTCCGCTCGAGGTCGACGTCGTCGCGCTCGACTGGAAGTGGCTCTTCATCTATCCGGACTACGGCATCGCCACCGTCAACGAGCTGGCAGCTCCGGTCGATCGTCCGATCACCTTCCGCATCACCGCGTCCTCGGTGATGAACTCGTTCTACATCCCAGCGCTCGCCGGCCAGATCTACGCGATGCCGGGCATGGAGACCAAGCTCCACGCCGTCGTCAACCACACCGGCACCTACAAGGGTTTTTCGGCGAACTATAGCGGCGCCGGCTTCTCCGGCATGCACTTCAACTTCCAGGGCCTCGACGACAAGGGCTTCGACGCCTGGATCGCCAGCGCCAAGTCGGCCGGCGGCTCGCTCGGCCGCGCCGAATATCTGCAGCTCGAAAAGCCCAGCCAGAACGAACCGGTCCGCCGCTATGGCACCGTCGATGCCGATCTCTACCGCCTGATCCTCAACATGTGCGTCGAGACCGGCAAGATGTGCCAGAGCGAGATGATGGCGATCGACGCCAAGGGCGGCAACGGCCATGAGGGCCTGAACAACACCCTGCCGCTCACTTACGACAAATACGCCCGCCGCGGCACGGTGCTTGGGCCAGAGCCGAGCTTCGTCGCCGGCACCTGCACGCCGGATGCGCCGCAAGGCGCCGCGACCACCGCTTCTATCAAGGCTCCGACCGACACCGCGCCGCTCATCGGCGCCGGCCTGAAGCGGCCGTCGTTCACGCCGCTGAAGTCCTCTTCCTTCTTCCTCGGACAGCGTCCGAAGTCAGACTCCTAAAGAGATCCCGCATGTCTCCTGATCTTCTCAAGCTCATCTTCGGCCGGCTCGGCTTCGAATCGCTGCCGCTGCACGAGCCGATCGTCGTCGGCACCTTCGCGGTGGTCGCGCTCGGCGGCGCTGCACTGCTCGGCGGCCTCACCTATTTCCGCCTCTGGGGCTATCTGTGGCGCGAGTGGTTCACCACGGTGGACCACAAGCGCATCGGCATCATGTACATGATCCTCGGCATCGTCATGCTGCTGCGGGGCTTTGCCGACGCGCTGATGATGCGCGGCCAGCAGATGCTCGCCTTTGGCGGCTCCGAAGGCTATCTCAACGCCCATCACTACGATCAGGTCTTCACCGCCCACGGCGTGATCATGATCTTCTTCGTGGCGATGCCGTTGGTCACGGGCCTGATGAACTACGTCGTGCCGCTCCAGATCGGCGCGCGCGACGTGTCGTTTCCCTTCCTGAACAATTTCAGCTTCTGGATGACGGTCGGCGGCGCGGTGCTGGTGATGGCCTCGCTGTTCATCGGTGAATTCGCCCGCACCGGCTGGCTGGCTTATCCGCCGCTGTCGAACATCGGCTACAGTCCCGACGTCGGCGTCGACTATTACATCTGGGCGCTGCAGGTCGCCGGCGTCGGCACGACGTTATCCGGCATCAACCTGATCTGCACCATCGTCAAGCTGCGCTGCCCCGGCATGACCATGATGAAGATGCCGGTGTTCACCTGGACCTCGCTCTGCACCAACGTCCTAATCGTCGCCTCCTTCCCGGTCCTGACCGTCGTGCTCGCGCTGCTCTCGCTCGACCGCTACGTCGGCACCAACTTCTTCACGAACGATTTCGGCGGCAGCCCGATGATGTACGTGAACCTGATCTGGATCTGGGGCCATCCCGAGGTCTACATCCTGGTTCTCCCGGCGTTCGGCATCTTCTCGGAGGTCACCTCGACCTTCTCCGGCAAGCGGCTGTTCGGCTACACCTCGATGGTCTACGCCACGGTCGTCATCACCATCCTGTCGTACCTGGTCTGGCTGCACCACTTCTTCACGATGGGCTCGGGCGCCAGCGTCAACTCGTTCTTCGGCATCACCACGATGATCATTTCGATCCCGACGGGCGCGAAGATGTTCAACTGGCTGTTCACGATGTATCGCGGTCGCATCCGCTACGAGTTGCCGATGATGTGGACCATCGCCTTCATGCTGACCTTCGTGATCGGCGGCATGACCGGCGTGCTGCTCGCGGTGCCGCCGGCCGACTTCGTCCTGCACAACAGCCTATTCCTGATCGCGCACTTCCACAACGTGATCATCGGCGGCGTGGTGTTCGGCGCGTTCGCCGGCATCAACTACTGGTTCCCGAAGGCGTTCGGCTTCAAGCTCGATCCGTTCTGGGGCAAGATGTCGTTCTGGTTCTGGGTCACCGGCTTCTACCTCGCCTTCATGCCGCTCTACGTGCTCGGCCTGATGGGCGTGACCCGCCGCCTGCGGGTGTTTGATGATCCGTCCTTGCAGATCTGGTTCATCATCGCCGCGATCGGTGCCGTCTTCGTCTTCATCGGTATCCTCTCGATGCTGATGCAGTTCGCGGTCAGCCTCCTCAAGCGCGAGCAGCTCAAGGACGTCACCGGCGATCCCTGGGATGCGCGCACGCTGGAATGGGCGACCTCCTCGCCCCCGCCGGACTACAACTTCGCCTTCACGCCCGTCGTGCACGACAATGACGCGTGGTGGGACATGAAGAAGCGCGGCTACCAGCGTCCACTCACCGGGTTCAAGCCGATCCATATGCCGAGCAGCACCGGCACCGGCATTATCCTCGCCGGCCTTGCCACCGCGATGGGATTTGGCCTGATCTGGTACATTTGGTGGCTGGCCGCGGTGAGCTTCATCGCGATGCTCGCCGTCGGTATCGGTCACACCTTCAACTATCACCGCGACTTCGACATTCCGGCTGAAGACGTCATCCGGACCGAGGACGCGCGCACCAAACTGCTCGCCGGAGCCAAGTAAATGACTGTCGCGATCAATCCCACCCAATCGGGCGAGCCGGTTTTCTATCTCGCCGACGAGCACCCGCATCCGGAAGGCTGGAGCACCTCGCTCGGCTTCTGGATCTATCTGATGAGCGACTGCCTCATCTTCGCGATCCTGTTCGCCACCTTCGGCGTGCTCGGCGGCAACTATGCCGCCGGTCCCGCGCCAAAGGATCTGTTCGACCTGGATCTGGTCGCGGTGAACACCTCGATGCTGCTGCTGTCGTCGATCACCTACGGTTTTGCCATGCTGACGATGCAGCAGAACAAGATCGCCCAGACTCAGCTGTGGCTGGCGATCACCGGCCTGTTCGGCCTCGCCTTCATCGGCATCGAGCTCACCGAGTTCGCCCACATGATCCATGAAGGCGCAACGCCGCAGCGCAGCGCCTTCCTGTCCGCCTTCTTCACTTTAGTCGGCACCCACGGCCTGCACGTCTCTTGCGGCCTGATCTGGCTGGTGACGCTGATGGTGCAGGTTTGGAAGTTCGGCCTGATCGAGGCCAACCGCCGCCGTCTGATGTGCCTGTCGATGTTTTGGCACTTCCTCGACGTGGTCTGGATCGGCGTCTTCACCTTCGTCTATCTCCTGGGAGTTCTGCGATGAGCACCGATACCCACGCCGTCCACGCCGACGACCATCACCACGGCGACAGCCACGCCCACGGCACGTTCTCGACTTACATGCTCGGCTTCGTGCTCTCGGTCGTGCTCACCGCGATCCCGTTCTGGCTGGTGATGAGCGGCGCGTTGCCGAGCAAGCAGATCACCGCGCTCGTCATCATGGCTTTCGCGGTCGTGCAGATCGTCGTGCATATGATCTACTTCCTGCACATGAACACGACGTCAGAGAACGGCTGGAGCATGATGGCGCTGATCTTCACCATCGTCATGGTGGTGATCGCGCTGTCCGGTTCGCTGTGGGTGATGAACCACCTCAACAGCAACATGATGCCGATCCATCAGATGACGGGAATGAAGTGAGCGAACCCCGGACCGTGACGGGCAAGGCAAGCGGGACGCGCGGCAAGGCTGCGCGATCCCCGTCCCTGTGGCTCACGGCCCTCTCGCTGACGGCGATTGGCCTTCTGATCGCGCTCGGCGTCTGGCAGATCGAACGCCGCGCCTGGAAGCTGGCGCTGATTGACCGCGTTGAGCAGCGCGTTCATGCCCAGGCGGTGCCGATCCCCTCGGCCGCTTCATGGCCCACGATCAGCGCCGCGAACGACGAATACAGGCATGTGAGCGTCACCGGCCGCTTCCTGCACGACCGCGAGACGCTGGTTCAGGCCGTCACGGAAGAAGGCCCCGGTTATTGGGTGCTGACGCCGCTTCTGCGCAGCGACAGCACGCAGGTCCTGATCAACCGCGGCTTCGTGCCGTCCGAGCGGCGCGACGCATCGACACGCCGGAACGGCAATCCCGACGGCCAGGTCGAGATCACCGGCCTGTTGCGCATGACGGAGCCGAAGGGCGGATTCCTGCGGAACAACGTGCCCCAGCACAACCGCTGGTATTCGCGGGATGTCGCCGCGATCGCAGCGGCACGCGGCCTCCATGAGGTCGCGCCCTTCTTCGTGGATGCCGACGCCGGATCACAAATTGCCGGCGGTCCGATCGGCGGATTGACCGTGATCCGCTTTCCCAATAACCACCTGATCTACGCGCTGACGTGGTTTGCCCTGGCTTTCATGCTGGTCGGCAGGCTTTTCGTCACATTCGGCGGCGGGCTGTTCCGCCGCAAACGCTTCGTCCATGAACCGGCCGGCGGCTCCGATGCCGCTGCCCGCAGGACGGGATCAGATGCTGGAACGATCGTCGAGCCGACCTGACGACGCAAAGTCGAATCCCCGGACGCTTGCCCATGGCGGCGAGCTGGCCGTGACGCTGCAGTCGCAGGCCGATGCGCGTGGCGAGTTGATCGGCACTGCTCCCACCGACGACGAGACCAACCGCAAGAACATGGCGCTGCTGATCCAGCTGCGCTGGACCGCGGTGGTCGGCCAGATCGTGACCATCGGCGTCGTGCATTTTGGCCTGGGTATTGCCTTGCCATTGGAACGCATGGGCGCGGTGATCGGAGCGCTGGTGCTGCTCAACGTCTCCAGCCTGGTCTGGGTGCGCCATCGCGCGGCGATCACCAACAATGAGCTTTTGGTCGCGCTGATGCTGGATGTCGCCGCGCTGACCGCGCAGCTCTACCTCTCCGGCGGCGCCACCAATCCCTTCACCTCGCTGTTCCTGCTCCAGGTGACACTGGGCGCGGTGCTGCTCGACGCCCGCTCGACCTGGTCGCTGGTGGCACTGACTTGCGCGAGTTTTGTGTGGCTGACGCTCGCTTACCGGCCGCTCGACCTGCCGCCAAATCCGATCAGCGAGACCTACAGCCTCACCGTAACCGGCATGCTGCTGGGCTTCGTTCTCAACGCCGTGCTGCTGGTGGTGTTCGTCACCCGCATCAACAGGAATTTGCGCAAGCGCGACGCGCATCTGGCGGCGCTGCGCCAGCACGCGGCCGAGCAGGATCACATCGTGCGCATGGGCCTGCTCGCCTCCGGCGCGGCCCATGAGCTCGGCACCCCGCTGGCCTCGCTCTCGGTGATCCTCAGCGACTGGCGCCGCATGCCCGATCTCGCCGCCGATCAGGAACTCGCCGAAGATCTCGCGGAGATGGAAACCTCGCTGCAACGCTGCAAATCGATCGTCACGGGCATCCTGGTGTCGGCGGGCGAAGCGCGCGGCGAAGGCTCCTCGCCGACGACGGTGACGGCCTTCGTCACTGCGCTGGTGGAGGAATGGCGCGACGCGCGCTCGGCGCGGACGCTCTACTTCGTCAATACGTTCGGCGAGGATGTCGCGATCGTCTCCGACGTCGCGCTGAAGCAGGTGATCTTCAACGTGCTCGACAATGCCTATGAGGTCTCGCGGGAATGGGTCGAGCTCGTCGCCGAGCGCGAGGGCGACAATCTCGTGCTGGCGATCAGCGACCGCGGCCCGGGCTTTGCGCCGGAGATGCTGGCGCAGCTCGGAAAGCCCTATCAGTCGAGCAAGGGTCGTGCCGGCGGCGGGCTCGGCCTGTTCCTGGTGGTCAACGTGGTGCGCAAGTTAGGGGGCAGCGTGACCGCCGAGAACCACAGGAAGCGCGGCGCCACCGTGCGCCTCACGCTGCCGCTCGCAACGCTCGCGATCGGAGGGAATTTTGACGCCTGACCGTTCGCTCATCGTCGTCGAGGACGATGCCGGCTTCGCCCGCACGCTGAAGCGCTCGTTCGAGCGCCGCGGCTACGAGGTCGTGCTGGCCGCCTCGATCGAGGAGGTGCGCCAAGTGCTGGAGGAGCGATCCTTCGGCCATGCCGTGGTCGACCTCAAGCTCGGCGGCGCCTCGGGGCTCGCCTGCGTCGAGCTTCTGCACACGCATGATCCCGACATGCTGATCGTGGTGCTGACCGGCTTTGCCAGCATCTCCACCGCCGTCGAGGCCATCAAGCTGGGGGCCTGCCACTATTTGGCGAAGCCGTCCAACACCGACGACATCGAGGCCGCCTTCAACAAGGCCGAGGGCAACGCTGAGGTCGCGCTCGACACCCGGCCGACATCGATCAAGACGCTGGAATGGGAGCGCATCCACCAGACCCTGATCGAGACGGATTTCAACATCTCGGAGGCGGCACGGCGATTGGGGATGCATCGGCGGACGCTGGCAAGGAAGCTGGAGAAACGGCCGGTGAAGTGAGGCGAGCCGAGTCTCTCTCGTCTCGTCGTCCCGGCCTAGCGCGCAATTGCGCGCTAGGCCGGGACGACACCGCATTTCTTGAACCGGCTTCGCTCCCATTCTCTCCTCGTTGTTCTGGACCAGCGAGCACCGATCCAGTATCTCCGCGCGAGTGCAGACCCAAACAAAAAGCCCGGCCAAACGGCCGGGCTTTTGATCTCTTGCAATCGACGGAGGCGCTTACGCGGCCTCGTCGGCGACGGTGGTATCGTCGCCATCGGTGTCGTCGGTATCGCCCTCGGCATCCGAATCGGCTTCGCCGTCGGCGGCTTCCGCCTTGGCGTTGGCGCGGCGCGGGCTCTTGGCGAGCTGGGCCTCGATCTCCTTGACCGCTTCGGTCTCGGTCGAGTGCTGCACCACCGCGATCTCCCGGGAGAGACGATCGAGCGCCGCTTCATAGAGCTGGCGTTCGCTGTAGGACTGCTCCGGCTGCGACTCCGAGCGGTAGAGGTCGCGCACGACTTCCGCGATCGCGACGATGTCGCCCGAATTGATCTTTGCTTCGTATTCCTGGGCGCGGCGCGACCACATGGTGCGCTTGACGCGGGCGCGGCCCTTGAGCGTCTCCAGCGCCTTCTTGACCAGCGCCGGATCGGACAGCTTGCGCATGCCGACATTGGCGACCTTGGCGGTCGGAACGCGCAGCGTCATCTTGTCCTTGATGAAATTGATGACGAACAGCTCGAGCTTGGCACCGGCGATCTCCTGCTCCTCGATGGCCAGGATCTGGCCGACGCCGTGAGCGGGATAAACGACGAATTCGTTGGCCTTGAAGCCCTGACGCTGGGTCACGACCTTCTTTTCCTCGACCTTCGGCGCAGCAGCGGGCTTGGCGGCCGGCTTGGCAGCGGCAGGAGCCTTGGCATGAGCAGCAGCAACGGGAGCCTTCGGCGCGGCGGGCTTGGCAGCGTGAGCCTTCGCAGGATGAGCCTTGGCAGCAGCAGGCTTGGCGACGGTCGCTTTCGCGGCCGGTTTGGCAGTCTTGTTAGGCATTGCGCTTCTTTTGTTCTTCGAGGACTTTGCAGCCGGCGCCTTCGTCGCGGTCCGACCCTTGGATGCGCTACGGCTGGCCGCGGCGACTTTTTTGGCCTCCTTATGGGAAGCCCTCGCTGAAGTACTCTTTTTACGCGTTTTCTGTGACACAGCCTGCGCGCGGAAAACTGCCACGCCCCTGTTCGACATTTGGTTTCACGGGAACCCAGAGGGGCCAACGGGGCTGACGGGGTTCGGCTTAATGTGCCCAATATAGCACATTTCCCGCAAAAATCAATGATTTAGGGGTCTTTGAGGGCTGGTTTTCGGCGCCAGCGCCGCTATTAGGGTTAAGTTTGGGCCCTAATTAGTCTCCCGAGCCCGGGTTCGGAGAAAAATATTTCTCGAACTTGCCTTCCATGCCGTCGAATTCCTTGGCATCGGCGGGTGATTCTTTCTTCTGGGTGATGTTCGGCCAGCTCTTGGCATAGTCGGCGTTGACCTGGAGCCACTTTTCCAGGCCCGGTTCCGTGTCCGGCTTGATGGCGTCGGCGGGGCATTCCGGCTCGCACACGCCGCAGTCGATGCACTCGTCGGGATGGATGACGAGCATGTTGTCACCCTCGTAGAAGCAGTCGACCGGGCAGACCTCGACGCAGTCGGTGTACTTGCACTTGATGCAGTTTTCAGTGACGACGTAAGTCATCCAACGCTCCGAAAAGCTCTTTTAAAAGTCGCGGCTTGCGTAGCGCGGATGGCCCGGCGCTGCAAGGTCGGCAACAGCCGATCATGACACTTGTGTGCGTTTGATCGGCCAAGAAATGAATACAAAGCGCAATTAATTGCGCTCGACTAGCTCTTCATAGAGCACGCGGGCCGAGGCGGCATCGCCGCGGCGTTCGCTGAAGGCGGTGACCTTCAAGACGCGCACGGTGCGATCGAGCGCGATGGTGAGGACATCGCCGATCTTGATCGCATGCCCCGGCGACGTCTCGCGTGCGCCGTTGACGCGAACATGGCCGGTGACGACCAGCTCAGCGGCGGAGGTGCGCGCCTTCACCACCCGGGCGTGCCACAGCCATTTGTCGATGCGCTGCCGCTCGGTCGTAGGATTACTCCTTCCGGCCGGACAGCTGCTCTTTCAGCGCGGCGAGCTTGGCGAAGGGCGAGTTCGGATCGACCGGACGATCGCGTTCGCGCGGATTCGCGCTGGAGGCATAGGGACGCAGCGACGGACCGGACTCACGGTCGCGGCGGTCGCGGCCCTTGTCGCGGTCGCGGCCACGATGCTCGCGACCCTTGTCGCGATCGCCGCCGAACTTGCCCTTGTTGTCGCGGTCCTTGCCCTGGAAGCTGCGATTCCTATCCTCGCGGCGATCACCGCCCTCGCCACCTTCACGCGGCTTGCGAAAATCCTTAGCCCCATCGCGGCGATGACCACCATGGCGATGGCGCTCGCCGCGTTTCTCGCCGTCGGCTGACTGCGCTGCTTCGCCCGGCGCGGCCGTCGCGCCCTCTGCAGCCGCCTGCGGACGGTGATGGTGACGCTGATGGCGATGGCGCTCGTGGCGCGGCTTGCGGTCCTCGTGACGGCCGCCGGGACGCCAGACCTCGACGAGCTCGGGCTCCGCCGCAGCCTCAGGCGCGGCAGCGTCGGGCGATACGGCAGCTTCCGTTGCCGCGGTCGCGGCGGCAGCGGCTTCGAGGCCGGCAGCCTCCGCCGGCGCAGCGGTCTCTTCCGCCGGCGGCGCGATGCCGGGGGCATCTTCGGGCGTGACGGGAGCCTCGGGCGATGCTTCCAGCGCCGACTCCGCCGGCGCGGCCTCGTCCTGCGGTTCCACGCCGGGCGCGTCTTCGACGGTGACGGGTTCAGCGGCGGCATCCGTGGAGGATGCCTCCGCGGGCAGACCCGCAACGGCCTCCGCCGCGGTCTCGGTCGAGGTCTCCGCGCTGCCCTCGACGGGCGGCATCTCTGCCGCGATGGTCTCGGTCACCACAGGCTTCTGCGGCAGCGGCGGACGCTTCTCCATGCGATAGCCGAGCGCGCGCAGCACGGACGCAAAATCCTCGCCGGCCGATCCCGTGAGCGAGGTCATCGCCTGCGTCACCACGAAGCTGCGGCCGTCGAATGCGCCGGCGGGCTTTTCGCCGGGCGAATTCTCGCGCCAGGCCAGCGCCGGGCGGATCAGATCGGCAAGCCGCTCCAAAATGTCGACGCGCACGGCGCGCTCGCCGGCCTGCTTGTAGCCGAGCACACGATAGGCATCGCGCGGCAGCTGCTTGTCGACCGGGAACGAGGTGCGGCCCGACGATGCCAGATGCTGCGCGCCCGAGAGCGCGGAGAGATCGACATTGTCCTGCTTCAGCGCCCAGAGCAGCGCGGCCAGCGCACGCGCGGCGGGCTTGAGCAGGCCGGGGAAATAGATGTGATAGGCGCCGAAGCGGACGCCATATTTGCGCAGGACCGCGCGCGAGGGCTGATCGAGATCCTTCAGCTCGTTCGCGATTCTGGGACGCTCGAGCACGCCGAGCGCCTCGACCAGCTGATAAGCGATGCCGCGGGCGATGCCGGTGACATCCTCGGCCTTCGACAGCTCGAACATCGGCCCGAGCAGCTTTTCGATATGCGTCTTGAGCCAGAGCTCGAGCCGCGCCTGCACTTTTTCACGCGGGCCGCCGGTCAATCTCTCGTCGGAGATGATACGGATGCGCGGATGCAGCGCGTCGTCGGCGGCAGACAGGCGCGCCACGGCATCGCCGGTCCAGCGGATGATGCCTTCCGAGGTCAGCACGAACTGCTCGTCCGGCGCGTTGCCCAGCTTCTCGGCGCGCGTGTTGATCTCGCCGGCGAGCACCGCTTGCGCTGCAGCCTGCAAGGCTTTCGCATCGGAGCCGGCTTCCGCCACGTCCGGTGCAAAGGTGAAGCCGTCGAGGCGGCCGATGACATGGCCTTCGACGATGACTTCGCCGGTCTTGCCGATTTCAGTATTCAAGCTCGTGTTCTCCCGCAGGCGGCGCATCAATACACTGGTCCGGCGATCAACGAAACGCTCAGTCAAGCGTTCATGGAGCGCATCCGATAATTTATTTTCGACCTCCCGCGCGATCCCCTGCCAGCGTTCGGGGTCTTTCAGCCAGTCCGGGCGGTTGGCGACGAAGGTCCAGGTGCGAATCTGCGCGATCCGGGCCGACAGCGTGTCGATGTCGCCGTCGATGCGGTCGGCCTGGTCGACCTGGGCGGCGAACCAGGCATCGGGGACGCATCCCTTCTGCATCAGGAAGCCGTAGAGCGTCGTCACCAGCTCAGCATGGGCGGCCGGCGACAGCTTTCGGTAATCGGGGACCTGGCAGGCCTCCCAGAGGCGTTCCACGGCGTCTTTGCCATGCGCGATATCGCGCACCTCGCCGTCGCGGGCGGCGTGGTCGAGCACGCGCATGTCCTCGGCAACAGGCGCGCGCGTCAGCGCCTCGTGCCCCGGAGGTAAGTTCAAGGACACCTGGAGCGCGCCGAGCGAGGAGAAATCCAGCTTCGAGTTGCGCCATTGCAGCATCTTCACGGCATCGAAGGTGTGGTTCTGTAGCGCGTTGACGAGCTCGGGCTCGAACGGCGCGCAGCGGCCGGTGGTGCCGAAGGTGCCGTTGCGCGTGGCGCGGCCGGCGCGGCCGGCGACCTGCGCGAACTCGGCCGGCGTCAGCCTGCGGAACTGGTAGCCGTCGAACTTGCGGTCGGAAGCGAAGGCGACGTGGTCGACGTCGAGATTGAGGCCCATGCCGACGGCGTCGGTGGCGACGAGATAGTCGACATCGCCGTTCTGGAACATCGCCACTTGCGCGTTGCGCGTGCGAGGGCTGAGCGATCCCAGCACCACGGCGGCGCCGCCATGCTGGCGGCGGATCAGCTCGGCGATGGCGTAGACCTCGTCGGCCGAGAACGCGACGATGGCGGTGCGGCGCGGCTGGCGCGTGATCTTGCGGTCGCCGGCGAATTCGAGGCTCGACAGGCGCGGCCGCGTGATCATGGACACGCCCGGCAACAGCCGCTCGATGATCGGGCGCATCGTGGCAGCGCCGAGCAGCAGCGTCTCGTCGCGGCCGCGGCGGTTGAGGATGCGGTCGGTGAAGACGTGGCCGCGTTCGAGGTCAGAAGCGATCTGGACCTCGTCGATGGCGAGGAACGACACATCGAGGTCGCGCGGCATCGCCTCGACGGTCGAGACCCAATAGCGCGGCTTCTTCGGCTTGATCTTCTCCTCGCCGGTGACGAGCGCGACGCTCTCTGGCCCCGCGCGATCGGCGATCTTGTTGTAGACCTCGCGCGCCAACAGGCGCAGCGGCAGCCCGATCATGCCGGAGGGATGCGCCAGCATCCGCTCGATGGCGAGATGGGTCTTGCCGGTGTTGGTCGGACCGAGCACCGCAGTGACGCCGGCGCCGGGCGCGCGCTCGGAAGCGAAGGGGGAGGGAGAGAAAGCCATATCCAGGGATTAGGTAGTGGCGATTTGGGCGAATGTCAGTGCCGTTTTGGGGCGGGAGCGCGAAGCGCTTGAAAGTCACCTCGCCCCGCTTGCGGGGAGAGGTCGGCGCGAAGCGCCGGGTGAGGGGGGCTCTCCGCGAGTCGAACTGTCACCGTTTTCGCGGATGCAGCCCCTCACCCCAACCCTCTCCCCGTAAGAACGGGGAGAGGGAGAAGAGAGAGCTCCCCAAACCTCGCGCAACTGTCTCACTTTGCGACGCTTTTCCCGTTGGCCTTAAGCTTCGGAACGACTCTAGAACGAATCGCGGCCGAATCGCTGACTCCCTGATGAGTCCTGTTCCGTTCACGCAACATGTCGCGGGACTCGTGTTGATTGTGCACTAGATGGAGTTTTGCCCGATCGCACAAGCGAGGTTTCGGCGGCGGGTTTCTTAAAATTGGGGATGGCGCGGAGTCGAATCAGAATCGGGCGGGAGTCAAATGGATTCCCGTCTCGCCGGCCTGCAAAACAAAAAGTGCGAAAACAACCCCATGCACAGTAGCATGTCATTGAATTTACACACTTTCTTACCCTCCCCTGGAGGGGAAGGGTCGGCGCACATGGAGCGCAGCGAAATGCGCGACGGGGTGGGGTGATCTCTCCCCACGGGCACTGTTCGTGTGGAGAGATCACCCCACCCCGCTCGCGCTACGCGCGATCGACCCTCCCCCTCCAGGGGAGGGTGAAGGCTTATTGCGTCTTCGCGACGCGCGGCGGCTGGGGGGAGGTGATGAAGCTGGTCGCTTCCAGCATGGCCGGCCCCAGCGGCGTCGGCACTTTCAGCCAGAACGGGACCAGGATGCGCGTGCCCGCCACCGGCGCGAACGCGATCTCGATGTTGCGCTGGGCGGCGAGGTATTTGATCACGGGGCGGTCGGGGATGTAGCCGGCGACAGGCACGAAATAGAGCGCGCAAACCACGACCGGGCCACGATAGCCCTTCTCCGCCTTCACGCTCTCCATGCGCTTGAAATCGAGTTTGAGATCGTAGCGCATGCGGCCGTCGAACACGGGCGCGGCGTTGTGGCAGGCCTCCGGCGAGACGGGATCGCCGGTGCCGGGCACGCGCAGCAGCGAGGCCGTCATCGGGTCCCAGACGCCGCGGCGATGCGCCTCGGTGACGACGATGCGGTCCGGATCGACCGGCGGCTCCGGCAGGATCGCGAACTCCTTCACATTGCCCTTGTCGAGCGTGATGCGGATCTCTTCGGTCTTCTTCGAGGTGGTGGTTGAGGCCTGATAGCCGGTCGCAACCAGCGCGCCGTTGACGACGCGGCCTTGGCTAGCGCCGGTGCCGGACCCGCCCGTGAACGACTTCAAGATCCCGGTGGTGCCGCCGGAGGCCGCGGCCGCGAACACGTCGTCCTGGATGTCGATGTTCCAGGCGCCCCTGCCGACGGGAATGCCCGCCAGCGACGCCTCATACTGCGCCTCGAGCTTGCCCTGCGCCGCTACAGGCTCGGCCGCCCACGCCACGGCGAGGCCGCACAGGGCCGCCAGGGCCAGCTGGCCGGCAGAGCGCCGCCGGGGCGAAACGGGGGACGAGGTGGGCACGAAGCTTTCCAATCGGGGCGCCAAGTGATGCGTTACTTAAGCCGAAATCGGCGGCAGGCAATGCGTCCGGGCGCGCAGACGCGGAACTCCACCGGATTCTTCCGGCGCGATTACGCCCTTTATGTGATGGTAAGGCGTTCCGATCATTGCCGTTTTGGTGATTGGGGAGCCGCGGGCTCCGACTCCTCTCCCGCTTGCGGGAGAGGTCGCGCGCAGCGCGGGTGAGGGCTCTCTCCTCTTGGGGGCTCTCTTTGGAGGCACCACCCGTGATAACGACTGTCCCTCCGCGGAGGCACCCCCTCCCCAACCCTCCCCCGCAGGCGGGAGAGGGGGCGCACCACCGCCGGGGCGGGCACGAAACCTGCCCCAAATCCTTGACTACCCGCCCCTTCCCCCCTATACGTCCGCCCGCTCCCTGCAAGGACAGAGAATTCGCCCCCGTGGCGCCCAGAATGGCGGCCGCAACTCGTTGGGGGTTTAGGATAAGGATTTTTGCCATGTCTCGCCGCTGCGAACTGACGGCCAAGGGCCCCCTCGTCGGCCACAAGGTCAGCCACTCCAACATCAAGACCAAGCGCCGCTTCCTGCCGAACCTCGTCAACGTGACGTTCATCTCGGAAGCCCTCGGCCGCAACGTGCGCCTGCGCGTCTCCACCACCGCGGTCAAGAGCGTCGACCACAATGGCGGCCTCGATGCCTTCCTGCTCAAGGCCAAGACCGACGCCCTGTCGCCGCGCGCCCTCGAGCTGAAGCGCGCCATCCAGAAGAAGGTCGGCGACACCGCGCCGGTCAAGAAGGCCAGCTAAGTTTTTCAGAATCGGGCGGGGGCTAAGTTGCGTCGCGTGGCGTAGGCTTAGCCGGTAGAGTTTTGCGTTACGGCCGGATCGGAAGATCCGGCCGTTTTTGTTCTGAGAGGCCGAAAATTCGAACCGCGCAGGCTGCGACTACCGGTTACTTTAGCGCCTTAAGAAAAGAGGCTGGCTTATCGAACGTCTTTTCCACGGGGTATCGTTGGGCATTGAGGCGTATTTTTCTCATCGCCTCTGCCGTTGGATCGAGCCCAAGTCGATCAAATAGCATGAGCGTGTAAAGCAACACATCCGCAGCTTCCGCGGCCACACGGCTCCTATCGAGGCCATCGAGGTCATGGCCATCATGCTGCCATTGGAATATCTCCAGAAGCTCGCCGGCTTCGATGCTTACCGAAATCGCCAGATCTTTGGGGGTATGAAATCGGGACCAATTTCGGTCGTCTCTAAATTGGCGGAGCGCCTTAACGATCTCTTCCATCGCTATCTCCGATTGCAGCCCTACCAAACCTATATTAATTCGCTGCCACTAGCGCTATGTTCCGCCTCAGGCCTTAATTTCCCGTTCCCAATCATTTGATCGCTTAAGTGGACGCTTACCTCAACATCGCGGAACAGGTCCTGTTTAGGGTGCGCCGGCCACTGCGCCCCAAGGAGATTCTTGACGAAGCCTATCTCAAGAAGCTCGTCCCTTGGCACCTGCGCGGACCTCGCCAAGACAAAACGCTTCATGCACGACTCAGCGAAGACATAGCACGCAATCGCGCGAATAGTCGATTTTTTCGAACGGCAGCCGGCGTATTCTTCCTTCGTCAATTTGTGGATGACGAAACCGTTCCAGAGCGCGACAGAACCGAATATTTCGCTCCGCCTAGACGGAAAGAACTCGGCAAAAACGCGATACTGTTTCTCGAACTCCCTGGCTCAAGTAGCGTCGATCGTGAGATCACCGCGCAACTAATCGAACAGACGTTCGGCAGCGGAGGATACGGCTATCGATCCTATGCTGATATTGCCGACAATCCTCGCCTTGCCGCAGTCCACAGCTTTGTCGTTGTCTACCGAGATAACAAGGTTCTCTCATTCAGGTCGGGCAAGTTCTTCCCCAGCACAGACCCGATTTACGGCAAACGCAGCATTGGGATCGGCGGCACGGTTTTCGCTCATGACGTCGATATGCTCTTCAATAGCTTCTACGGGATCGTATCCAACGGAATTTCTGAACTCTGCTACGGCATCGGCCTGCCACGACGACTAGCTGAACGAGCGCGCTACAGCAACGAGGTGCGACCTTGGATCGGCTGCTACCACCGAAGAGGATCGGGTCAAGCAGCCGTCGTACACGTCGTGATGGGCTACCATTGTCCTGATGAATTCACACCAACAAAGGCGGCCCTCTCGCTAAATGACATACGCTGGGTAGACGCAACAAATCCCGGAAACACTCTAGACGACTACGATACCACATCTCGGCGGCTCTTCGCGCGCGGCCATATCCGAAAAATGATCCGCCAGAGCATCCAACCTTGAAACGCACTCGTCAGGTACCAGAGGCTGAGGTTCAGCGGCTTCTTCTGGAGCTAAGGATCAACAATCCTGCCCGCATTATCAAAAAGGGGCTCCAGGATCTTTGCATGCACTACGAAGCCGGTCGGCGGATAATGCCGGATGATCTACCCAACATCCGCGGCCTTCTTCATAGCCATATGCACAGTGATGACGTGCCGGTCCGCAGATGGTCACTGAAGGCGATCGCTCTGATTGGTCATGCCGACGACACATACCGCGTCGTTGAACGCATGAAGATAGAGCGTGACAGAAAGGCCAGATCGTGGGGAGTCGCCGGTCTCGTTCGACAGGCGCAAGACAAGGGGCTCGATATTGTTTGCAAGGAAGCGGGCCTAGAACGGGACGCGCCAATGGTCTTGGCCTCCCGCCTGTACGCCCCCAGCACTTGGATCTCAAATCACTCCAAGCCGATCGCCATATCGCTCAACGACGATGATCTCACGTTAGAATGGGCAACCTTTTTAATTGGCTATAACAAAGCGCCTGAACATCTATTTCATCCCCGCTATACTAATGAGGTGTTCCTGGGAGAACTGAACAACCACAGCTCCGATGAAATCACTGAATACTCTATTTGGGCGCTTTGGGAACGGGACGAATTCAACTTCAATCATCTGAAGATCGCTCCTCAAGACTTCAGAAGGCGGCCAGATAACGTCAGGAAGTGGCTGTATCGAGTAATGACTCAATCTCCTGAAGTCTCTGGGCTCTCTACCGATTTACTTCACGAATTTCGCTTGGATAAGTCGGTAACGGCTCGCGAGGGTCTTGCCTTGGGCATTACCGCCGAAACTTGCGGCCCGGAGTTCAATATCCCGATAGCCGAGTGGTATACGAATGAAGCTGATCCAGGCGTGCGAGCCATCCTATTGTCGGGCATGGCGAAGCGAGGAGGCGATGCAATTCTAGCCGAAATCGTGACCTCGGAATTCGAAGCGAAACCTCCTGGAAGCTTAGAGCGGCAACGATTACTTGCGGCGGCGGAAGGCTCGCCCTTATTTGGACAGCTCAAGGCTATTCAAATCGAGCTAGAGAGAAGTAGCCTCTACTCTCAGGGCCTGCTCGAGTTTGGAGACCGGCCGATGATCGTCTTTAACCATGGGAGCATGACCGTGAATAAGGGAAACTCATTGAGCATTGGCGGCAACGTTCAGGCTCAAAACATCGTCGCCGGCGACATGATCAGCAGCGCGAACGCCGCGGTGCAAAACATGACTGCGCAGCAAGCAGCTGACAGGGAGGTGCTTTCGGCAATTCTGCAATTCGTCGAAAAAGCCACCATCAGTCAAGAACAACGACAAGCGATCAGCAGCGCCGTTGTTGCAGCAGCCCAACAGCCCAATCCTGAGAATAAGGGAAGACTTCTGAGTGTCCTCAAGGGCTTGGTCGGCGGAGCGGCTACCGTGGCTACCATAGGCGGCGGGTATGCTGAGATCATTGAGCTGGTCGCAAAATGGGTCGGCTAAGAACGCCGGCGAACGAAGATGATCTCGTTTTCTCTTCGCGAGCCCGCCCTTTCAAGATTTTCTAGCTGATGCAACAGATAGTCCAATCGGCCTTCCGGCAGCCTGCGCATATCTATCTTGCGCGCGGCGAGCGCGCAAAGAGCAATGAATGTCTGTCGCTCCGCCCTTAGCTGAGCGATACTAACAGATCCGCAGTCTTCGACACACCGATCGATCACAAACTCCTCTGATGACAGATTGGCAATAAGACTATCCGGTCTTAGAGCAACTTGAGATGAGCCTAACGAATTGGCGATGAGACCATTCAACGCAAGCAAAATGCAATTGTCAGACCAGATCGTCGCGACGAGAACGCCGTTGGCCGAGAGCAGTCTGGCTAAGCGCAAGAACATAAGTGGGGGATTGTCAAAATAGTATGCGCACTGACGTGCGTTAATGCAGTCATATCGCTTGGTCGTCCTGAAGGATTCGACCGTCTTGCGCTCCACTTTTATTGGGTAGCGCGACACTATCTGCCGATTCCGATGATCTCGCCCGGGTATTCCGATTTGATCTCGCCC